>CAZXHL010000018.1:0-17457 GCA_964640545.1 uncultured Bacteriovorax sp. | reverse complement strand
GACTGAGGATCAGTCCAATCCACTGACCGGAGCTGAGTCAGCAAACTTGTCCAAACCGATTTTTGCCATGACGATTTCGTCTCGGCGAGTTTGAATGAAGTTGTTGATCACAGTTCTTTTGGCGAGAGACATCTGTTGGAAGTTAAGACCAATGTGATGTGTGGCTGACTTTCCAGTTCCAGAAATCTTGTTCCACCAAACCACTTCCGCAGGGACTGCAAAAAGCTCTGAAGTGTGTGGAAGGGGAATTTCGATTTTAAGAACGGTTCCTTCAACGTGTTGGTCTGAAGTCTCGAGGCATACGCCCGATTTTGAAAGGTTCAATAAAATGGCATTGAATACCAAAGGTCCGCGCATCATGCGGAAGCGTACTGGTAAGTGCAAGTCCACACGTTCTTTTCTCATAACATGAGAGCGGATGAGACCTTTGCCTCCAGAAGCAGCTAAGAAAGCTTCTGGATCAAACTCATCGTCATCATCGTCTTCTTCTTCGTGATCATCTTCTAGGGCAGCTAGCATAGCTGCAGCTGCGTCTGCGCGACGTTGATCAACTGCAGAAAGTTTTTTTGTTGCGGCTTTTTTTGAGACTTCTTGAGTAAGGCCGCTCTTGGTAGTTTTGGTTTTAGTAGACTTGGTAGCTTTAGTCGTTTTAGTGGCAGCAGCTTTTGCGGAAACCTTTGGAGCTTTTGCAGTCGTAGATTTCGATGCTTTGGCTTCGGAGGCTTTAGCTTTGGAGGCTTTAGCTTTAACAGTAGCCTTAGTTGCTGCGGCAGAAGTTTTCGTTTTGGCTTTTGCAGCTTTAGTGGCTTTGTTGATCTTACTTGCTGTAGATTTCTTTGCTGTTGCAGCTTTTGTCTTGGCTGATGCTTTTTTAGCAGGAGCTTTAGCTTTGCTTGCAGTTTTAGTAGATTTTTTTGCCGCTTTTTTGGCCGCAGGTTTTTTTGTTGTCTTTTTTGTGGAGGTTTTTTTCTTTGCGGCCATAATACTGTTTACCCAACCTAATGCTTTAGTAGAAAGCTTTTATAGTAAAAGTCCTCTAGGGGAAGTTCTGTCAATGATAAAGTCTTTTAAGCATCGGATTATTAAGGGGTTAACGCCTGAAGTCAAGCTGATTCGGCCTGGTTGCCAATTGCAGCGATTTCGCAGTTTCCGCAACGACAAGGGGTGGATGTATGAAATCGAGTTTTTTCCGGGCCCCCGAAAGGGTGTTTGGCTCTATAGGGGCCAAGAATTCAGTGACTTAAGTTTGGATGTTCCCACGAGGGAGCAGCGTTTGTTCTTAAAGCCTCAGTGGAATCCTAAGCCCGATCCCGTTCAACTCTACGTCAGGGCTCATCTGCTCAATCGTCGCCTCGTCGAGGAACCTAGCGTGTTTCATACTGAGGAGAGCGTCGTGTTGCGTTTTGAGTTTGAGGGCGGCGGGACTCTGGAGTTTCTACAAAAGGGAACTCAGGCCATTTTTGATGTGAACGTCAAGGATGAGGGGAAAAGCCCCTTTGTGAGACATGTTCAGATGATGTCGATTGATTTGAGTTCGGAATCTGGTTCCGGGCAGGATAGCCAAGTTGTGGCCCGAGAAGATTATAAGCAACGAGGCAAAGACAAACGGTTGATTCAGAAAATTCAACAGGACATCGATGAATCTCGAAGAGGGCTGAAGCAGTTCGATTTGATCTGTGCACACTTAAGGTCATATCCCGCATCTTGGGGAGATGAGGTGGCATGGCCGGAAGATCTTCTCGATGGATTGCAGTCGCTAAACTCCGAAGGCACTTTGCCCGCGTTTAAAGTAGAGAATCGCTCCGAAGCACAAGACAAATTGTTTGGACTAAGACGCCGCTTTGTTCGAAAAGTTCAAGGCGCAGAGAAGAGGATGCATGATGTTCTCGCTCAGGTTGCAGATGCGGAAGCGATATCAGAATCCGAGAAGGTAGGCGAGGCGGCCGAAACTCCTTCTGGCAAAGTTTCAAATGGTGTTCCCAATAGACAAAAAGTTTCAGAGGTGAAGGCTATCTCTCAATCGAAGAATTCTAGGAAGGCCCAGTCTCCTGGGTTGAGGCTCGAACATCCTTCAGGAATTGTCGCTCTCGTTGGAAAAAAGCAAAGTGAAAATGCAGAGCTACTAAGAAAGGCCAATTCAAGAGATGTGTGGTTTCACGTTCGAGGCATTGGTGGAGCTCATGTTTGGATACCGAGGGGCCAGAAAGGGTTATCTTCCAAACAAGACTTGCCACTAGAAGTCGTAACCTGGGCTGCGCAGCTAGCGCTTTATAACTCCAAGGCGCGCACGAGCCGCTATGGCATGGTGGATATGGCTGAAAAACGCTATCTTAAGAGTCTCAAGGGGCAGCCTGGCCATGTTATTGTCACACGTTCCGAGGTGATCACAACCGAGCTGGACGATGGCTTTGATGCATGGCTGAGGTCCAGTTAAATTCCAAATCATCGAGTTGCAGATTGCTCAGCGAAGATCTAGGTTTCTCCCATAGTGATAGAAGTCAGTAAACATGCGTTAAAAAGCTTGGAGTGGCCTGCGTTTCAGGCCGAACTAAAAGCTCGCGCCAAAAGTGCCACGGGGCAGCGTTTGTGCGGTGAATGGCAGCCAGGGCGTTTGGATGCGAATGGCTCCAAGGCACAATCTGAAGCTGTGCTGGAGATGTTTGAAGTCTTTTCAGATAAAGCTCTTCGAAGCCCTCACTCAAGAGTGGGGGAGCTCGATGAACTCTTTCGGCGTATGGATCGCTTTGGTGCCATCGATTTAGAAGAGTTTGTTTCCTTGATCGACTTCCAAAGATGCGTGCTCGACTTGCACCATTATGTGCGCAAACACTTCAAGGCAGACACTTCGCTAAAACAAGTTTTCTCGGGTTTAGACCGTTTGGAAAATTGGTATGATTCTCACTCTAGACTTCTTGATCCTCAAGGTGAAATTGTCAACGATGCCACCAGCGACTTAGCCGCACTTCGCGAATTGGCTGCCGAACTCCACAAGAAAATTACAAAACGTTTGGAAGACTATCTTCATTCGACGACTTTTGCGCACTTGCTACAAGATGATTATGTAACTTTGCGAGATGGAAGGTATGTGCTTCCGATTAAGGCTAACTTTAAAGGCAAGGTCCCAGGGATCATTCACGATGTCTCCAATAGTGAGGCGACTTTATTTGTCGAGCCGGAAGATGTGGTCGAATGGAACAATCAGCTCAAGATTACCGATAAAGAAATTCAGCGCGAGATTGAGAAAATTTTGGCTGACGTCGTTCGCAATACCCAGCCACTGCTCAAAGAATTTCTTACCAATCAAGATCTTTTAGCCCTTTCGGATTTACTAGGAAGCTTTGCGGACCTTGCGGCCTCCCTCAAAACACTCAACGAAGAAACCAAGGGAAAACTCCATTTGGCTAGTGCCGAATGGAGTGACGAATTGAGTTTCGAGAAACTTTCTCACCCTATATTGGCGCTAGAAAGAGGTGTCGTCACAAATGACATATCTTGGAAGCATGCTTTTGTTCTGACCGGGCCAAACACTGGTGGAAAAACGGTCTTGTTAAAATCAGTCGGCTTGAATGTCTGTCTTGCTGCTGCAGGTTTGCCGGTCTTCGCGAGTGAGGCTCGCATCCCCAAAGATCTTGATAAGGTCTTAGTTTGTATCGGTGATGAGCAAAACCTCAAACAGAACCTTTCGACGTTTTCGGCTCATTTGTCGGCACTATCTGAAATGTATGCCAATGCCGATGGCAACGCGCTTATGCTGATCGACGAGATTGCGACAGGCACCTCTCCCGAGGAGGGGCAGCCATTGGCTCAAGCCTTTATTGAAAGCCTTTTGGACAAAAACGTAAAACTATTTGTGACGACTCATTATGGTGCGCTGAAGCAGTTTGCCTTGGGCGACAAGCGTTGCCGTATTGCCTCGATGGCTTTTGATGAACACACCAGGAGGCCGACGTACGAATTGATTTTGGACATCCCGGGTGAGTCGTCGGCATTTGATACGGCGGAGTCTCTCGGTTTTGATGCCGCGATTTTGAAGCGCGCGAGACAACTTCGAGGTGAGCCTTCGGAGGATTTGACTCTAGCGGTGAAAAGCCTGGATGAAGCGAGACGAAAATTTATTGATGAAAAGAAAGCTCTTCACGAACAGCTAGAAAGAGCCAAGCTTCGTGAAAATCAAGCCCAAAAAAGTATCGAAGAATATGGGCTTAAGCAGAATGTGAAGTTAACAGATGAGGCCACAGCTCTATTGAAAGAAGTTTCAAAAATGCGTGACGACCTCAACGATAGAATCAAGTCGCTTAAGCCGGAAGATGTCAAAGATGGTGCCAAGGCGGAATTCCAAAAAATTTCTGATCTCAATACTCACTTAAGAGTTCAAGTTGATGAAATCGGTGGACTCAAAGAAGGCGAGTCTCGTCATTTTGGAAATGATCAGTTAGAGGTCGGGCAAGTCGTTGAGATTGAGGGCCTTGGATTGGGTGAAATTTTGGAAATGCCTCGCACCATCGCACCTAAGTCTATGGTGACGGTTCAGGTGGGAGATATCAAATCTCGTGTGGCGCACAGTCGCTTGCGCAAAGTTCAGGGCGGTAGAGCGCGCACCTTCAAGCGCAATCTAAAGAGTGTGGACTCGGCAAGAAATGCGAGTCGCGACACCGTTGATGTTAAAACCGGTATTGCCAGCAACTTAGTTTGTGATGTTCGTGGCCGTACGGTTAACGAATCTCTTCGCAAGGTTGAGCAGATGCTCAATACACTTTTTTCAAGCCCCGAATCAAAAATCACAATCATTCACGGACACGGCACCTCTCGATTAAAAGATGCGATTCGTGATTATTTAACGAAGACAAGACCTGATGTCATTTATCGCCCAGGGTCTTGGCCGGGCGAGGGTGGCGATGGGGTCACTGTTGTCGAAATGGAATTTTAAAAAGGAGTCAGAAATGGATAGAAACTTAGCGCTTGAATTTGTGAGAGTCACGGAAGCTGCAGCCATCGCATCCGCGAGATTGATGGGCCGCGGAGAAAAAGATGCAGCAGACCAAGCTGCCGTTGACTCTATGAGAAGAGCTCTGGATTCTATTGATGTTTGCGGAACCGTGGTGATCGGTGAGGGCGAGCGCGATGAGGCTCCGATGCTCTACATCGGAGAGAAGTTTGGAAGGCCAGAGGGCACAGCCCCGGCTATTGATGTGGCTTTGGATCCTTTGGAGGGAACAAATCTCTGTGCTCACGGGCACAACGATGCGGTTTCCGTGATAGCGATTGCGGAGCGCGGAAATTTCTTGCATGCCCCAGATACTTACATGGACAAAATTGCGGTTGGCCCGGCTTGCCGTGGCGCTATTCACTATGACATGTCCACTAAGGAAAAATTGGAGACTGTAGCGAAGCTGAAGAAGAAAGATCTCAGTGAAGTAACGGTTGTAATCCTTGAGAGAGACAGACACCAAGACTTGATCAAAGAAGTCCGTGCGCTCGGATGTCGAATTCGTTTGATCGGAGATGGCGACGTTTCTGCTGCGATTTCGACCTGCCACGAAGATACGGGCATCGATATTTTGCTTGGCTCTGGTGGAGCCCCCGAAGGAGTCATCTCTGCGGCGGCTATGCGCTGTATGGGCGGTGACTTCATAGGAAAGCTGCAATGGCGCAGCGATGAAGAGAAAGCTCGGGCTCTAACTATGGGGGTAGAAGATCCGGATAAAGTCTACTCTATGACGGATCTTGCCAAGGGTGATGTGATGGTTTCGATGACTGGTGTGACCGATGGAACTTGGCTCAAGGGAGTGAAGTTTTATGGGTGGGGTTGCACAACGAACTCCATGGTTATGAGATCGAAGTCCGGAACATTCCGTGACATAAAGGCTCAACACCGTTTTGATATCAAGCCCATGTAGGGTGAGGATTTTTTTTACGATGAAGAATTTCCAAGAAATGCTTAAATCTTTTTTCTTTTCGCCGAGAATGCTCTTGGTTTTTACTTTTTGTTTTTCTTTTGGGGCGGTTCCTGTGGCGAACGCTGCAGATGAAGATGATATTTATACCGAAATATATGGAGGAGTCGCGAGTAACCGAAAAGGGCGGCTCAATTTCGGGGCCAACATTGGTTATTTGCCGATGAATGACCTGGGCGTAGGTTTGTTTTTGGAGCAACATGTTTCTCGTGATTTGGTGAGTCTGGATCAATCAGGTTTTCGAAGTGGAGTTGAAGTTCGTTGGTTTCAGGAGCCTTTTGAGTTTGCTGGAAGCGTTGGTGTCGTGAAACAAAGTCTTAGAGCTGGAGGCTCGCAAGCCGAACCAACACTGGGTTTGGATGCCTCGTATTTGTGGGCTCTGACCCCAAGTATCGCTGCATTGATTCGATTCAATTTTCTGTTCTTGGATCAGCCTGGAGTGATCTTTTATTCTGGGCTTGGAGTGAGAACCCTCTTTTAATTCTTTAAATTCAGTAACTTATTCTTCGAATGCCTCGACCCTTGTTTCTGAAAAAGAGTTCTGTCAAATGTTAAGGAAAGCTTAAATTTCACCGATATAGCCAATAAGAAGGTAAATGGTGAAGGCATTAACTCGCAATGAGCTCGGGCGATTGATTCGCGACGATAGCTCTTTAATCGTATTGTTGACGGCAAGCATATTTGTTTTGTCTGGCTCTCTTTGGGCCCACTTTGCGTTGAATGATTCTTTCTTCACTCCAGGATTTTTTGTGCTTTGGGTTCTCTTGCACTTCCAGCCTTTCTTGGGCTTGATGAAAGATAGTTTGCTCAAGCCTTTAGCCCTCCTTGGCTTTGTGACACTTCAAACATATTTCTACTTTGCTTTTTACACTCTCGAAATGCCTTACGTTCCGATGGCTCCTCTGTTCTTTGTGATCACAGCGCTGTCGATGCCTATGCTTAAATTAAAACCTCAAGGTTTTTCATGGCTCTACTGGGCTATGTCTTGGGCGAGTGTTTTCTTCTGGATGGGTAAAGGTAGTGAGGCCGCAGTGGCCAATGTTTATATTCCAGTTATGATTGGTGCAGGCATCAGTTTGTTTTTTCAAGGCAGTTTTGCAGTTGTATTAGGAATGTTCTCACGGCGACTCGCAAGTCACTTGCTTGCATTTGGGCCGAAACAAAGTTTCGACGAAAAACGAATCCAGGCCTCAAAACTTCAAACCGTGGGCGAAATTACGGCGAGTTTACTTCATGAGATCAACAATCCTCTGACCAACGTCAATGGATATAGTCATCAAATTCAAGAGGCTTTATCAGACCCTTCGGAAGATGCCCTTACGATCATTCGTGAGTCCAACAATCGGATCAAGTTCAACGTGGATCGCATCAAGGATATCACTCAGGCTGTGCGTCGTTTGGTGAGGCCATCAAGCAACTTGATGGCGGAAGATATTAATGTGAAAGAACTGCTAGATGATGCTCTCACTTTGACGAAGCATCACCTTAGATCTTCTGGTATCGAAGTTGAAGTCGATTTTTTCCCAGGTGAAATTTTCATCAAAGGAAACTTTACTGAGCTGAGTCAGGTTCTCGTAAATCTTCTTAGCAATGCAAGAGATGCTGTGAAAATGTCTGAGAGAAAGATTGTTTCCATAGGCTTCGGGGTCCAAGGCCAAAGTGTCTGTGTATGGGTTCAAGATTCTGGAGAAGGTATCGCCAAAGAAATTCAGGCGGAAGTCTTTAAACCCTTCTTTACGACCAAAGCGAATGAAGAAGGAACGGGGCTTGGTCTATATATCTCACAAATGATTGCGGAAAGAAATAGTGCCGTTCTTGAGCATGAGTCTCTGCAGGATCGCTCGGGTCGCAGTCTTGGAACTCGCTTTACAATCAAGCTCCCTCTTCATCACCAAAGCACAGGCTCTGGCGAAGAAGCTGCATAAACCTCATTATATTTTATATGTAGACTACGGCTGACTGAACTTTGTTCGGTGAATAAAGATCTGTTTACACTGGATAGAACTTAGCCGGCTAGGAAACAGTCGTTTCTGTAAAGTTTTCGTTCACTGTAAACAAAGCATGCAAACTTAACGCAATCTTAATTTTAACCGTCTAAAAGTATGGCACTATGGTGTTAAGTTTTTGGCACCGAGTGCCGAATAATCTGACAGGAGGACGTTAACAAAATGATTAAATGGGAAGAGTTCGAACACATCCACGTCGTAAAACGTCTAAGAGAAGTATTGGGTAGCTGGTTTCATGTTGACGTCGTCTTTGTTGATGATCAGGGCCGAATGAAAAATTTTGAAAAAGGCCAACGCAAGCTGTGGTCAAATACCTTGCTGGCAAACACAGTCGATAAAGAGTCAGGCTATGAATATTTTGCGCAAACACTTGAGAAGGTGAATCAAAAGCTTTTCAAAAGTGATACGGCTCATGTGGAATTTGAGTATGTACCCGGAGTTCATGGGGTTGCATTCCCGATCATTGCTGAGAATGAATACTTCGGTTGTGTCGTGGGCCTAGCTTATCGAAAGGAAGATTCAACCAAGGTGACCAAGGACTTTGTGAAAACAGTCGAGGAGATGGGCTTATCAGGTTCTGAAGCTGAAAGAGCATTCTCAGCTGTCAAGGTGATCCATGCCGCTGAGTTTCAATATTTCCAAGAACTCACAGGCCTTGTCGCACAAGAGATCGTGACTCTTCATACGGAGATCGCATCTCGTGAAGATCGTATTGCTGAATTGAATAATCAACTCGGTGGTCGCTATAGCTATGAGTCGATGATTGGTAAATCAAAACCTATGCAAGACCTTTATAGCTTGCTTGATAAAATTAGAAGTTCAGAAAGTACTGTTCTCATCCAAGGTGATAACGGAACAGGTAAGGAATTGATCGCAAAAGCGATTCATTATAGTTCTCCAAGAAAAGACAAAGAATTTATTCCGATTAACTGCGCTGCCTTCAACGACAACCTTTTGGAGAGTGAACTTTTTGGTCACGTAAAAGGTTCGTTTACGGGGGCTGTGAAAGACCGAAAAGGTTATTTCGAAGCGGCTAACGGCGGAACATTGTTTATGGACGAGATTGGCGATATTTCTCAGGCCATGCAGGTGAAACTCCTTCGTGTCCTGCAAGACGGAAGTTATTCGCCAGTAGGTAGTGGCGAGACAAGAAAAGTACAAGTTCGTGTGTTAGCTGCGACCAACCGCGATCTTAAGAAGATGGTGGAAGAGGGTAAGTTCAGGCAAGATTTGTACTACCGATTGAACGTCATCAACGTACACGTGCCTCCTCTTCGTGAAAGAAAAGAAGACATTGTTTTGCTTGCCGACCATTTCCTTGGCCAATCTGCGAAAGAAAAGGGCACTAAACTCAAGACAATCACTAAGCGTGCTCTTGAAAAGCTTTTTGACTACAATTGGCCGGGTAACATTAGGGAGCTTGAAAACGAGATGGAACGTGTAACTGTTCTTGCTGGGGATGACACCAAAATCACTCCAGAAATGCTATCACCTCGTATTCGTGATTCAGTCGAGCGTCCGAAGAGTCAGGGCAGTCGTTTGTCAGGCAAGTTGAAAGATGCGCTTGAAGAGCTTGAGAAAGATATGATCCGTGCGGGACTTCGCCGAACCGGTTGGAACAAATCTCGTTTGGCCAAAGAGCTTGGAATTTCGAGAGCGGGGCTTATCATGAAAGTTGATAAGTATGGTCTCGATAAGCGTAAGATGATGCGCGAAGCCGCCGAAGCCGCTGCCAGAACCGGAACCGATAACAGCTAAAGTGCCGCATACAGGTATCGCATACCTGTATACGGCACTTGCGTAAGCTACTGAAAATTAAGCGCCTCTTACTTTCGGGTAAGGGGCGCTTTTCTTTTGACACGCAGCGTTGTTTTCTCTAGAAGCGGCCCATGTTTCCGGGGACATATAAACCATCTCAACTCTTTCTAGCGCTTTTATTGGGCTTTGCCCTCGTTTCTTCTTTGCCAGTACATGCAGCTGGTTCGAAAGCTCCTGGAGATGATTCTACGGTTCCTACGGGAAGTTTGGATCAATCAGAAAGTCTTTTCAAATCCTTCAGTGGATTCTGCCCGAGTCACGGAGAGTGGACACAGCAGGCGCGTTCTTCCGCAAAAAGTCTCGCGAATGCATTGATCACCATGAAAGACGATCCTGCCTGTAAGTCACTTGCTGGAGCACTTGATAGTCTCAATACCTTGCAGACAGTTCTCGATAAAGAAACCATGACGTATGAAGAGCTGGAGTGGGAATCCCAAAAACGCACTCGCTTTGAATTACTAGTTCAACTTCAAGATGCCCAGAACAACAACGATGCTGCTCTCGTTACAAGTTACGAAGCGTCTCTTCGTGATGTCCAGCTTCGGATGGGAGTCCTCGAAAGAAGAAACGAACTACAGAAAAAAGACTTGAGACAAAGGCTCATTGCACAGCAATCTGTGAGCGCTTTAAAGTTGATCATGGACCAAGCAACGGCCCAAAAAGAGTGTTTTTCCCAGAGTCCACAATTCTTCTCCTCTCTTGTGACGCTATCAAGTTCCATTGGGGCGATGGCTCTAACGGGTGGTCTTAGTTTGGGAGTTGCTGCTGGCGCAGAACTTGTTTCAAGTGCCGTCGAGTTTAGTCGCAAGAGCAATCTTGCGAAAAAAATCAATCGCATTTCTGAAGCTTCTATTCATGAATCATTTAGCTGTGTATTGGAAGCGATGTCGAATCAATGGTGTGGGGCCAAAGAAGCTCTTGACCTGCACAGACTTCGCATGGATTCTCTTGGAAAAGAAGGACATTTTTATAATGGTGTTCGTTATCTCCAAAGGGAAGTGCCTATTGTTCTAAATTGGCTCGACAAGGTGAAGTCTGGAGCGAGACCTCAAAACACTGAGGAAGCCAATAGGCAAAAGGTTGTGGATGCAAAAGAAGCTGCTTTGAAAGCGTTTAGATCGTCAGCCTATGCAGAGCTCCAGGAAAAGATCGACATTTTACCTACGGGGAACTCCGACGCGGATTTAAAGATCAGATTTGAAACCTTAAAGAAAGCCATTCTGACGATTACGGATTATGCAGCTTATTACAATAGCACGGCACTCAACGTGAGCTCATCGAACCCCATAGCGGATGTCTTCAATGCGGCGGATATTCCGTGGATTTTGGCTGGGCTTGAACAGGGACCAACAACTGAAGTTGATAATCAGCTAGTGATTTTGAGTTTTAGCGGAACCCCGTCACAATCTTATATTCGAAAGCTTTTTGAGGGAGCTGAGACGATTGGGTATCCATTTAACCCCCAAGTTATCGAAGAGCGGATTGAGTTCTTGTATCGTGCGGGGGAAAAAAGCTTGAACGAAGAACGAGCTAAGAGATTACAGGTGGACCCAAGACAGGTCTTGTTCGCGGCAGAAACCCCAGTCCTTGATGGAGTACGTCGTGGGTCTAGCCCTTTGCAGGCTCTTGATTCACTTATTGATTTTCTCACGAATGTTAATGAAGACCAGATGAGTGTGAATACAAAAAAATTGTATGTCGATACACGTGCACGTCTTTCCAAGATTCGCAAAATTGTGGATGATGCAGTTATGGCGGCCGAATTGGGATTGGGGGATGATATCGCCGACCCAGAAGATCCAGAGAACCCAGGCGATCCAGAAAACCCTTTTCCCCCGAGCACTCCTGAAGACAAAATTGCCAAGAATGCTCTCGATAAAGTCTATAAAGAAGCAAGGCTTCAATACGGCCTAGCATTTATGTCGGATCGTCTGCGAAAATTGATTCGCTACGAATTGTACAATCGAGTGATCAAGCCCGATGAACCAGGCTTAGATAGGACGACTTCGGCACAGTTGCTAGCTTCTCAAGACATTTTGGAAGAACTCGAAGTATTCAACCAAACGTCGCCTACTATTGTGACTGATGACATTGCTACATCGCTTCCGAATTTCCAAGTTGCCACTCAGGGCTTTGCGGTTACTTTTTCGGAGCAACTTGGGAAAACGCTGCGCTTTTATCACAAGCACGCTCAGATGGATGCGGATATTAAGCCTGCTTTCAATCGTCTATGTCTCTTACTGCTTGCCGTTCCAAATTGGAAAGAAGTACATCTTCGAGAAGACGTGCCACTCGAGCTTTGCGTAGGGGCACAGAAGAAGTCTTTCTCCAGAGAATATGGAAAACCCTCTTATAAGGTTTCCATGAATAGCTTTTATGAAAGTTTCAATGAGCGTCGTGCTTGCCACTACAGAAGCTTTGCTCGCGCTGAGAAGATCTTAAAAGACTATGGGCCTCATAATGCTCCTACCCGCCGCCGCTCTACAGTTGAGCCTGAAGGTCTTGGCCCCGTATTTCGATGAAGTTTTAGGCATTTGCGCCGTGAGTGTTTAAGTTTTTTTCACACGGTGCGCATTTCGTCCTGTGAATACAGTGGGATAGGGCGAAAAACTTCTGGTCCACAAATTGCTTATAAGAAAACGGTTCTGAAGGAATCAGAACCAGGCTACCAAGGCCAGATGAGATTTGAGATTGGCGTCACGGAGGATAGATGCAAAAAAGTGCAAATGGTTCGGCAACGGATCCCACATTATTAGCACGGCGGTTTCACCGCAAAACAATGGACCTTGCTCGCAAGGGTGTCTTTGGTCGATCTCTTAAAACTTACGTTCCCGCATTGCGAGAAGCGTACATCCATTGGCTGAGCTTGCTTGAGCATCGCGATATCCCAGTCCTTCTCTACGGAGAGCGTGGAACGGGCAAGCGCAAGCACGTTGAAGAATACTACTATCTACAAAATGTACACGCAGGACTTCTGGGCGAAGCTCCGGGCAAGTTCAAAGTCTTTCGAGGTGACTTCCTTGAAGTTGGATTTAGCCGTTTGCTTTACGCTCCTAAAACGAGCCATGAAGACGTCGTATATTTTGAGCATGTTGATCGTATGAGTGCTGAGGTGCAAGAAGAGTTCCTTGAGTACTTGAAGCTCAGAAAAGAAATGGGCAAGCGTAGCTGTCCTGTAGCTCGAGTATTCATCGGTACCGAAAGAGCTTTGTCACTTAGCGTGATGAAGGGCGAATTCAACAAAGAGCTTTTCCAAATGCTCACAGGTTTTGCGATCTTTATGCCTAGCCTTAGAGATCGGGCCGAGGATATGCCCCATATGCTTGTGGAGTTGATTCAAGAAATCTCGGGCAAGAAGCAATTGCCTCCGGTTTGGCTAGTTGATGTTTTGAGTGGTCAATCTTTTTACGAAAATATTGACGAGCTTAAGAAGCTCCTTCGCAATCTATGCGCGAAGAAGGCTGATGTCTCAACTTGGAAGAAGTCTGACTTGCTTCCTTCTGGGGGCGTGACAACCTTCAGCTTTGAACAGCTCAAGCCTAACGACATCACAGCTCAAGTGAAGGAAAAGCAGAAGCTAAAGGCCGTTCTCGGGGCTTACAAGGGAGACACTCGTCAGGCTGCGCAGACACTTGGAATTTCTAAGACTGAGATTTTGCAGAAGATGATGGTGTACGGAATCCGCTAGGAGAGCATTAGTACCGCGCCGTTCAACACTTAAGCGCGCACAGCTTAAGGAATGATGCTGTTTACGCAGCGGTTTCTACCGCCTTGTTTGGCTGCGTAGAGAGCTTTGTCTGCGGTTTCGTATAGTGTCGCGTAGTCGATTTTGGTTTCACCAACGATAAACGCCGAGCCTACAGAAACGTGTATGGGCAAATCGCCCTTGTCCGTTTTAAACGGAGCAGCCTCAATAATTTTTCGGATGCGTTCTGTCATTTTGGCGATCAAAGCATCGTCGTTTGATCTAAGAAGAATGGCAAATTCTTCTCCACCAATTCGAGCAAAAATGTCGTCGCCACGAATAACGGTAGGAATTCTTCGTCCAACTTCTTTGATGACGGCGTCACCAGCGGGATGTCCGTGGGTATCATTTACAGCCTTGAAGTGGTCGATGTCGAAGATGATGAGTCCCATGCCCGACTGTTCTGCATTTCTTTTCTTGATGACACTGGCCATAGTCTCTTCGAAAAAATGTCTGTTGTAGGTTCCGGTTAGGGAGTCCCGGGTCGCTTTTTCATAAATCTCAACTTGAGCTGTTGCTTCTGACTTGCGCATTTGTTCATAGACAAATTCTGTATTATCCCCGACTTGAATCATGTCGTTGACCTCAAGTTGTTTGGGAGCGGTGATACGAACTCCGTTGACAGCTGTACCGTTGGTGGAGCCGAGGTCTTTGACGAAAACATCGCCGTTGGTCGCTAAGAAAAATTCGGCATGCTTTCTTGAGCAGCTTGCGTCCGGTGTGACGATAAAACATTCGTTCGAGCGACCAATGTTGAAATTTTGCTGGTTCTGAAGAATGAAGTGCCTGCCGGTTTCGGTGCCGCGGCTGATGCGTAGTACGGGAACCTTAGTCTCTCCGTCGTCTTTACCCTGAAGCTCATTGAGACTTACGATGACAGTAGTCTTATCCCCCTCGGAATCATCCATGTCGGATAGGGCATGTTGTGGCTCGAGCCACTTTTCGTCTACGCTGCTCATCTACTTAGTTATCGGTAATAATATCAAGGGAATCCAGTGACATCGTGTTAAATTTTGGTATTGACGCAGCTGCTAAAAGAGTGCGATATATGGGGCCGAATGACTGCAAAACGAAACATTATGCATTTGGGCCCCAAGGCTCTAGCAAATCTATTTGCAGAATGGGGTGAACCCAGTTTCCGGTCTAAGCAAGTTTTTCAATGGCTTTGGAAGCAAAGAGCTCAAAGCTTTGCCGAAATGACGAATGTTTCTAAACCTTTACGCGAGCGTCTCGAATCCGAATTCGAAATCAAACAGCTCAAACTAGCCACTAAACAAGAGTCAGCTGATGGCACGATCAAGCACCTATTCATGCTCGATGATTTTAAAACGGTTGAGACCGTCTGGATTCCAAGGGCCGATCAAGACCGCGTCACGGTTTGTGTTTCTTCGCAGGTCGGATGCAAAATGGGTTGCACCTTCTGTATGACAGGTCAGCAGAAGGTGGAGAGAAATCTCACGGCTGGCGAAATCGCCGCACAACTACTGTCGATGCCGACTCATGCTCGAATTACAAATGTTGTGCTCATGGGAATGGGCGAGCCATTTGATAATTACGATGAAGTTATGGAAGCCATCGAGATCATGAGTGATCAAGATGCTCTGGGAATCGGCCCTAAGAAAATTACAGTTTCCACCAGCGGACTCCTCCCGAAGATTCAGCATTTTTTGATGAATTCTAGAAGTCGTTTGGCGATTTCACTCAATGCCCCTAATAATGAAATCAGAACAAAGATCATGCCGATCAACAAGGCTTACCCGATTGAAAAACTTTTGGGCGGTATCAAAGAAACGATCAAGGTTATGCCGAATAAGCCTCGCGATTTTAACATCACTTGGGAATATATTTTGATTGATGAAGTGAATGATCAGCCTGAACATGCTCACCAGCTAGGGAAACTTCTGAGAGGCATTCCTTCGAAGGTAAATCTTTTGCTATACAACGAAAACCCAAACATTGATTTTAAGCGCCCAAAAGAGAAAAATGTGGCGGCCTTTCGGCAAGTGCTTTCTCAGTATGGACTCCTTAACTTTATTCGCAGTTCTCGTGGAAGAGACATTGCTGCAGCTTGTGGTCAATTGGCCTCGGAACATGTTCGCAAAGAGAAGCCCCCGCTGAAACTCGATGCTCATTATCTCTCTTAGTCTCTAGAAATATCTATTCGTGCAACATTTAAAAGAAAGCTTTGAATCCGAAATCTTTTCTATGTCTTCAAATGGAGCGGGCTTAGCTCGTCATCCCGATGGCTTTGTTGTTTTTGTGAGTGGGGCTTGGGTTGGAGATTTTTTAAAAATTTCTCTAGTTGAGAAAAAGAAAAATTTTGCCACGGGAAAAATCGTAGAAGTTTTGAAGCCTAGTGCCGAAAGAGTTGACCCTCGGTGCCCTCATTTTGGTTATGAGCTTGGTCAGTGCGGAGGGTGCGCCTGGCAGATCGGGAGTTATGCTTCGCAGCTGGCTGAAAAAGACTTAACGGTTAAGCATTCCCTCAATAAGCTCCAAAGTGCGGCTTCGGCAAAAATTTCTAAAGCACAGCCCTCCCCGAAAGAATGGGGTTATCGCAATAGAGCGAGACTGCAAACGGACGGTTCTAGGTTGGGGTATTTGACGCCTCAGACACATCAGCTCGCACCTATTGAGGATTGTATTGTTTTGAAGGATCAACTGCGCGAGAAGCTTCTTGTTTTGAAAGACCGCCTTCGAAGAGAGCCTTTTGATTTGGCCGAACTCTCTGCTGATGACAAGAGTCTCCTCGACCGAAAAACGGGATTTAGTTTTTTTGATTTAGACGAAGATCTTGAAATTGAGTGGGCCTTTCCAGGGCAGGTGATGAAGTTTCGTCAGGCTAATGATGAACAAAATCAGTTCATGAAAAACTGGGTTCTTGAGCGTTGTGCTCTTTCTTCTTCAAAAGGGTCGACGGCAATTGAATTGTTTTCGGGTGAGGGAAATTTTACAGAGGTTCTTGTTAGGGCTGGTTTTCAAGACATCCTTGCTCTTGAGGGAGCTCCAACGGCGGTTGATGCCTTGAACTCAAAGAACCTAAAGGGCGTCGATTCGAAGACGGAGAATCTTTTTCTAGAAAATTTTGTGGCAAGGCACAGTGAGATGATTTCGAAGGCAGAGTTGTTGCTCCTGGATCCGCCGAGAGATGGATGGAAATTGAAAGATCAGTTTCTTGCGAAAGCTAAGAACTTGAAGAAAATTATTTATGTGTCTTGCCATATGGCGACCTTCCTCCGGGATGCTCAAGACTTTGAAAGGGCTGGCTTTCGCTTGGTTGAATTGCAGCCGGTTGATCAGTTCCCTCAAACACCCCATCTAGAGGTGCTTGCCGTGTTAGAGAAAAATTAAGAAAAGCTCCAACTCAGAGATTCATGAAATCTTAACCTTGTGTCATCGTTATTCACCCCATATCTGGCGTGGGATTGTTTAGTATATAGATATGAAAGAACTATCTGTACGTATTCGGTCTATCCTTGTTTTTATCCTATTTATTTTTTTGCTGGCTCCCGGTTTGTCTTATGCGGCGAACGTGGCGGCAGAAGTGATAAAGATCAAAGGGGAAGTCTTTGTTCAACGAAAGTCTGAAAGAATTTCTTTGAAGTTAAATCAGAATCTTTATGAGGATGATGTCGTTGAGACAGGCAATAGTGGCCGAATCAAGATCAAACTCAAAGAAGGCGGGAACGAAATCGTCCTTGGTGGGGATACGGAACTTAAAATCGAGCGAGTGGGGCAGAAGATTAATAATAGCTCTGGGACGGTCCTGGGCCTGAACAAAGGTTCTGTAAGAAGTAATGTAAGAAAAAAATATTCAGGAAAGGGTGACGACGTCTATCAAGTCAAAACTCCCAATGCCGTAGCAGGAGTTAGGGGGACTGTTTTTATGGTCAGCTTTAGCCCTCGAAACCGAGAAAGCTTGATTGCAACTGAG
>CAZXHL010000017.1:0-34769 GCA_964640545.1 uncultured Bacteriovorax sp. | reverse complement strand
GTGAGCAGAATTTGGAAATGGAAGATGAGCTAAGGGCCGTAGACCCAGCAAGTTTTCAATAGCCTATTCGGTCGGTTCAAATTGAAAGCCGAGACTTCGGAGATTGTTTCTGATTCTCTCTAGTTCGTAATTGTCTGATACTTGTTTTTCTAAAACTTGCTTAGCAAGGGCGGCAATTTCTTCATAGTCGCTCTCTCGCCATTCGTTCTGCTTTTGAGCGGCAAGCTCAAGAGAATGTAGTGCAACCCTCACAAAAGAATCGTGTTCTTTATTGAGCGAGATAATTTGTTTTAAGATATCAATCTGCGCCAACTCTCGTTGGGCTTCCTTTGAAATTGCATAGTCTGAAAGGCTTTGAGCAAAGCTGTCGAAGTCATCTCCATCAGAATATAGAAAATCGTAGTTTCCGATATCTGCTCTCCCGAAGGGAAGGGTCTCTTTTTTTGCTTGGTGCTGTATGATTTTTTCGAAGCCTTGGCTTAGTTCTCCGCTGCCGGCGACCTCATTGCTGAGGTCGCGTAAGATCTGGTCCTTTGGGCTTTGTTCTCTTGAGAGAATAGGGGTGCCTTTGAAGAAGACAATGTGGGCGAGAATCCCAAGGTAGCAACCTACCAAATAAAACAGAACTTTTTTCATCGGTTACTGAGTCTTTTTGTTGTTTTGGTTTTCAATCAATTCGTTGAGGGCTTGAACGAGTTCTGAGAAGAAATCGCTTTTTCTAAACGAAACTTTTTCTACGACCTCTCCCTGGTTGAATTGCTTGAGGCATGTTTCGACTCTGTAGATGGGGCCAGCGATTCGGTTGGATAGCCAGAGTCCGCCGAAGATAACAAGTATGTTGACCCCAACAGCAATGCCTAGAAATATCGAATCAAGAATAGAGGCCTGCTCTCCGAGGAATCGAAAGAAAACATGGTCTGGCGGAAGTCCTGCTTCTACTCCAAGGCTGCCGAGTGAGGAGATAAAGTAGTTGTTGGCGAAGTAAACTAGAAGCAGAATCAGGGCTGATAGAATGGCCGCGTAGGCAATCATCCTCCACTGAAAGTCAGGCTTGATAAGGTAGGATTTTCTGGATTGTTGAGGGGGCTTTTTCATTGAAGCTAAATTCTATACAATTAAGAGGGTGGTGCACAGAGTGCCTGGGGTTTTTTGCGGAGTTGGAGTTCAGGCCTAGAGCAAGTTGCGCAGAAACTTCAGGGCTTCTTTATTGTCGGATTCGATCTTCAGGACGGCCTGCCAAGTTCTTTGGGCTTCGCCGCTCTGGCCAATCTCGAAAAGGATCTTTCCGAGAAGGAGCCGCCCCTCAATCCATTGACTTTGTTTCTCGATAGCTTGCCTTAGGAAGTGCACCGCATGGTGTGACTGTTGAGACTGATGATAAGCACGCGCCGCTCCAAGAGCAGAGCTTTGATTCGGGCTCCAGTCGAAGGACTCTTTGTAGGTCGTTGCCGCTTTTGCGTAGAGTTCTTTCTGAAAATACAGATCAGCAAGCTCAAGGCACTTCACAGCGAGTTCTCTACGAGATTCCGGCGTGAGAGTCTGCATCGACAGTTCTTCACGGCTTAGGGTCGTTTGCTTGTTGGTGACCTGTTTGTAGTCATTGCGGATGACTTTTTGCAGAGTTGTTGTGTCTTGTCTGAGCGTGGAAGGGTAGTCGGTAAAGAACTTTTGGGCTTCTTCATTGCTCGATTCAAAGTCCAACACTCTTCCGTAGGCGTAGGCTGCTTTTTGATGTTTCTTCAGGCCGATGGAGGCTCTTGCAAGCCACTTGAATCCGTTGACGCTCTTGGGTTCAGTTTGGATCCACTGTCTTGCCCAATGTTCCATTCGATTCCAGTCGCGCAGCACAAGGCATTCGCGTATGCGAGCGGCGAGCTCATTTCTGATGAGCTCCTTCGAGGCGTCGTAGCTGGCGCTCAAGAAGCGCGGCCCTTTTCGATTTTGGATTGAAGTCTGGAAATTTGCTCAGTGGCTTCCTTGAGGAGCGAATCGCCTTCTTTGCTGCCTTTGATGTCGGCGTAATCTCTGATGAGAAGTTGCCATCTGCGAATTGCAGCTTCGAAAGCTTCTCGCTTATGGTAGAAGCGCGCCACATAGGCTTCCTTCTGAGCGAGTTTCAATCGAGAGTCATTTAAAATCTGCTCAACTTCTTTTTTGTACTCCGCTCCTGGGTATCGGCTCAAGAAGGCCTGGGCAGCTACGATCGCATTTTTGGCAGAGCTCTGGTCGCGGGCGACGAGATCGGGAGCCGATTTAAAATACGACTGTGCCTTTCTGAAAAGGGCATATGGCGCTTCTTTGTGCCTAGGGTAGAGGTCAACGAAGACTCCGTAGCCGGCAGCGGCTTCAATATAGTTCTCCTGGTTGAAGTCCATGTCGGCAGAACGAAGCTCGGCTAAAACGGCAAAACGACTTTGTGGAAACCTGCGACGAAGTTCTGCAAAAAACTCCGAAGCCTCTAGATAGCTTTCGTCTTCCAATAGCCTGACAGCTTCATTGTAAACAATCTCTGGATTGTCTGAGTTCTTGAGTTCATTAGACGCACAAGAATAAAAGACACTTGTTGCGAGGAATAAGATTAGAATAAAGTTTTTCATGTTCTGTTCCCTTGTTTTTTCTTCTTCGCCGCAGCGGCCTTTTTGCCTGGAGTTCCCACTTTTGGTGCGACAATTGGCATTTCCATCCCTACATATTTGTAGAGTTCATAAAGCTCTTCGCTTGCAAGTTTCCGGTAGCCACCGCGTTCCATGCCTGTGATGGAGATCCCGGCAAAACTCATGCGGCGAACTTTGTCGACGGGTCTGCCGACAGCTTCAAACATCTTTCTTACAAGACGGTTGTTCGTGTTGGTGAGTTTTACTCGCACCCATTGCTTCCCATCCAAAACCTTGAGGGCTTTGATATCGAGAATTCTTAGAGCCTTCTCTTCGACCTTGAATCGACCCATGAGTCGTTTGATGCGGCTTTCGTCGAGGTGACCATCGATCTTGATCTTATAAACCTTTGGCACTTCGTAGCGCTCAAGGTTGAGTCGTCGTGCTAGTTCTCCGTCGTTGGTTAGTAGGAGGAGTCCTTCAGCGTCTTTGTCCAATCTTCCAATGGGAAATAGACGCTCTACGGTATTCACAAATTCGAATACAGTTCCAATCATCTTAGCTTTCGGGCTGTCCTGGTCGCCTCGCAAATTGGAAATATAATCTTTGGGTTTGTATACGGCGTATACAACTTTGTCTTGAGCGTATTGCAAAAGCTTTCCACGAACTTTGATGTGGTCAACGCCGGGCATGGCCTTGGACCCTAAAATAGCTTTTTTCCCGTTGATGCTCACTTCACCGCTGCGAATGAGTTCTTCTGCTTCACGACGAGAAGCGAGTCCGGCTTCAGCAATTAGTTTTTGGACTCGAATGCCTTCACTCATAGGGACTCTTCGCGGGCGCGTTCTTCAAGTCCAAAGTCTGGACTATCAACTTCTTCTTCGTCTGGTTCATCAAACATTCCACGGTCCGGGTTTGCGGCAAGTGGAGATTCGCGATCGAAAAATTCTGCAGCTTCGTCAAGATCGATAGAATCAGCTTGCGCGATGTCTGCGTCCTCTGACTCTTCAGATCCATGGCCTTTTACTGAAAGTTCGCGGTTGAATTCCTCAAGGCTTGGAAGGTTGTCTAGAGAGTCGAGGGTAAAGACTTCCAAGAAATAGGGAGTCGTTCCGTAGAGTAGGGGGCGTCCTGGGGTTTCGGCGTGGCCGGTGACCTTGATGAGGTTTTTCTCCATTAAGCCGCGAGTTAAATGGCCGGAGTCTACGCCGCGAACAGCGTCGATCTCAGCGCGAGAAACAGGTTGCTTGTAGGAGATGATAGAAAGAACTTCTAGCGCTGATGCCGAAATTCTAACTGGCTTGTCCTCCAAAAGCTTCTGCAAGATGTCTGATTGCGCAGGGTTGCTGCGGAATTGGTAGGTTCCTGCAACTTTCACAAGTTGAAAGCCTGAAGTTTCATATTTTTGAGTCAGGGACTCAATGTAGTCAGTAATGTTCTCAACGTAAAAATCAAAAGAACGCATAAGGGTTTTGATCTTGCGGAGGGTGATCGCTTTGGGTGAAGCAAAGATGATAGCCTCTAGAGTTCTTTCGATCTCGTTGGCGTCGGTGATGAGGTTGTCGGGAATCTCAACGGCTTCTTGCGCCGCAGACTCCGAGATCTCTTCTTCGCTGGCCATGAGCTCAATCGCTTCCACTTCGGAAGGCTCTAAGCTTGCAGCTTCTCCGGCGACTTCAATAGCTTCTTCGGCGGTAACTTCAGCGGCTGCAGCAAGTTCTTCGGTTGTGTTTGGGCTAGTGTCTAGCTCAGTAATAAGTTGTTCAACTGTATCGGGAGTCTGAGCCGTATCGAGAGTCTGAGCGTCAGTCGTGTTGGGGGCTGTGTTCTTTTTTGCTTTAGTTTTCTTTTTCTTTGCCATTTTTAATACCTAGAGCCGTATTCTTCATACCTAGAGCCTTAGCTCCAGCTCATTCCCTTAATCATATTGTTTGCGCGGAACATGTCTTCTTTTTCAACTTTGCGCGTGATGTGCATGTTGCTGAAGATACTTTCTTGTTCAATTTTGAAAAATTGCATTCGAGTCATTTCAAGGATCGCCAAGAATGTCGAAACAAAATCTGGTGCTCTGTAAGACTCTGGAAGCAAAGCCATGAAATCATGCTCTGCTTTGTCTTCGAACAGCTTGGATAGGCGCTCAACTGATTTCGCAATAGGCACCTCATCCATGTAGACGTTGTGAGTGTGGGTTTTGCGTCTCTCAATCAAGGCTTGATAAGCTTCAACTAGTTGGAAGGGATTTGTCATTGCGACTTCCGCTTCTATCCCGTCTTGAATTTCGTCGGCCCCAGTATTGCGGCAAGGGAAAACTTCTCTGAATAGACGAGGTCTCTCGTTGAGATGCTTGGCGATGTCTTTGTAGCAGCTGAGTTCGATCAAGCGACGAATGAGTTGAGTTCTTGGATCTTTTCCGGTGGCTTCATCATCTTCTTCGTCCTTTGGAAGGATGACCTGACTCTTCATGTAAGTCAGAGTTGCGGCCATAACGAGATAGTCGCTGGCCATGTCGAGGTTGAGCTCGCGCATGTAATCAAGGTACGCAAGATATTGCTTGGTGATCTTCGCAACTTCGAAATTGCGGATGTCCAAGTCATGCGTCTTGATAAGGTGAAGAAGCAGGTCGAGAGGTCCCTCAAAACTCGGGGTCTCAACTCTGCAATCAAACAATACTTTGGAGTCTCGTCTTAAAAACGAGGGAATATTTTCTTTGCCCGCCACCCAATTAGACATAGCACGGTCAGAATACTGACGCGAGTCGAAAGAGGTCTTGAATGCGTTGAGTCAAGGGCTTGGAAACACTGAGGATGCCTCTGAAAGTGGGACCAAAATTTTGCGAGGGCTAAGGCCTCAGGAGGCTAGGCTTGGACCCCAAAAAGGCTGAGGACAAGGTTGATGAAAATCATGACCGGAATCACGAGGTATTGAAGTAGGCCTCGAAAAAAGAAGAAGATCCCCAGTAGAATATAAAAGCCATAAGGTTCAATACGATCCATGAGGTTGGCCACGTCTTTTCCGCCTAGTCCTGCGACAATTCGCGATCCATCAAGCGGAGGTAGCGGCAATAAGTTGAAAAAAGCTAAAAAGGCATTGAGTTGAACTCCCATAATGAGCATGTCGGCAATAGCCGCAGGTAATCCTTGCATGGATCTCATCCCTGAGACACCCGCTCCATAATAGGAATTGGCAAAGGAGAGTGTGGCGGCCAGCAGAAGCGCGATCAAGATATTAGAAGCTGGACCAGCAGCAGCTACGAGTCCCATTCCACCTCTTGGGTTTTTGAAATTGCGCATGTCAACGGGGACCGGTTTGGCCCATCCGAAAAGGGGTGCTCCAGTTAGAACGGCAATAGCCGGAAAGACCACCGTGCCCATAAGGCTGATGTGTGCCATGGGGTCGATGGTCAATCGGCCTAGGTATTTGGCTGTGGCATCGCCCAATTTGTCAGCGGCCTTCGCGTGAGCCCATTCATGAATGCTCAAGCTCAAGATCAGTATTGGGAGAAACAAAACGAGCATTCGAATGGATTCTTGTGAAAACATGGCGGCAGTCTAGGACGGACTCCGGCCGAGTCAATATTCCAATAAACAGTGTTTGAACATGAAGTTTTGGTTAAGGCCGTGATCTAGAAGATAAGACCTGTTCCGTTCAAGTAGAATAGGAATGTGCTAAGGGCAGTGACATTTCTGATGTCGGCAACCTTGTGTTTGCCGGTCTGGGCCATGGAGAGTTTCTCTGGGGTGAACGAGGCTAGGTGTCAGCTGCTTTTGCAAAATTTTAGCCAGAATAAGGTGGTCGATGAAAAAGGCGGTCTGGAATCTTTTGATTCCACAAAACTAAAAGACTTTGAGTTCATCAGGGGGACTGCAGGTGTCTTTCGGGTCTTAGATGAGTCGGGGAGAACTTTTTATTTGAGAATTGGGAACCACTATAGTGACCCGCAACGTGAGGCTTTTGCTTCGAATTTTGTAAGGCAGGCTCCTGACGGTATTACTCCGCTAGTGAGGGTGCTGGATAAAGTTGAATCGAAGAATATTTTTATGGAACTTCTTGATGATGTGCCTGAGGACAAAAGGGGTGATCTTGAGGACAGTTTTTTATATTCCCCTGGACGTATCTCTGTGGCGATGGCTTATCCAGGGCGTCAGCTTGCACAACATGTGGAAAACAATCAAATCAAAAACTTCGGAGAGTTGTCACTCGAGGAGCAGCGTAAAGTGTCGGATCGAACGGTGCTGTTTACACTTCTGGGAATTCCTGATGCGCATGGTGGAAATATGCTCCATCATAAAGGAGAGGTTGTTGCTATTGACCTTGCTCACAAGCCGTATAAGGCCAGGGTCGACGACGATCCCTTGCTACTGGAACATCAGCAAGTTTTGTTTGATAACAATGCAGAAGGGGGGATGTCGATCTTTGATTACGCCCAGAAAACCAGCCCCGAGCTTCGTGCTTGGATTCAATCCGTTACTAAAGCTGACTTTATGCACTTAGCTCGCGAATCTGGTTATATTCCGAAGCCGGGGGAGTGGGAAGCTTTCCGTAAGAGGCAACTTCGTCTGCAAGAGCTTTGGTCTCAGTAAGCTTTTGCCGTCTTTAAAGATGAAAAAACCCGCCTCTTTGTGAAGAAGCGGGTTTAGTAGGAAGGGGTTTGTAAAAAGGGTTAATGGCTAGCTTTAGGCTAAGGCCTTAGGTTGGTGACTTAAGCTCTAGCTGTTGGTGCAGTCTTTTTTGTTTTAGGAGCTGTTTTGCTAGTGGCATCCGCAGCTGCTGCAACTTCTGCCGCTGTGTCAGCTGCTGAAATTTCTTTTGCTTTAGGGGCTTCTTCGCCAATTCCGTAAGCAGTAAGAGTTTCAGCTTCTACAGACTTCATGATCTCTTCGTTCTCGCGAAGAAATTGCATGGAGTTTTCGCGACCTTGGCCGAGGCGCTCACCTTTATAGCTGTACCATGCGCCGCTTTTTTCGACGATGCGTTTGTCAGCTGCAAGATCAAGCAACTCTCCAAGGCGGTTTGTGCCTTGGCCGTGCATCATGTCGAACTCAGCAACACGGAACGGGGCTGCCATTTTGTTTTTAACGACTTTGACTCGTGTGCGAGATCCAACCACTTCTTCTCCATTTTTGATCGGAGATGCGCGGCGAATGTCGAGACGAACTGAGGCGTAGAACTTAAGAGCGTTACCACCAGTTGTTGTTTCTGGGTTGCCGAACATCACACCAATCTTCATGCGAAGTTGGTTGATGAACATCACACAGCAGTTGGAGCGGCTGATAGATCCTGTGATTTTACGAAGAGCTTGACTCATCAAACGAGCTTGAAGACCCATGTGTGAATCACCCATGTCGCCTTCGATCTCAGCGCGAGGCACAAGAGCGGCAACAGAGTCGATGACGAGGAAGTCAACGCTTCCAGAGCGAACAAGAAGCTCAGCAATCTCTAAAGCTTGCTCGCCAGTGTCTGGTTGAGAGATGAGAACGTCTTCAACTTTGACGCCAAGTTTGCGTGCATAACCAACGTCGAGAGCGTGTTCCGCGTCGACGAAGGCCACAACGCCACCTTGCTTTTGGCATTCAGCTGCAGCTTGAAGGGCGATAGTCGTTTTACCAGAAGATTCAGGTCCGTAGATTTCTACGATACGGCCTTGAGGAAGTCCGCCTATTCCTAGAGCAATGTCCAAGCCGAGAGATCCGGTTGGAATAACTTTGACGTTGCCGTTGATGACACCATCTGAGCCAAGGCGCATGATAGCCCCCTTGCCGAATTGTTTCTCAATGCTTCCGAGTGCTAAATCTAGTGCTTTTTGTTTTTCTGCGTTCATTGCCATAATTTTTCTTCCTTCTACTGATGCCCGGACTACTGATAACTAACTACTGATAACCAACTACTGATCATCATCTGCTGTTAACCAGAGCTAGTCCGGCCTAAGACTTAAAGGCAAGCTGCCTTTTGATTTATAAGTCATCCCAGCCTTTGCATTTCCTGCGCCAACCAACAAGTCAGATCTCACCATACAGTTGTATGGATCGCAATGCCTCGCAGAACTTTTCTATTGGGAGAAAAGCTAAGTGTGGAAATTTTCAGCAGCCACAACGCGTTATTCTCTGGCTGAGACTCCGCGCCAAAGTCGTCAGGAAATTGTCATTATTCTTATGGGCAGTGTAAAACTATAGAGACTGCTCACCTGGGAGGTACACACATGTTAAGACGCTTTGCGCAAAATATCGACAAACTCATTCAGTTACTTTTTCTGACCATACCTGGAATATCGGTGGCCCAAGATGCCCTTGGGCAATCCCAAGTAGGGTTCTTCGACCAATTCGATGCCATGGTGGGGTCTCTTAATGGAGTCGTTGGAAGCATTCTGTTTTATGACATCCTGCCGGGGCCAGCATCTATGCCTTTTATTGTGGCATGGCTTGTGGCGGGAGCCGTATTTATGACCTTCAAGCTGAAGTTCATAAATTTGCGAGGCTTCAAGCACGCTATCGACGTTGTTCGGGGCAAATACGACAAGAGCGATGACACTGACGGAGACGGTGAGGTCTCTCATTTTCAGGCACTCACAACGGCTTTGTCCGCGACTGTCGGCCTCGGGAACATTGCGGGTGTGGCGATCGCCATTAGTATTGGTGGGCCGGGTGCGACTTTTTGGATGATTCTCGCGGGCTTTCTGGGAATGAGTACGAAGTTTGCCGAATGTACTCTCGGACAAATGTATAGAGAAGTTCGTCCTGATGGGACCGTCATGGGCGGTGCCATGGAATACCTTTCCAAAGGTCTGACTGAGAAGGGGCATCCGCGTTTCGGAGCTGTCTTGGCTTTTGCTTTTTGTGTTCTTTGTATTCTTGGATCTTTGGGCGGCGGAAGTGCTTTCCAGGTGAATCAATCTCTCAACTCACTCGGCGAGAGTTTTCCGTGGTTTATGCAAGACGGTAATCGTTGGGTCTATGGCGCGATCATGGCCTTTGCTGTGGGCATCGTAATTATTGGTGGCGTGAAGCGTATTGCTCAGGTCGCTGAAAAAATTGTTCCTATTATGTGTGGCATCTATGTTGTCGCTTGTTTGTGGGTGATTCTGGCTCATGCTTCTGAAATTCCCTGGGCTTTCGGACAGATCTTTAGCGGTGCATTCACTCCCGAAGCCGGTTACGGCGGATTCGTCGGTGTGTTGGTGATTGGTTTCCAACGTGCGGCTTTCTCGAATGAGGCCGGTGTGGGGTCAGCAGCGATTGCACACTCCGCAGCCAAAACGAAGCATCCTGTTCGTGAAGGAATTGTGGCTTTGCTTGAGCCCTTCATTGATACGATTGTGATCTGTACCATGACCGCTCTCGTGATCGTGATCTCTCACGCCTACGACAACCCAGACTACGAAAGCATTCGTGCGGCCAAGCAGGGTGCGGCCTTAACATCACGCGCTTTTGGAGAGGTCTTGGAATGGTTCCCTGCGGTGTTGTCTGTTTCTACTGTGTTGTTTGCTTACTCAACCATGATCAGTTGGTTCTACTATGGGGAGCGTTGCTTCACTTATGTGGCGAGTGAGAAGTTTACAATCATTTATAAAGTGGTCTTTGTTTTTGTGGTCTTCATTTCGGCCACTGTAACTGCGGCGAATGTTCTGGATTTCTCTGACTTAATGCTTTTGGGAATGGCCTTCCCCAACTTACTCGGCGTGTACTTCTTGATCGGGAAAGTTTCCAAGGCTTCAAAAGAGTATAGCGATAGGTTTATGAAATAAAACCAGAGAAATCAGTCTTCGTTTTCTGATAATAGCCCTGCGATGAAAATCGTGGGGCTATTTCTTTTTTGGGGCGCGTTTTTTAAAGCCCTGCTTAGTGACAGGCTGCCTTTTGGGGGGCTTAGGAGTAGGGATTGACTTCGTCGGCGCCGCTGCGGGCTTTGGCGCAGATTCTGGTGCCGGCTTCTCAGCTGTAGCAGGCTTTGCTGGAAGTGGCGCTTCTTTGGAGACTTTTAATTTCTTTTTCGGAGGCTCGGCAACTTCCTCATCGTCGCCATCATCTTGAAATGCCTTCCGATAACTTTGCAAATTTTTGATCACAAGCACTGGAGTGAAAGCATAGAGGAACCAAAGTAAATATTGGGGTAGGTCTACATTTTTCTGTGCAAAGAAAATTCCACCACACCAAGCGATAATTAGAAAACTTTCTGAAAAAGCTGTTTTTAATGTTTTAGAATTCAGGGACAACAGTTCTTCCTTTGTCTAAATCCAGTTAATTTTGACCAGACTCAAGAAGAGAAGGGCCGCATAAAGTCCAGCTACAACATCGTCCAATATCACCCCAAGGCCAGAGTCCTTTTGGTCGAAAGTTTTGGCCGGGAAAGGTTTGAAAATATCAAAAATACGGAAAGCAATAAAGGCGACAATGATGCTTTCCCATGAAGGTGCAACGAATCCGCCGACGTCGAGCTTTTCAAGTCGAACAACTCCACGAAGACCCAGTAAGGCAATGGCCATTCCAATGACCTCATCCCAAACAACTTTGCCGGAGTCCATTTCACCCCAGTGATGGCAGGCTCTTTCAACAATTGGTGCGGTTACAAAACACAAGACTCCGATGATGATGCCGGCCATCCAGCCTGGGTATTGTAAGAGCCAAAGGCCAAAAGGAATTCCAAGCAAGGAGCCGACAGTGCCGGGTGCGATTGGAGCATAGCCTGCGCCGAGTGCCGTACTGAGACCTAAGATCCCAAACTTAGCAGCTGGATTTTTAATGGGCGTTGCTTCGATCTTTTTTTTCATTTTATTCCACAAGCTTTCAATGTTTTTTCTAAGACGCCCTCTGCTACTTTGCGAGCTTTCGTCGCACCTTGTAAGAGGATGTCATCCAATTCGTCTGTGTGAGACATATAGTACTCGTATTTTTCACGAGCGGGAGAAAATCGCTCCTCAATTTTTTCAAGAAGAGCCAGTTTGGCGTGACCATAGCCGTAGCCACCTGCACGATATTTCTCTTCCATCTCTTGAACCTCAGATTCATTCGCCATCAACTTGTACAAATTAACAATATTACAATTCGTGGGGTCTTTTTTATCTTCCAGCTCTTTCGAGTCGGTGACGATTGCCATAACTTGCTTCTTAACTTTTTTAGCGGGCTGCAAAACATCAATTCCGTTACCTGTGCTTTTGCTCATTTTTTGTCCATCAATTCCGGGAACCACACCAACACTAGTTTGAACCAATTCTTGGGGCTCCTTGAGCGTTTCGCCAAAATAGTGGTTAAAGCGCTGAGCCATCGAACGAGCCATTTCAATGTGTTGAATCTGGTCTTTGCCGACGGGAACGATATCAGTATCGTAAAGAATGATATCGGCAGCCATGAGGACGGGATAGGCAAAAACACCCATGTTTATAGCGCCTTCTTCTCCTCGATCCTTTGCTGCTTTGTAGGCGTGGGCGCGAGTTAAATCTCCCATTGATGTGACGGTTCCAAGAACCCACATGAGTTCATTTACCGCAGGCACAGCAGATTGCTTGAAGAAACATCCCTTCGCAGGATCTAGTCCAAGAGCTAGATAAGTTGCTGCCACATCGTAACAGTCATGTCGCAATTTTTTGGGATCTCTGACACTGGTGAGGGCGTGATAGTCGGCTACGAAATAAAACGTTTCGTGGGTCTTTTGCAGTTCAATCGCTGGGAGAATGGCCCCTAGAATGTTTCCGAGATGGGGATTGTGGGTGGGTTTGACCCCTGTAAGACTGCGCTTCATTTCGCCTCTAGCCTAGGCTGGCAAAGGCTATTTATCAAGACTTCGTCTTCTCCAGAAGTCTTCTACTTTGAGTCCCACATATTCGCCGAAATCTAGCTGAACATTATGGGAGCCCGCTGGAATTTCGACGTATTCTGATCCCCCGATTCCACGAGACAAAGCCTTTTGTTCGGATGGAGGGGTCACTCTGTCCAGAGCTCCTGCGATGACAACTGTAGGGGTGACGATCTTTGGGAGAATGTTCTTGATGTTGCCGCGGCTCATGTCTTCGAGGAGCTTAAAGAAGGTTTGTGATTCTACTCCACTAACCGCTTCAGCATAGGCGCTAATGTCTTCTCTGGTGCTTGTGTCAGTGTTGAAACCTGCAATATAGGAAATGGCATGGGTCAATTTTGGGTAGGATTTAAAGGTGTGCCACACTTTATAGAGCGGTTCTGGATAGCGATCCAATAGATCAAAAAGTTTATGGCTGATGACTTCAGGAACAGTTGAGCCAAACATATTGGCAAAGGGACTGTTCGGAGTTCCGCAACACAATACGAGGCTATGGCATCTCTGCGGGTAGGCTAAGGCATATTCAAGAACGACATTACAGCCCATGCTATGTCCCCAAATGTGCATTGGGATCTCGATCTTGAGATGATCGATCACAGCAAAGAGGTCCTTGGCTAGCGCGCTGATGTTTAAAAAGGCAAAATCAGACGGATTTCCAGATTTGTGATGGGCCCTGTAATCAAAGATGATACAAGGATGTTCTTTGGAATACCTTTCGAGTTGAAGACGCCATTGGTTGGTGCTGCAGACCAGGCCATAGCAAAAGGCCATGGGGCGTTTGGCTTTGGGATCGTCGAGCGCGGGACCATGCCGTTCCCAGTAGATAGGCGTTCCATCGAAGCTGTTGGCGTAGCCGCTTTCGCGCGCTTCAGGAAGAAGCCTCATATCATTTTACTCAGGTTCCAGTTTTTTCGGACTCGTTAGAGCTGCCGCTGTTGAGGTTCATGATCTTCACCATATGGCTAAGCATGGGGTAGGGGTTGATCAATTGAGGCGCGAAAGGAAGAAATTTCTTAAGCCCCTGAATAATAATCGCTTCTTGTACAGGCTCGGGAGCCCTCGCTAATGCGAGTAAGAATTCTCCGACTAGTGAATTTTTTCCATTTGCTTCATCAGACATTGCAGCCCCTTTCAAAACGTCTTAGGTTACAAATCGGTTATGTATGGCATGAAATTTAGTTTTAAAAGTCAGTGTTTGAAGAGCAGAGCGTTGAAAGGCTTGGCTTTGACAACTTTGCTAACTTTGGGACTAGGTGTCTCGCAAGATTCTCAAGCTTCACAGGGAACCCCGCCAGAATTTCGAGTAACGGCTATTCTCCCGGTCTCGGGTGCGCTGGATGCTAGAGGACAAGATCTTCGTTTGGGGCTTGAATTGGCTGGCGACCATTTGTCTACTCAATACGGCCTTCGGGTGAAGTTAAATGTTCTTGATAACAAGTCGAGTAATGTTGAGGCAGGTTTGCTCGCTAAATCGATTGATTCGATGAAGGAGAAACCACACATTGTTATAGGTGGGGTGAATGAGTTATCTGCTCGGGCAATTAAGCTACATTTGGAGAAAGCCCAGGTTCCGATGATATTCCCAGTTCTGCAGGAGTCTTCATTGTTGAGGGGCAGTCGCTTTGTTCACTCTTTGTCCGCAACACCGACGACCTGGATCAAAAAAGCCTGGGAGCTGTCCGCCAAAGATTTGCGCGCGAAGAAGGTTGTGATCTTTATGCCGCTTGCGCAAGGTGGGATTGATGCTTTCTTGGGGGAAGCTCAAAAGCACAAACCTAAAGGTGTTGAGCTTAAGGTTTTTTCCTACGGAGAGAGTCAGCCAGATAAAGAAAAGATCTTGAACGATGCGTATGAGTTCCGACCGGATGTGATGTGGGTGCCTTGGGCCGACGAACGGCTTGAACTCATGATCAAAGGAATGAAGGCGCGCGCTTGGACTCGGCCCTTTATTGGTTTTGAGCTTTGGGACTTCAAGAGCTGGAAGGAAAAGTTGGGAGATTCTTGGAAGGGGCATTATTTGCTCAGGCAATATTCTCCAGAATTTGATTCGGATTTGGCCAAAGATTTTAGAAAACTTCTTAAGAACAGTAAAATAGAGGGAGAAGTCCGAGATGACTTAGCTCTTAGCTTCGAGGCTTTGGTCCTTGCGGGCAAGGCCTTCCATAAAAGCGCCTATAGAGCCGAGGGGCTGACTTTCGTGAAAGTTCTTAGGCGTCTTGGAAAATTTGAGGGTTTGAGTGGAAGCTATCCTATTCGGCCCGACGGCCAGATCGACCATCCCGTGCTCAAAGTTGAAACTACCGCTAGTGGTTTTCGCTTGCTGAACTAAGTCTACAACTGCGAATTTCAGGATCCAGAAGGTCTGAGGTATTGGTCTTCTCTTGCGTCGTCACGAAGTCCTAGGCTTCGTTCTAAAATAGATTCAATGAAGTAGAGCTCTTTTTTGTTCGAGCTATTGCGTAGAATTTTTACTTCATCTCCACTCTTGAGTTTGGCAAATAGATTGAGCGAATAAACGGGATGACCATTTTTAGTCATTGCAACGTCTTCCTTGATGAAGATCGACTCAATTTGTGACCGGAGTGTTACACTATCTCCAAACCATTTCAGGGGTCCTGTTTTTACTGTAAGCTTTTCTTGGTCGATATGGAAAGTTGTTTTGTTGATCCACAAAGTAAGCGTGTAATAGGCGATGGCAATTCCAATTAAGGGATGTGGCATCATCATGGCAAAGTGGAATGATCCACCGTTGGCGAAGAAGTCCCAATACATGCTGCCCATAACTCCCCACGAAACCGCATTCCAGAAAATTGAAAAGAAAGTCATAAAGGCCTTTAACGCAGGGTTGCTCCCTTTCCGCACGATAGTGGTTTCTCCGTGAGATGAGCTTTGTTCAACCGTGTCGACTTGATGAGGGATGGTTTTGGGGGGGAGGTTGTGAATTTGAGGGCTTTGACCCAATCCGATGTCCTCGGAACTGAAAAGAGCTTCGCATCGATCGCACCTCCCGAATCCAGTATTGATGTTGAACAGGGAGGTATTGAGGGTTTTTGTGCATTTGGGGCAGGTAATCTCGCTGAGCATTCCTCACTTCTCGGAGTGTTTTGGGGGCTACTTGAGCCACTGCTGAATGTGAAGAATGTGCAAAGCTCTCTGTGAAGTGTCTAGTCTTTAGACAGGCTTTGGCAAAAAGTGTTCACCAACAGCTGTGTGTAAGTATATGATTTCCTGTAAAGTAGGCCACATTTTCTCAGTTCCAATAACTTGGCACACCCTTAGCAGTATCTAGCCTAGGAAGATTTTAAGGGGGAACTTTATGTTCAGTAAGAATAAGGATTTTAAAAAAGCGCAGGCTTCATTCGTGTCGGCGTTTGCTTTGGTGTTGATGCTTTCATCATTTACTACGGTGAGTGCAGCCGAATTGTCCGACAATGATCCCAACATTATTATGATATGTAACTGTGTTGAGAATCAGGAAACGGCTCAAAGCGCCAACTGCCAAAAACTATTTGCGGAGATGTTCCCGGAACAGCAGAAGCAACATGCTAGGGTGCCGGCCTCATCTCATACGTCTATACCACCGGCTCAGACTACCGGCGGACGTTAGTCATAAAATATTAGCGAGCCGCTTCGTTCGCACTATCAGAATTATCTGGAGAAAGGGCCTTGAGCCCTTTCTCTAGTTTTTCGCCGGTCCAAGTAACTGGGAGCGAAAGAGCCCAAAACCAAGTCTGGAACTCATCAGAATTTACGAAGGCATGGTAGCGATTTTCCATACTGCGATCATTCCACTGGATCTGCCCCAGAGCCGTAATCACAGCCATAAGAAGAATGCCTCGTATCAAGAATCTAATGATGAACATATTTCAATTATAGTATAAGTTGTCCTCTTATGAGACCAGAGCTCTATATAGAAGATATTTTTAATGGCCAACGTCAAGAAAATGACGAAGTGGAACTCCACGGTTGGGTTTATAGCAAGCGCTCCAGCGGCAAGGTGAAATTTCTTATGCTTCGCGACGGAACGGGCATCATGCAAGGGGTTTTGTTCCCCGGTGATTCTTCAGACTCCGCTATCGAGAACTTTATGGGCACCAACCAGGAATCCTCCGTCAAGGTAAAGGGGAAAATCGTAAAAGCGCCCAAGGCCCCAGGTGGGTGGGAAATTCAAGTGAAAGAGCTAGAAGAAGTAGGAACTTCTGTTGAGTATCCGATCACTCCAAAAGAGCATGGGCCAGACTTCTTACTAAATCATAGACATCTTTGGATTCGTTCAAAGCGTCAAGCGGCGGTTCTTAGAATCCGTGCCGAAGTTGTGCGCTCGGCGAGAGAATATTTTGATAGCCAAGGATTTGTGGGCTTCGATGCGCCGATTTTCACTCCTAACGCTTGCGAAGGAACGACGGATCTTTTCGAAGTCGATTACTTCGAAGACAACAAGGCCTACCTCACACAAAGCGGGCAGCTCTACGGAGAAGCCGGCGCTATGGCTCTAGGAAAAATTTATGTTTTCGGCCCGACATTCCGTGCTGAGAAGTCCAAAACGAGAAGACACTTAACAGAATTTTGGATGCTTGAGCCTGAAGTTGCCTTCATGGATCTTGACGGAGCCATGGACCTTGCCGAAGGCATGATGTGCCATATCGTCCAGAGCGTATTGAAGAATCGTAGGCGTGAACTTGAGACTCTCGAGAGAGACATTTCAAAACTTGAAATGATCAAAGCCCCTTTCCCGCGTATCCACTACAATGAAGCCGCAGACATCCTCGAGAAAGAATCCGTCGATGGATTCAAAAAAGGTGCGGACTTTGGGGGTGGAGATGAGACGATCTTGACCAAGAAGTTTGAAACTCCGATTTTTGTTCATCGCTTCCCTAAAAAGATCAAAGCTTTTTACATGAAAGAAGATCCTGCGGATGATGTGTCTAGCCTTTCATTCGATATGCTGGCCCCGGAAGGTTACGGCGAAGTGATTGGTGCGGGCCAAAGGGAAGAAAGCATCGAAGTTCTAGAGCGGAAGATCAAAGAGCATGGCCTCGAGCAAAGTGTCTTTGATTGGTATCTCGATCTTCGTAAATTTGGTTCGGTTCCCCATTCAGGATTTGGTATCGGAATCGAGCGCTGCACTACCTGGCTTTGCGGCATTCAACACGTTCGGGAAACCATTCCGTTCCCGCGCATGCTCAACCGCATTAGCCCGTAAGTGCTTAAGTTTTTTAAAAGACCGCCAAATTCTTAACCAAAAGTTAACTGGGACCTAGGGGATAGATGCCTTAGAATGTAACGATGATGTTAAGAATGGATATTTTTTATCTAAAGATGATCGGGTTTTTGGCTTTGGGGCTTGGAGTGAGTTGGGATGCACACTCTGGAAGAGACATCAGTCAGGACACGATCGAGAATATGAAAAAGGTCGCCTCTGCGAGTGCCAAAGGAAACGCAAATCTTAAATACTTTTTTCATGATGTAGCTGACGCCACAAATTACTTTTTTGATAAGAAGGAAAAAGTCTATCATTACGATGGGACAAAGTATGCGCGTAGTAGCGTCGATGTAGCAAATCTTCCCTTGTGTAAGTCTTCAAAAATTAATTCGAGTATTGTTAATGAATATAATAAGACTGCGAAAGGATCGAAAGATCGAAAAGGTTTTTGGAGTGTTCTCTCGGCTTGTGTGGGGGGGCTCGAGGGAGCATCTTATGTGCCTTCGGAAACTGCGAAGAAATTTAATAAGCTAGATACTGCTGAAAACGCCAAATATATTTATGGAATTTATCAGCTTTCTGTAGAGAGAGGATCACCCGTTTTGGATGCATGTCAGGATATCTGGCGCAATGGATACGGACAAATGGCTTCTACGTCGGGAGCTCCAAGTTCTCACATCAAGGGGCAGCAAGTAAGCCTTCCTATTACGGGGATTGGAAATGGTGTGTCTAGAAACTCGAGCGCGGTCGCGGCTCTTGGCTATTTCAGCAAACAAAGATTTAATACCTTTTGCGGAGTCCATGAAATCTTCCGTGGCTCTAGCTATCCGACTTCTGGGAAGCATGCGCAAAAGACAAGCTGTCTGGACCCGTTCAAGACCAGTTGGAATCGATATAATGGTCTTCGAGGTGGAAACAAAGCCTTGACCACCTGTGTGAACAAATATGGCGCAGCTGGTTTGAATACGGGGAACAATCCCAATAGTTTAAGAGAATTGTTTAGTGGCGCTGATCCTGCCAGTATAAAAAACAACGGCCATTGATTGCTAAGGGATTTAGTCGAGGGACTAAGCTGAGCGCTTTAGCAATGTCCCAGAATGAACATCTGCTTCACCGCTTTTACTTTTGAGATACAAGTCCGTGATTTGACCGAGCCTTAAATCACGAATGACTTTGCCCGTCCTATCCAAAACCTGAAAGTGTGGTTTTCCGTTCTCAGTCTTCTTTTCTGCACGGAGATCAGTTCCGGATAGAGATTTAAGTAAGGCTTGGAACGCTTCTTCAACTTGCGCTGGAGTGAGTTCGAGACTCTTCCTTCGCCGTTCTTGTTCTTCTCTTTGGGCATCTCGATCGGCTTGAGCATTGACAGACCTACCCTTGGCATCAATGATACCTCCTAGGAAAGCTTGAACTCGATCTATGCCACGAATGCTCATGTACTATTATTCGGCAGCTCTTAATCAAATCTTTAGAATGGCACTTAAGGTGTTGATTTTCTTTTCATTCGCGGGCGACTTAGAGGCTCAAAACACCAAATACTGGGCACGAGATTCCGTATTGCGAAATGATCCAAGCATGAATGGGCAGATCCAAAGTCGAGTGTTTGAGGGAGCTCCGATTGATATTGTCAGTTGCAATGCGCAAGGATGGTGTTACGGCCGAGTCTATGGGCATGACGAGGGTTGGGCGAAGGCGTCGGATCTCACGGATTTTCCGCTGGAGAACAAGGAGTCTAAGGGATTTTTTGATGAATCAGAACGGCCGAGAGATGGGGCCAAGACCCATCATCTCCAAGACTATAGGTCATCTTATGGGTTTTTGGGGGCGGCAATAGCGGTTGGGACCGGAACATTAACAACCGAAGATTCTCGCCTTCTAAAGGTACAAAGGACTAATATGTTCACCCTGGGTTGGGGGCGGTACCTGTCGCAGAATGGAAATTCTCGTTGGAGTGGAGAGCTTGGAGTCTCTTTGCAGGAGATGAAAAATAAGGTGGCTTCTGTCGATAAGGGGTCTGCTTTGGATTACTCGACGGTTCAGCTTGCGCTGGGACTTTTGAAAATGCGTCCCTATAGCCCTGTTTATGGATTTGGTATTCGCACGCGATTGTATGTTGTCATGCTTCGAAACGCTAAGCCATTGTTTGACGTCGGAGCTCCGATCTATACGGTAAACGTCTCTATGCTCATCAGTCATGGATTTGGTAATCTTAAAAAACCAGATCGCGTGGATTGGGATACTTCTATCTATTTTAACCACAGGCAGGTGATGCTTGGTATTGGAATGAATCTGAGTTTTTAGTAAAATTTTGAAAATAAAAACGTAATGATAAAATCAATAATGATGATCGTTATGGAATTGCCTACGACGGCATTTGTTGTGGCTTCTCCCACTCCTTCGGCACCATGCTTGGCTTCGAGTCCGCAGTAAGCGCTAATGATGGGAATGACGATGGCAAAGCTGGCCGATTTGGTGACCATCAAAATAAAGTCAAAGGGACTCAGAAAAACGACGAGGCTATGAAAGAAGGGCCCTGTTGAAAAATTTAGGAAATATACGGCTGAAGCCCATGCTCCAATGACTGTGATTGCAAGCGCGACGACGGTAAGGCATACGTTGGCAAAAACGGATGCAATCAAGCGGGGGGCCACGTAGAGATCCACGATGTTGAGGCCGAGCAATCTATACGCGTCGATCTGCTCTGAGTTCTTCATCGCAGCTAGTTCCGCGGCGATACTGGCGCCCATTTTTGATGTGATGAGGAGGGCAGTAACGATCGGAGCTAGCTCCCTTGCGAGCATGATCATGGCGAAGGCGGGAATCATGGAGTCATTGCCGATGACCAGCTTCATATGAAAGCTATACTCCGTAATGAGAATCACGCCCATGAAGGTCACGCAAAGAGCGACAATTCCGAAAGTGCGATTTCCAAACTCGTAGCATTGTTTCCAGATATCTTTTGCTGAGGTTTGAAATTTTGCCAAAACGCTCAAGCTTCTGAAGAGAATATTGAAGTTTTCAAAAAGAGGATTGATGATCTTGTGAAACATTTAAGACCACCCCAGCCATCGGAAAACGGTTTCCAATATTGATGTTATAGCAAAGTCCGCAATGACGATGGCGACCATACTCTGCACTGCAGTCTTCCTGACAGATTCTCCAACTCCAAAAGTTCCACCTTCCGTTTGGTATCCGTTGTAGCAGCAGATGAGTCCCATCAGGATCCCAAAAACGACAGACTTCGTTGTGGCGAGTATGAGAGAGGTGTTGCTCGCGAATCTTGAAATGGTGAGGAGGTATTGGTCGGGATGAATGTCTGCAATACCCCAAACGGCGACCATTCCTCCTAGAACTGAGATCACAAGACCAAAAACAAGTAGCAGAACGGCAGTCAGGGCAACGGCGCAAAAACGTGGAAGCACAAAGAAGGTAATCGGATCAATGCCCAGACATCTCACAGCTTGGATTTGGTCGGTGACTTTCATGCTACCAAGCTCGGCCGAAGTATAGGCACCGACTTTGCCTGCTAGCATGAAGGCGATCAAGATGGGGCCGACTTCTCGAATGGTGCCGGATGTGTTGAGGCCTCCAAGAACCGATTCCGCTCCAAAGTCTTTGAGTTGCAAATGGAATTGAAGGGCGAGAACGGCACCCGTAAAAATTCCGGCTGTAATGGTCGTGCTTAAAGAGCGAATCGCTACATCGGCAAATTGTAGTTGGAATTCGCGCCTCTCTCTCCAGAGAAGAGGCATTCGTTTTACGATCTGGGTGAGGAATTGAAACTGCTGAGCTGCAATCATTCCCTGAGGTCCTCCAGGAATGATCTCGTCAATTCAACTTTACTGGCCATGATCTCATCAGGTGTTCCTAGGTCAATCACTCGTCCCGCGTCGACTACGGCTAGCCTATCGGCTGTAGCGAGAGCATTGCGCATGTCGTGACTTACGACAATAGATGTTTTGTTTCGATGTTTTGAAATCGATTTGATCAGATCATGGATAAGAAGCGCATTTTTGTTGTCCAGTCCCGTAGTGGGTTCGTCATAGAGAAGAATCTCGGGGTCGGGGAGAAGGGTTCTCGCTAGGGCCAGGCGCTTTTGCTCGCCGTAAGATAGTGATGGAGGATAGCGGTCGAAGATTTCTGGAAAGATCTTCTCCATTCCTACATCTTGTAAAGCTTTGGGGATTACGATCTGTTGCTGGGCAAAAGGCATTTGCCTGATCCCAAGGGTGAGGTTCTCGTAGAGGTTTCTTGAATCCACTAAGGCCGGTAGTTGAAAGACTAAGCCACATTTTTTTCTAATGTTTTCGAATTGTGCTTCGGTGAAGCGAGAGATTTCATCATCGTCTACCCAGATTTCTCCGGAGTCAGGTTCGAGTAGTCCGACGAGATGCTTGAGCATCACGCTTTTCCCGGTCCCTGAGCAGCCCAGTACGAAGAAGACTTCACCGGTTTTGATCTCAACGCTCATGCCTCGCAGAACTTCCTTGGTACCGAAGCTTTTTTTGACGTCTTTGAAGCGAATCATGGCTTAACTATTTGCCTCCGAAGATTTTAAGTGGAGACCGCCGTTTTCTAGTTCGTAGATTTCGTGGCTCCACTCTTTGGCTCGGTCTTGGTCGTTGGTGACGATCACGGAAAGGGCAGGGTGGTTGTCTAGAAGAGAAATCAATAGTTTTGCAATCTGCCGGCTCGTAATCGGATCAAGTCCTGCAGTGGGATCATCAAAGAATAAATAATCCGGTTGAAGGATGAGGGTGCGGGCTAAGGAGAGACGCTTTTGCATTCCTCCAGAAAGTTCATGGGGCAGGAGGTCTCTGGTGTGTCCTAGGCCTACTTTCTCCAGCCACTCCATGGCTAGATTGAGGCGTTTGCCCTCGGCTACTTCAGCAAAGCGTTGCCTGTGCGGGAAACATAAGTTCTCAAGACAGGTCATCGAATTGAATAGGGCGTTGTTTTGGAAACAGAAGCCCATTCTGGCTAGAAGCTTAGGGTTTTGATTGAAGCGGCCGCGGAGCCAAAGTCGTTCTTCGCCGAAAATGAGTTTGCCGCTCTGTGGCTTCCAGACTCCGCCCAAGCTTTTTAAAAGTGTCGATTTTCCGACACCTGATTCGCCCATCAAAACTTTGATCCCGGGGCCTTTCCAATCGAGATCCACGTTAAACAAAGGGCTGCGCCTCCTATGGGCACCCGCACTTTGTTTGAGCTTCTCGGCTGTAATTCTAAGTTCCATCAAAGTTATTATACACATCATAATCAAATCTTGGCCGATTACGAATTAAAGAGTAGGCTGCTTTTCATGGCTGAAGTTAAAATTTACAAAGATGCAATTGATAAGGGACTTGAAGGCGTAGTGGCCTGCTCAACAGGGATTAGTAGCATTGTGGGGACGACCCTCTGCTACCGTGGTTACACGATTCAGGATCTTGCGGAAAACTCAACTTTCGAGGAAGTGATTTGGCTTCTCTGGAATGGTGAGCTCCCAAGAGCTAATGAGCTTGAGAACTTCAAAAAGGAATTGCTTGAGAATTCAAAGCTCTCTGCCCCCATGAAGAACCAATTGAAAGTTCTTCAAGAAAACTTTCCAAAGACAGGTCATCCAATGGATTACCTTAGAACGGCCGTTTCTATGCAGTCTTTCTTCGATGAAGAGACGGCTGATATCAGCATTGAGGCGACTCGTCGCAAATCCATGCGCTTGACTGCCAAAATGGGAAGCTTCGTGGCTGCTTTTGAGAGACTTCGCAACGGTGCTGAGATTCTTGAGCCTGTCGAGGGCCGCGGACTTGCTTGGAACTTTTTGTATCAGTGTTTTGGTAAAGAGCCGAGTGAAGAGCATGCGCGTATTATGGATACGGCATTGATTCTTCATGTGGATCACGAAATCAACTGCAGTGCTTTTTCTGCTCGCGTAACAACGTCTAGCTTGAGTGATTTGCATTCTGCCATTGTTTCTGCGATTGGAACTTTGAAAGGGCCTCTCCATGGCGGGGCGAACGAAGCCGTGATCAAGATGCTTAAAGAAATTGGAACCATCGACAAGGCGAAAGAGTTTGTCGAGAATGCTCTCGCTGGTAAGCAAAAAGTCATGGGAATTGGTCACCGTGTTTATAAAGAGGGCGATCCTCGCGCTGCAATTCTTCGCAAGATGAGTGAGAAACTCACTAAAGACACTGGCAATGCAGAGCTTTATGAAATGAGTGCTCTCATCGACGACACGATGTATGAGAAAAAAGGTTTGATGCCCAACGTGGATTTCTACTCTGCGACGGTTTACTACAGCATGGGAATCCCGACTGATTTGTTCACTCCGATCTTCGCTGCAAGCCGCATCGGAGGATGGTGTGCTCACGTCATGGAGCAATACGCTCAAAACCGCATCTACCGCCCACGCGGCGAATACACCGGCCCAACCGGCCTCACGTGGAAACCAGCCGCTTCTAGGTAACACACGTTTAAGATGATGAAATAAAAAGGCCTTCCCACTTTCGTGGGTAGGCCTTTTTTCTTTCCGAATCGGCTTTCGGTCAAGTTTTTGACGAGATATGCCGATAGAGAGATCGGATGGCTATGTTGCGTACCGTTTTCTATTTTGCGTTGCTCGTCGGGGCGGTGCTGACTTGTCACTATATGGAGCCGGATTTTTATAAGCCGGTGCGAGAGCACACTCTATATAAGGACTTTGTTGAGCCTGCCATTACAACTAGTGAAGAGATCATTAGCCCTCTGCTGTCTCAAGCAAAGCCCATGTATGACAAACTAGCCTATGAGGTGATGCGAATTCCTCAGGTTGCAGAACTCTTTGGTGTAGACCCAAGAGAGGTTAGCAGTGGAAGAGTTCCTGCCAGCGAAAGCGATAACTCAGCTAAGGCCAAAAAAGTGGAGTTTGCGGATGCGGGCTCGTTCTCGAAATCACACAAAACTCCGGGTTCGGGTCAGGCTTTTCCTGATGAAGAAACAGATAGAGACATTCATTCTCAAGCTCCAGAGAATTTACAATTTTCAGAACCTTCTCAGATGAGATTCTCATTGGCCCAATTAGGGGTGGAGGTTGAAAAGAGAAGTGTGCTTTCCACTGAGGGTGAGGCTGCAAACTTCTTCGAACTTCCTGATGGCTCAAGATTGTGGTTAGCGCCTAACACTGTTGTAGAGGCTGGTTGGGTTGGGGGTGAGCGCTCGGATGAAACTGTGATGCTCCTCAGGGTAGAAACAGGTTTGATGCATGTGAAGAGGCACGGTGGTTCTAGTGGCAGACTATATATCGTAACAAATTCTGGAATCAGACACTCCGTCAATGCTGCGGATGCTTGGCTTGCGGCCTCCCAAATTGGTGCCGTAGATAAAGAGCAATATCCAGATGCGGAAAAAATTACGAGTAACAATGCTAGTGACTATGTAAGGCGTGCCTCTTTGGTTGAGGCCAAAAGTCTTCTTCCCGTTATCGTCGCCGATCGTCGTCGTGAAAAAATGCTCCTTCAAGATAAGTTGCGAGTGAAGGCAGATAAGGAAGAGTATTCGAAGGAGATGGCAATCTCTAATGAGCAGGTTCTTCCTGTGGAGATCACAAGTATACCATTGGAGATACCTTCTAGGTCTCCCCAAGAATTGGGTGGAGGCGGTAGAATGCCGGCTTCTGTTTCTCAAGATGAAGTTGATAACTTTCCGGCTAGGCGGGCTCCAGCTAGTGTCCTAGTTGGGATGGATGAGGCGACAGCACTTTCAACCGAGGCTCAGATAAAGGGCTATGTAAATCGAAATCAGTGTTCAACAGCTATACATGTCTACAAAAAAACCATTGAACGTTACGACCTCGGTCGTGGCGATCGCTGGAGAAACAAAGTTCGCTCTACCCTCCAGAGAAGCTGCGCGCTCTAAATTGAGATAGCTCGCTCAAGATTCACTTTGCTAACTCAATTTGGTGAAAATCAGCGTGGACCATACATGAGATGGTGAAAAAACGGCACGGCTTCTTCGTGGCCTTTTGCCCAGAGAAAGTATCCGGAGCTACCCATGAGAATCAGTGCAGACAGTAAATAGAGTTGTTTCCTTCGACCGTTACCTTTTTTCAATCTAAAGGCGGCGGTAATGAGGGCGATGCCGAGTGGGAAGGCCCAAAAGGGATAGGTGCGAATAAAGATATATAGCCAGCCCACATACTTATATTAGCCAAAAAGAACAAATAAAAAAGCCGACATCCCAAGAGATGCCGGCTTTTTGACGAAACAACAATATTGAACGGATCAGCCAGCACTAAGAAGCTTTTTGAATTCTTCTTTAAGGGCGGGAACAACTTCGAATAGGTCTCCAACAGCGCCGTAATCCGCTTTCTGATAGATCGGAGCATCTGGATCCGTGTTGATGGCGACAATGATCTTTGAAGTTTTCATTCCGGCCAAATGCTGAATCGCTCCACTAATTCCACAAGCAATGTAGAGAGAAGGGTTCACTGTTTTTCCCGTTTGTCCTACTTGCATGGAGTGCGGCGCCATTCCTGCGTCTACAGCGGCGCGAGACGCTCCGACTGCAGCGCCGATAACATCTGCGCATTCTTCGATGATTTTGAAATTCTCAGAAGCTTTGATCGCGCGGCCTGCACTAATGATTCGATCGGCTTCCGCTAGGTCAGGGCGAGAGCTGTTTCCACCGCCGCTGAGTTCAACAGTCTTTGATTTGATGTCGCCTGATGGAGCGAGGTCAGAAGCCGCAGCTGCATTTCCTGAATCAGCACCGACGCCGATAGCGTTCGGGCGAATGGTGACGACCGCAGGGAAGGCTTTGAACTTCAAAGTTGCAAAGTATTTTCCGGCAAGCATCGGGCGTTTCGCGCTCAAACTTCCGCCGTCAACTTTAACTTCCACACAATCAGGAGCAATTCCGGCATCGAGGCGTGCAGCCAAGGTGGGGAAAAGATCCTTTGCTGTAGTCGAAGCTGATCCGGCTAGGATGTCGTATCCGCCAGACTTGAATTGCGCAGCAATGGTTCCAGCGTAGACGTCAGCTTGATAAAATTTGAGGTCATCGTTGTTGGCGATGAATAAATTTTTTGCACCTTGTCCGCCGGCAGCTTTTGCTCCTGCATCTTTTCCAGCAGCCGCGTCGGGGCCGAAAGCGATGGCATCGACTTCGACACCTTGAGAAGCCAGAGCGTGGATCGCTTCAAGACTGGCTTTTTTGATGGAGGTTCCTTTGAATTCTACAAGTACGAGGGCTTTTGTCATGTGATCTCCTTAAATTCCAGTTAGATGACTTTTGCTTCGTTACGAAGGTGTTCAACAATTTGTTTAGCTAGTTCTGCAGGCTCACCTTTGAAGACTTTTCCAGCAGCTTTCTCAGGAGGTAGTTCAAAGTTTTCGTAAGTTACTTTTGCCGTGTCTGCAGTCACTCCAAGAGAAGAGGCTTCAACGACATCAATTTTTTTCTGTTTTGCTTTCATGATTCCAGGAAGAGATGCGTAGCGAGGCGTGTTCAAACCTTTGTGAGCGGCAACAACAGCCGGAGTTGCGAACTCAATGACTTCTTCCGCTCCGCCCTCGACAGCGCGGCTCGCTTTGGCTTTTCCGCCTTCGATGGACAATTTCGTCACAACAGTTGCGCGAGGTAGGCCTAGGAATTCCGCAACCATTTGAGGAACGGCTAGGGCATCGTCATCGATGGCTTGTTTGCCGCAGAGAATGAGGTCGAAGCCTTTGTCTTTGATGGATTCCGCTAAAGCTTTTGCGACGGCAAAAGAGTCAAATTTTGCTAAATCGTCATCACTAACTTTGACGTGGATGCCATTGTCGCAACCCATAGCTAGTGCTGTTCTCATGGCTTCGACGACGCGGTCTGGACCAAGAGAAACAACGGTAGCTTCGCCACTATTTTTATCTCTTAGCTGGATAGCTTCTTCGACGGCGAATTCGTCGTATGGGTTGAGGATGAACTTCACTCCGGTGGTGTCGAGTCCAGAGCCACCCAATTTGGCTTTAGTTTCGGTATCAGGTGTTTGTTTTACGAGTACAGCGATTTTCATGAGATAGAAGACTAATCTGATCGTTGAAAAAGGCCAATAAGCTTCACTGCTTTACATGCCGCGTAATTGTGCACGAGGTCTATGTGGCACTTTTGCGTCACGACGCAGCGCATACACCATGGTTTCTGACAAGAATTTCTTCATTTTAACTTCAAAGATGTCGATACCTTATAGGAAGGAGTGCGTTAACGAATGCTAACCACACGACTTGCTGATGTTTTAGTCAACGAGAAACTCGTTGATGCCGCTCGGCTTGAATCTGAAATGACGATCGCAAAGTCTCGCAATGTTCGATTGATCGATCATTTGCTGAGCAACAAAGTGATTGAAGAAAACGATCTTCTTCAAGTGCTCGCGCGTTCCTACAAACTCACAATCATGGACATCAACGGCATGGAGCTCGACTTCGATCTCATTGCGTTGATCTCACCTCAGCTATGTAAGAAACACAAAATTATTCCTGTCGGGAAAAGAAGTAGCACCTTGGTTATTGCCACTTATGATCCGACAAATGTGCAAGCACTTGATGAAATCCGCTTCCAAACACGTATGCGTGTGGAACAAGTTTTAAGTTCACCCCAGTTGATCAATGAGTTGGTCGAACGTGAGTGGGGAGCGTCCTCTCCAGAAAATATTTCCGACATGGCATCAAGCTTAGCTGCCGACGGTGGTGAAGCGAGTGTTTTAGATGAAGAGGACAATAATGCCTCTGAGCATTCCGAGAACGATGCTCCTATCATTCAGTTTGTATCGAGTGTCTTGACTGACGCCGTTCGAAAGAAGGCATCGGATATTCATATCGAACCTTACGAAGGCGAACTTCGCATCCGTTTCCGTATTGACGGCGACTTAGTGGGAGCAGCAAAGCCTCCTGTGAATATCAAGGCAGCCCTAGCGGCTCGTATTAAGGTGATGTCAAAAATGCGTCTAGACGAGAAGCGTCTTCCTCAAGATGGACGTATTCGCTTCAAGACTCCCGAAGGCAAAGTCGTTGACTTCAGGGTCAACACTCTACCTACAGTCTATGGCGAAAAAGTCGTCTTACGTATCTTGGATAAAACGGCGGCAACAGTAGAGCTTGAAACCGCAGGTTTCGAAAAAGACGATCTTGAGAAGTTTATGAAGGCCATTCAGCGCCCTTGGGGAATGTGTCTTGTTACGGGGGCCACCGGTTCTGGTAAGACAACAACGCTTTACGGAGCTCTCAATTTGCTCAACAAGCCAGATGTAAACATTTCCACTATTGAAGATCCGGTCGAGTACAACTTCCGAGGCATCAACCAAATGCAGACCAAAGAGTTTATCGGTTTAACCTTTGCGGAAGGTTTGAGAGCCATGCTTCGTCAGGATCCGGATGTCATTCTTCTCGGTGAGATTCGTGACAAAGAAACCGCGGAGACGGCGTTCAAGGCCGCTCTTACAGGTCACATGGTGCTTTCCACACTGCACACCAACAACGCGCCATCAACGATCATGCGTTTGAAGGATATGGGACTTGATTCCTTCATGGTCAATGCTGCGGTTCACGTGATTGTGGCACAGCGACTTGTTCGTAGAATTTGTAAAGAGTGCAAAGTAGAAGATACGAGATACTCGGCCGAAGACCTGCAAAAATTTGGGTTTCCAGCCGCAGTGATTCCGAAATTCAAACCCATGCATGGCAAAGGCTGCGCAGTTTGCCGAAATACGGGATACAAAGGACGTGTCGCGGTTATGGAAGTTTTAGAGATGACAGAAAGCATGCGCGAAAAAATTGGTTCGGGTGCAAGCACCCACGAACTCAAGGCGCAAGCTGTAAAAGAGGGGATGAGAACCCTCAAGGTGAACACAATGAGAAAGGTGATTGCAGGCATGACGACGATCGATGAACTGCAAGGCGTCGAGTGACGGGGGATTTATGGCATTCGAATTATCTGCATTATTGAAACTTATGGTCGAAAAGGGGGCGTCGGATCTGCATCTAACGGTCGGGTCTCCTCCTGCGTTAAGGGTCAATGGACTCATCATTCGCGTAAAATCAAACGCTCTCACGCCGGAAGACGTCAAGGCCCTCGTCTACCCCCTCCTAGACAATAGGCAGCGTGAAGCTTTTGATAAAGACAAAGAGATCGACTTTTCATTTGGTTTACAGGGGATTGCTCGCTGCCGAGCCAATCTATTTATTCAACGAGGCGCTGTTGCGGCTGTTTTCCGCCGGATCAACAGTGATATCCCTGAATTATTTTCCTTGGGTCTCAATAAACAAATCTGTGATCTAACCAAACGCCCGCATGGCTTGGTGTTAGTAACGGGAGCTACGGGTTCTGGTAAGTCCACGACTTTGGCGTCTTTCATTGATAAAATCAACCGAAGCATGCGCTATCATGTCGTGACTATTGAAGATCCGATTGAGTACACACATTCACATGAAATGAGTATCGTGAACCAGCGGGAGTTGGGAACAGATTGTAAGTCTTTTCACCGCGCTCTTAGGCAAGTACTTCGGGAAGATCCAGATGTGATTATGGTGGGAGAGATGCGTGACCGCGAAACTGCGGAAGCTGCCATGTATGCTGCGGAAACAGGTCACTTGGTCTTCTCAACTCTGCACACGAACGGAGCGATCAACTCGATCACACGACTTGTGCAGTTATTCCCGGCGGATCACCAAGACTATGTCAGGCTACAATTGTCCTTCTGTCTTGAAGCTGTCATTTCGCAAAACTTAATACCTAGGACCGATCGAAAAGGTCGGGTCATGGTTTATGAGTACCTTTCAATGACTCCAGCGGTTCGAAACCTCATCCGCGAAAATAAACTCCACCAAGTCTATAGCCAAATGCAAATGGGCCAAGAGCAAAGCGGAATGAGTACGATGAATCAAAATTTGATGTACTACCTTGAGCAAGGCGTGATCTCGGTTGAGGATGCTTTTTCACACAGTCCCGATATTGAAGAGCTCGACCGAATGATTTCGAAAAGTTCTAAAGTTGGAGGCCGAGTCGCGTGAAGATAAAGTACCAAGGCTATGACAACGCGGCCAAAAAGGTCTCGGGGGAAATCGAAGTTGCATCGGCGGCAGAGGCTCGCAATCAACTTCGAAGCCAAGGTATTCGTGCAACCAAATTGGTCGCAATCGAGGGTGGTAAAGGTAGGGCAAAAGCAAAGGCGAGTGCTGGACGTGATGACACTAAGCCAGCTATCGATTGGAGTGACCTAAACACGGTCCTGGAACAGTTCGCTAGCTCTGCTCCACCTCTTGTGGAATTCGCAGCATTCATTCGTCAAATGGCTGTTATGCAATCGGCAGGTATTTCTATGGTTCAGGCCCTTGGAGTGCTTTCTGAAACCGCTGAAACCAAAGGTTTTGGTCGAGCGTTAGCAAATATTAAAAGACGAGTAGAGGAAGGGCAAAGTTTTACGGAGTCACTCAAAAAGTATCCTGTGATTTTTGATAGAATCTTTATCAACCTTATTGCTGCGGGTGAGATTTCAGGATCCTTGGACCGTATTTTGGAGCGACTTGCTGGCTACTACGAGAAAACGTCTAAGCTTCGTCGACAAATCGTTTCAGCCTTGGCTTATCCTGCCTTTATGTTGGTTCTTATGGTCTTAATTGTTGCCGTCATGTTGATCTTCGTAGTTCCAACTTTTGCGGAAATGTTTTCGGGACAAGGAGCAGCACTTCCTGAGTCGACACAGATGATCATGTCGATCTCAGATTTCCTCATTGATTTCTGGTGGGCAGTTCTAGGATGTGGCGGAGCTTTGCTTGCCGGTCTTGTTGCTGCCTTTAAGAACCAACAGATACGCTCGTATATTGACCCTCTTTTGCTGAAGATTCCATTTCTTGGTGAACTTTTTGCAAAAGTATCGATTGCCCGATTTGCTCGAACCTTTGGAACGCTTATTCAGTCGGGCGTGCCGATTCTTGAGGCTCTTGATATTACCGCTAGGGTTGCTGGAAACATCGCCGTTGAATCAACACTACTCTCAATCAAAGACGAGGTGTCTCAGGGTAACTCAATTTCTGGTCCTTTGATGAAATCTAAAATTTTTCCCAAAATGGCTACTAGTATGATCGCGATTGGCGAACAAACAGGTGCCATTGATAGTATGCTTGAGAAAATTGCCGACTTTTATGAAGACGAAGTCGACGCTGTGATATCTGGTCTAACATCTGTGATTGAGCCTCTGATGATTGTCATGGTTGGTGCTGTTGTGGCGGGAATTCTTATCCCCATGTACATGCCAATTTTCAAAATGTCAGAGGTCATGTCGGGGGGCTAAATTTTGGCTCTGCACTCCGAACTGCTTCAAAGTAAAATTTTAGGATTTCGTGGACTAGTCTATATTCTCATTGTTTCCGTTCTTTCTATTCTTGTGGATTATGTGATTCTAGATGGGGCGAGATTCGGGGCCTCTGATATTTTTGCCTTAGCAAGTATTATAGCTTTTGCTCAGCTCGTTTGTCTTTATCTTCCGAATAGAGCTAGTTCATATTTGGCTCTATTCTGCAGTGATGCTGTGTTGATCACGGTCTTGGTGAGAGTCTCAGGAGCTAGTGCTTCTCCTTTTCTCGTTCTGTTTCCCTTGCTGGCAGGTGTGGGCCCCGTTGTTTTTAGGTCTTACTATTCCTATGTTTTGATCGGAGTTTGTCTTTTGTTCTCAGCCGTTTCGATTGGCTGGGGAGTCAGCATTGTTGCCATATGGACTGCGATTGTGGCCGTCGGATTTTTGAGTTCGTACTTGATGAAACTATTGCAATCATCAGAAGTTTCTCTTGAGCGATCCGAGGTGGCAAGACGTCGTTTGGAGAACCTACAAAAAGTTATTCTTGCCAACATTCCTTCGGGTCTCGTCAGTGTGGACTCAGAAGGTTGCGTGATTCAGGTCAACACAATCGGAGAACGAATTTTGGGTATCAGTGAGGAAGCTTGCCTCAGGCGGTCGGTTGCAGAGCTGCTCCCGGGGCTAAAGATAGAAGATAGGCTTGAGCAAGATCCCATTCGTAGCCGAGAGATTGTTGATTATCTTTCCCCAGAAGGGAAACTTCTTAAGTTGGGGTATTCCACCGCGAGGCTGGCCGACCCTGAAGATGGCCATGTCTTGGGTACATTACTTGTTTTTCAAGACCTTACTTCGGTTATTAAAATGGAGCATGAATTGCGAATGAGTGAAAAACTCGCTGCTGTTGGAAAATTAGCGGCAGGTATTGCACATGAAATTAGAAATCCTTTGGCGGGAATTTCTGGAAGTGCTCAGCTGCTTAGTGGCTCTAACTCCATGGGAGAAGAAGATTCACAGCTTCTGAGGATCATCCAGAGAGAATCAACCAGGCTGGATGGCTTGATCACGGAGTTTCTAGAATATGTAAGGCCGCAAGAGTCAGAAGTAAAGCCGATTGACATTTCTGTGATCGCAAAGGAATCCGTGGAAAGTGTTAAGGTCAACTCGAAGTGGATCGAGATGGGGGCGACATTGAGATTCGAAAATCCGGAAAGTCCTTGCATGGTTGAGGGACTGGCTGGGAAAGTGACACAGGTTCTGATGAATTTGATCATTAATGCGGGGCAAGCAGGTGCCAAAAATGTTCTCGTACGCGTCGAGGAAGACGGAAGCGTCTCAGTCTTCGATGACGGTTCGGGAATTTCTGTGCAGAACCAGGCTCGTTTGTTTGAGCCATTTTTTACGACGAAAGACAAAGGCACAGGGCTTGGTTTGGCGATTTGCTACCGCATCATTGAAGCTATGGGAGGCCGCATTGATGTCACAAGTCCGGCGGAAGACTTTTGTGAAAACGGTGGTAGCATATTTAAAGTAAGCTTTAGGAGATCCAAATGACAGTAAAGAGCAAATCAAAAGCAAAAATTTTAGTTGTTGATGACGAATCCAGTATTAGAGAATTTTTGCAGATCATGCTCAAGCGCGAGCGGATGGATGTAGAGCTTGCTGAAAATGGCCGCATAGCTTGGGAGAAAATTCAGAGCGAAGAATTCGATCTTATCATCTCGGATATTCAGATGCCTGAGATGTCTGGTATTGAATTGCTCGCAAAGGTTAAGGATCGTGACCCTACGGCGCTGATGCTCATGGTTACAGCTTTTGGTTCTACTGAGACTGCCGTTGAAGCCATGAAGCTTGGCGCATTCGACTATCTCACAAAACCGTTTAAGATCGATGACGTTAAAGTTCGAATTGAAAAAGCCCTCCAGAACAAAACTCTCGTTCATGACAACATTAGACTTCGAAAAGAAGTTGGCGAAAAATATCAATTTTCAAATATCGTTGGACAAGCGCCATCGATGCTTCGCATTTTTGAACTTATTCGCAGAGTGGGACCGACACCTTCAAACATTCTTGTTACCGGCAGCAGTGGTACTGGTAAGGAACTCGTCGCCAAGGCCGTTCACTACAATAGTGCCATTGCTGAAGGGCCGTTTGTGTCCGTCAACTGTGGTGCGATTCCTGAGAACCTTATGGAGTCCGAAATGTTTGGTCACAAGAAGGGCGCCTTCACAGGCGCCATTGCAGACAAAAAGGGCTACTTCGAGGTAGCTGATGGCGGAACTTTGTTTCTCGATGAGATCGGAGAGCTTCCTATGCACATGCAAGCCGCTATGCTTCGAGCCCTGGCTGATGGCACTTTCCATCCTGTTGGTGGCAATGAATCCATCCAAAGCAATGTTCGCATCGTTGCGGCCACAAACCGCGATCTAGAAGAAGAAATTGAAAAGGGTAACTTCAGGGAAGACCTTTACTTCAGATTGAACGTCATTCACGTAAAAGTTCCTAACTTGAAAGAGCGAAAAGAAGACATTCCTCTGTTGGTGGGGCATTTTGTGCAACATTTTAGCAAGAAGTTCGGTAAGGAAGTGATTACCGTGTCTCAAGATGCGATGGACTTGCTTGAGGCCTATCACTGGCCAGGAAACGTTAGAGAGCTTGAGAACGTTGTGGAAAGAATGATGGCTCTAGAGTCTGGACAAGCCTTGGTTCCTGAGGGATTGCCTGATTTTATTCGTGAACCACTGAAGCCTAAGTTTGAATCTCTTGGTGAGGCGATCACTTGGAATGCTAGTGGCGTTAAGCTTGATGATATTCTTTCTAAAGTCGAAAGAGAATATTTACTCAAAGCTCTACATCAAAGCACAGGGAATAAGCGTGATGCTGCTAGGCTTCTTAGCATTTCGATGCG
>CAZXHL010000016.1:0-37946 GCA_964640545.1 uncultured Bacteriovorax sp. | reverse complement strand
GAATTGATAAATTGTTGATTTCACAACCACAATTCTATCAAACTAAGAAACTGCCCTTTGCCTACTTACCCACCCTTAACCGGGATGAACCCCTTTTACCTGCCCTTTGCCTACTTACCCCTTAACCGGGATGAACCACCTTTCCACAAACCAATTGATGATCTGATTAAGGCGAGACCATTGTGGTTGCTCATCATAAACTTCATCAGTCGGGAGAAAGAACCAAGAGATTGCATGCATAAAAACCATAAGATCAGAATTGAGATCTTTGATGCCTGGAAGCTCTTCCCCTTCAATGCCTTGTTCAAGCAACCTATAGAGAGTAGAAATCATCAGCTCAGACTCTTCATGTCTTCGCTCGGGAAACAACTCAAAAATCTTACGATTGAGCTCTGCTCCCCTATCACCTCGAGAGCGAACTTCGTCGACAGCCTCAAAGCGCTCTTTCAAATAGAGTTTGATTTTACTCGGGGTATTTTTCTTTGAAGCGAGAATCTCCTGTGACAGATTCAAATGGTTGTTAACGAATTCTTGGACCGTCCCCCTCAGCAGCTCGGCCTTGTTGGGGTAGTAGAGATATAGTGTACCCACTGCGAGCCCAGCCTCACGTGCGATTGATTGCATGGAAGCCTTCGAAAAACCCAATCTTTTAAAGTGCTTGCGGGCAATTTTCGTAATGAGCTTCTTTTTATTTTCGTCTAGCTTTCTCAAATCATTCCCTATAATGAATATTTAGTATATAATTCATTATAGACAAAGTTCCACACAAGGGAAATTGCCATGAAAAAAATAGTATTCACTACATTCGGAAGCCTTGGAGACCTGCACCCCGTCATGGCCATTGCCATTGAACTCAAGAACAAAGGACATGTTCCAGTGATTGGAACAAGTGAATTTTATCGCGAGTATATCGAAAGCTCTGGAATTGATTTTCATCCGATTCGACCACACATCAACCATAAAGACCCTGCGATTATTAAAGCCGTGCTGGACACAAGAAATGGTCCAGAGATCCTTCACAAAAAATATCTTTTTCCCTACTTGCAGGAAAGTCTCGATGATTTAAATGAAGTTGCCAAAGATGCTGATCTTATTATTGGCTCGGTTCTAACTTACTACACACCGATATCTGCCCATTTAAACAAAATTCCCTGGCTCAATATGATCGTCGCCCCTATCTCCATGTGGTCAGGCTACGATCCCCCGATACTAGCGCCACTACCCTTCCTTGGAAAAATGCGTTTTCTCCCGCCTTCTTGGCATCATTGGATCCTGAAGCAGCTATTCAGAGTGTCGAAGTCATGGGCTAAACCGCTTGAAAAGCTTCGCAAAGAAAATGGAATGAGCAACGAACACAACCCTTTTTCGGGCGGGCTCTACCAAGGGGCCAAGACAGTCTGTCTATGGTCAAAAAACTTTTACCCAAAGCAAATCGACTGGCCCGAAAACGCTGAGACGACAGGTTTTGTATTCTTTGATCCCAAAAGCGGCGAACCCTTAGACCAAAGCATAATTGATTTTCGCAAAAGACATAAAACTGTGGCCGTCTTCACCCTAGGTTCAACAACAATACTTGATGCCGAAGATCTTCTAAAAATCTTCTTTAGCTGCGCTAACGAGCTAGACATGGGCTGCATCATTACCTGTGGCGACAAAGCAAACGAATACGAGCATCTCAACTCGGATAAGATTCTGGTTGTTAAGTACGCACCATACTCGAACCTCTTCCCAATCGCGGATATCATTGTCCATCAGGGCGGCGTAGGCACAACGAGCCAATGCCTTAAAGCAGGCAAACCCCAAATCGTCATTCCGTTCTGCATGGATCAATTTGACAATGGCTACCGTATTCAACGACTTGAATGCGGAAAGGTTATCGAGAAAAAGCATCTAAAAACAAAGAATCTAGTTTCTACAATTAAAGAAGCTATGGTGGATCAGCACATTCTAAAAAACTGCCAAGACATGCATCAATCTCTTGAGCAAGAAAATGGCATCGGCAACGCGGCCGACGAAATACTTAGTTGCCTTACAGAAAGCCAGTAATGACTGCTCTCGGCCTCCTCCTTAAAGAACTCAATTCACATTCAAAGAAAACACCATTGTTGTATGACCATCGACTTGTCGATATTCCAGATCACCGCCGTGTTCTCGAGCGATTCCTTTTGAAATGCTAAGGCCAAGCCCCGTGCCAGCCCCCACGGCTTTCGTTGTAAAAAAGGGATTGAACATTTTATCTGCGACCAGATCGGAGACACCTTGACCGGAGTCTTGTACAAAGATTTCAATTTTCTTATCTATAGGAACAACCTTAACCTTGATCCATGCGGAAGATTTGCCCTCGTTGGCATCGGCTGCATTGGAAATCAAGTTGATTAAAATCTGGAGGACCTGAACATCATCACAAAGAACTTCAACTTCCTCGAAGTCTTCAACAATCAAATCCACACTTGCCATTTGACATTTAGCTCTCGTCATTTCGATTGCCTCTTGAACAATTGCCTTCAAAGAGTACCGACCAAACTTAATATCTTCTGAGCGACTCGAGAATTTTCTCAATCCTCTCACAATTCGAGCAATACGATCAGACGCTCGTTCAATTTTTTCAGAAGAACTGACGACCGCGCTGGGATCAGATGATTTTGTCTGCAAAAGACGGGAGCTACCTGAAATAATAGCAAGAGGATTGTTGATCTCATGAGCCACTCCTGCTGCCATCTCGCCAAGAATCGCCAACTTTGAAGAGTGTATCAACTTTGCTCTTTCGAGGTCTAACTCGTTTTGTAACTCAACAAACTCTGTAATTTCTTGAAAAGTCCCCTGAACTTTATAAATTTTTCCTTCCTGATTATAAAAAGCATCACCTCGAGTTCGAACGTGAATCTTTTCCCCAGTTGCCTTCGCAAACTCAAACACCTCTTCATAAGATCTACCCAGACGCATACATTCTTCAAGACACTTACTAATTCTTGGACGATCATTCTGTGAATATAGGCTAATGGCTTTTTCTAAATCTATTTTAGTCCCCAATTTCAATCCATGAATATGGTAGACTTCATCTGTCCAATTGACTTCTCCCGACTCAATATCATAACTCCACCCACCTATTTTCGCCATTTCCTGAATAGCGTGAGTCAGCTGGCTCAACTCTGCCTTTTCCTCAGTCAACTGTTGGAACTTTGTAATGTCGTAGTGGGTGCCGCTAAAAATCTCGGGCACTCCATCCGGACTCCGATACACAATTTCTCCGATAGAAATAATTACGATCCAATTCCCTGCGCGATGGCGCATACGAAACTTGACTTCATATTTAGAAGTCTTAGCTTCGAGGTAATCTGTGAACGCACGGGTTGTGGGCTCCATGTCATCTGGATGAACCAAATTTTGCCAAGTTGCCATACCCGATGGCAATTCGCCTAATTGATACCCCAACATCTCACACCATCTTTGGTCGTAGGTAATTTCATCAGTCAACAAATTCCACTGCCACATTCCAAGGTTCGAAGACCTTCGAAGAACTTCAGTGGTATTCTCACTGATGATTTTTTTCTTTTTTAGAGTTTCGTAAAAAAACGACATGTATACCCCAAGTGGGGCAACGAAGAATACCACGGCCTGTTGACTCAGCACCTCAACAACTTCGAGGTGCTGAAAAACAAGACAAAACAAAATAGGCACAATTATATGAGAGAGAGAGACTAGTAAATTGACTCTCAACGAACAAAGCAGCACAGCCAAACAAGATGCGATCACCTGAAGCACAACCCACTCTCGGTGATCTGACAAATAAAAGTCTACGTCGATTAAAAGAAGGTATGACCCAATAATAAAAACTACGACTGGCAATTGAAACAGATATTCCGAAGTATAGCGATAACTCAATACCCAACAACCGACGAGAGAAAAAAGCGAGAAGAGAAATATCAAAGCCTCAACGTTGAGAGATAGCGTTTCAAAGTGCGGCGTGGTGAATCGATGTAGAACAATAACCAGAACCAACGAAAGAACACAAAGCAAAGAACAAAATCTTAAGATTCTGGCTCTTGAATGTGCGCTTCCCGGATCAACGACAGTGCCGGAGCTCAGTATTTTTAAAAAACTATTCAAGCCCTTACCATTCTAATTGAGCATCAGAATTTCTGCTAGCTCACTACCTCAAGATTAGAGGTCTTTTACGAAGTCAAATTCCATTTGCACGAGAACTTCATCACGTCCTTCGGACGAGCTTTCGGCGACCTTGGGCACAGATTCAAACTCAGCTGTAAAAGCTTTGACGAACTCTGCATTGCTTGCGTCAACCGAAGAAGGTTCACGAGTCATTCTATCGACACGGAACTTTTTCATAAGATCATCAAAATATCCTCGATAAGCATCGGTATTGCGATTGCCACGGTCGGGACCAAAAAGGTCCATTTTTGTGTAGCGCCCAGGAAACGGACCAAAACGACTTGGCTCAGTAACAAAATACATCAGCGGATCCTTTTCAGTGATTTGGTAATTCGCGCGAATATTCTCAATCCATTCCTCAGCACTAACCACTCCGGTTACCGGATCAATCACAGTAAAACTGGCAGCCTCTCCAGCCAGATCGGTCGAGCTGAGAACCATTGTGGCCACATGATGCCCCCAACCTCCGTGCATAGGACCAACGACCCAGATTTTTCGAATGGCATTAGGATGTAACTTGTAAGGCTTTCCTAACGCCTCCAGGTGCACAGCCGTCGCTCGTCCAAAACAAAAGCCAATCTGGCTATGCGGATCGTATTTCATGATATTGTGTGAACTGGCTACAGGATGTGACTCCAACCAATAATAAAGCTCATCAGTCTCTTCTTCATTCAATGTAGCTTTCCAACTTCCAGTAACAGCAGGTGCCTCCGCTGTTGATAGGATTGTTAAGAGTTTTTTGTTGTGCTTGATCACTCCGTCTACACCCTGCGATCTTAATGTTTGGCTTCGATAGTCAAAAAGATTTTCCGACTTCACACCTTTCTCAAACTCAACAAGATCTTTGATCGTAGATGATGGCTCCCTCAAAGGAGCAGTGGTCGAACAAGCCCCCAGAAAGAGCGGTAAAAGTATGGCAATCATTTTTTTTGTCATGCGGAATTATCGGCACTTTGAGCGGGATTCTTTATTGGAGATTCACGAATACATTCAATGCCTTACAGTCGACAAAAGAACAAAATGAAACTAGAAGCGAGATTACCCCCCGTAAGTGATAAGAAAAGGAGTATGAAGAGAATGTTCGATTTTGTGTCGCGCTGGAAGCAAGCAGGGCGAGCCCGAATGCAGCTAGACTCTCTTCTCTCATACGCCTCTCCAGACGCTAGCCTAGAAGAACGATTGGAATGGCTCGTCGAACTTTTTCGGTGGACCCGGTCACAGGGAAACGTCACACTTGAGCAGTCCGAACTTCAAACCGGACAATTGCAAGCCACTCGAATTCGTTACCTGCTTATTCAGCTACACAAAGACAAAGACAGACAACTAAAGGTCGCCCAAACACTTCGCTCGATTTTATATGACACATCAGCCTTAGATCTGTTTTGCACGACCGGACTCCCCACCGAAGCGGGGTTTTTCTCGGAACTGTTAAGCCGTGTAACGGACAAGTTTCTTCCACGCCCCCCTCACGAAGGTGAATTGGGAGAAGTTTTTGTTCGAGTGTTCTCATCTCAAAATGACATTCACTGGCTCGAGAGACTTGAAGGCTCTATGCTCTCGGAGATTTGGGCACTCTTTCACCACGGCTCGACTCTTGAGGACGACAAAGTCTGGAGAAAACTCAACGCCGAGGTCGAAGATGCGATTCTCTTCTTGGCGGGACAAATTCGAGCCTTTGGTCTCGACCCTAAGATTCGTATGCGCATGTCCAAAATGCCTCTGCGTGAACGTCCTTTTTTTAGAATCACTGCCGCCAGTTCACAAATTCTTAAAAAATTAAGAGTCGAAAACATCGACGTCGACCCAGCCACTCTAAAGACTTTTCAAGATATCATTGCGGAATGCCGTACTGAGCTCAAAGTCGCCTACAACCATTTGGATGTTTACGGGGTTAGTGTGAGCATTGTGTACCAATTGGACCGTATCGACTCTCTACTCAACCGCATGGAAACATTGTTTTCAATTTTACTCGGAGAAAGAAATGATCCTCCAAAAATGATCATGTTTGTGAGTTTGCTGATTACCGAACTCAGAGAGCGGGAAAGCTTCAGATCATTCTTTAGTGAGAACCTGTCTCTACTCTCTATGAAAATTGCGGAGCAGAGTGCTGAAACAGGTGAGCATTACATCACTCGTGATTCTAGTGAATACAAAAAGATGTTTCGGAGTGCGGGCGGCGGCGGCGTCATAGCTGCATTCATCGGATTTACTAAAATATTTATAGAAGAGGCGCCCCTTTCCTATTTTGTTTTAGGGATTTTCAAGTCGGTCAATTATTCTGTGGGATTTGTGTGGATGCAAGTGGCTGGCTTCACGCTAGCCACTCGCCAACCCGCAATGACAGCCAACGCGCTTGCGGCTCAAATGTACCATTTGGACGATAAAGAAGCTCGCACAACTTTAGTGGATGAGATTGTCAACTTGATTCGCTCGCAGGGCGCAGCCATTTTTGGAAACGTAGCTTTTGTGATTCCCACAGCGTTTGTAGTGTCGACCGTGATTTTTTACCTAAAGGGATCCCCTCTGCTGACTGATGTCGAGGCTATAGAAACTCTTAAACATTATTCTGCGCTTGGCATGACTCCTTTTCACGCTGCCTTTACGGGCTTACTGCTTTGGGCAGCATCGGTCATAGCGGGGTGGATCACGAACTGGTCGATTTACAGAGAAATTCCACAAGCCCTTGCTTCTCACCGTGGACTCAAAGCCATATTCGGCCCCTCCCGCCTGAATCGGATAGTTGGCCTATATCAGAAAAATCTTAGTGGCTGGACAGGATATATCGCCCTGGGTTTCTTGCTTGGAATGACTCCAAAGATTCTGGGATTTATTGGGCTCCCCCTCGACATTCGTCACGTTACAATTTCATCTGGCACCATAACCTATGCTGTTTCGAGCCTCGGCTGGAATTTTGTTTACCTATCGGAGTTTTGGTTGGCCTTCATAGGCATTGGCATCATTGGTATTATGAATGTAGGGGTGAGCTTTTTTATGGCTTTGCTAGTCGCACTCAAAGCCCGCCGCATCGACCCCTCTCTGAGGACCGAAGTCTATGCCGAAGTGCTTCGTCGATTTAAGTCCGCACCACTTTCCTTCGTGATGCCTCCTCGGGAAGCTAAGAGTTAGGCCCAAGGGAAACATTTCAACGAGCTCCGCAGAAAGCTCACATCTCAAATCGAGGGCTCGACTCTAATTCTGCAGACAGAATAGGAATGAATCTTTTTCAGCACTATTTCAGTTGCAGAATGACAGCCGTTAGCTTCAACAAAGAAGTGCCTGCACTTGGAGTTCTTAAAAAAGAGAACGACACAATAAGTTTGAACTCGTTGTTTACTATACATTTTTCCACCCCCTGCACATTTCACCGAAAGTGCGCTAAACACATAAAATTAAGGCATTTTGAATGTCGCATGTTTGGAACATCAGACACAGCAATCGGCTCGCCCCCACACACGAACAAGAACTTCAGTTATATCAGCAACTTAGAAATTGAGCGTCAGCCCAGCCGTGCATTTTCTTGTATCGCATCTTCTCATGTGCTTTGTTGCGGACCAAGCACACCACCAACGCAATCTATAATCGGGAGAGAATAATATGAAGACTTTTAAAATAGCATTTTTAGCACTGGGACTTATTTCTACAGCTGTATTTGCAGGAGGCTCAAAAGCTCCTGGATCGGGCAGCTTCAAAAACCTTAGCAATGTCCGAGCAGATGGCTCGACTCAACTCAAAGTAGACGGCAAAGATGAGTATGCCAATCTTGGTAATCCTGTTCGCGCTGCCTTTACGAAAAAAGATGGGAATTCATTTCTCTTGATTCGCAATAGCGACAGCAAGAACTTCCGCTTTGACCTTCCCAATAATATCTACATTGGAAACATCAAACAACCTCGCGGCGGTGACCTCGAGAACGAAGGTGACACTTTAGTGGTTCGTTCTGGCGCAACTGGACAGAACATGACTTTAAGAGTTCACGTCAAAGACCGCTACTACAACAGATCTTCTTACGACACGACTGAAAGCTGCACGATCACAAGAACTCGTGAAGTTCGCCGCACACGTTGCTGGAGAGACGACGAAGGACGTCGCCAATGCAAAACATACTGGGAAACAGAAACGTACTACATTCCTGGCGAACGTGATGTCACGAGAGTTTCAATCAGCCAAAGTGACTCTTACGAGATCAGACTGCTAAGCGCCTCTGGTGGAGTGAAGATGGATGCTGACCTGAACTACTCAGATAGCAGCTCTTACACTACTAACACCGGTCGTTGCTACGCGTACTAAGAACAATACCTAGCTACAATAAAAAGCCTCGCTCCCTAATTGGAAGCGAGGCTTTTTTTATGGAGGCAAATCCGCTTAAATCACAAGTTCAATGTGCTCATATCAATCACAAATCGATGCGAAGGATTGCTCTTAGCTAGACTATCCCAAGCCTTGTTGATTCCTCCCATTTCAATCATTTCACATTCGGGATGAATGTTGTGTTCCGCGCAGAAATCTAGAACCTCTTGAGTTTCCTTGATACCGCCAATTAGTGAACCAGCAATTCTTCGACGTCCAAACACCAGTGGGAAAGTCATCGGTTCTTCCATAGGGCCGATTTGGCCCACGAGCACAAGAGCCCCGTCAACATCGAGCAGAGGCGTGTAGGTGTTGAAGTCATGTTTTACAGGAACTGTATCGAGAATAAAATCAAAAGAGGATGCGGCCTTTGCCATGGCGGCTTCATCGCTAGAAGCGAGGATGCCTTTCGCGCCAAGCGCCTTCGCACTAGCCTCCTTGTCCTTTGAGCGGCTGATCACAGTGACTTCTGCCCCGAGTGCCACAGCAAGCTTAACTCCCATGTGGCCAAGTCCTCCCAATCCAATCACACCCACCCTAGTGCCTTTGCCGACATTCCATTTTTTAAGCGGAGAATAAGTCGTGATACCTGCGCATAAAATCGGAGCGGCTTTAGAAAGGTCTAGCTTCTCAGGAACGCTGAGGACAAACTCTTCTCGAACGACGATATGTTTTGAGTATCCACCCTGAGTAATTTTTCCAGTTGTCCTATCTTTTGAACCGTAGGTAGCCGTAAAACCATTTCGGCAGAATTGTTCTTCAGAGTGTCCACACTGATCGCAATCTTGACAGCTATCCACCATACAACCAACAGCAACATGATCTCCGGTTTTGTATTTTTTAACCGCAGTGCCTACCTCTAAAACTTTTCCGACAATTTCATGGCCTGGCACGAGAGGATATGGCTGAGGGCCCCAATCCCCATGAAGCGTGTGAAGGTCTGAGTGACAAACGCCGCTATAAAGAATTTCAATCGAGACATCATTGGGCCTCAAGTCTCTTCGCTCAAAATGATAAGGGACGAGTTCTTCTGTAGCTGAGTGTGAGGCGTATCCGATTGTTTTCATAATTTCTCCATCCTTAATGTGGGTCCAAGGTCTAAGCCATTATCTATTCAAACGGATTTTCTGGCCATTTATGTTTAGGGTATCTTGCGCGCATTTCCTTGCGCACCTCGGCGTATGACCCTCGCCAAAATCCCAACAGGTCCTCGGTCACTTGAATCGGGCGATTGGCCGGGGACAAAAGCTCCACCCGCAATGGAATTTTTCCGTTGTTAATCGAGGGATGCTGCTTCCACGCGAAGGCATCCTGTAATCTCACCGAAATGCCAACACTTCCGTCTTGCGAGTAACGCAGAGCCTTGACTCTTCCATTTGATAACACAAGCTCCTTCGGGAAAAGCCTTTCAAAATTCTTTTTCTCGCTGAAGCTAAGACCTGACAGCAGAAGACCTTGAAGCTCCTTCGAGGCCGCTAGCTCTGCAGTATTACGAAACTTAGTCTGAATAGATTCGAGGAGCTCCAGAGAAGGCGCTGGGAGCCCCTGCCCCATCTCATCATGATATCTGCTGAAGCGAATCCAAAACTGCGATAACGCAGAATCAAGTTCTACGAACGAATTCCAATTGGAAATGGCCGCTCGAAAGACAACACTTCTCAACTCCGCCTGATCTACGCTAGACGGTCTTGCTATTTCCAACGGCAAATCTTGCAAACTTTTTGCCTCCCAGAACCTCAATCCCTTCGGGGTTTCCTCGGCCCACTTTTTGATTCGGATCTCCTTAGAGAAGAACTTTAGAAGATCATCTTTCTTGATCGAGAGATAGCAGGTCACCAGTGAATCACTACTATCGCCTTCTGAATCTTTGAGATCAATCGCCACAAGATATTCTTGTAGATGAGAATGGCCCATCCCAGAAAGCAACTTTACGCCTCTGCCGCCATTCATCAGGAGTTCCATTTTATTAGAGGAAATCTGCTCGCTTGAGGATTTTCTAAACTTGCACACGCGATCCACGAATGCCCTACATAACGCCTCCTCCCGCACAATGGCCGGACTCGACTTCGAGGATAGAATATGTTTTTTGTAGAATTCGTTAATCCGCCGGAAGGTTCTAGAATTCTGCAAAGCGGAGCGATTCGCATTCACGATGGCTTCAAAGTCTCCCAACCTACCCGCGCTTGACAATTCTTCCAATGCCGCAGCCCACAAGGCGCTAGCCTCATCAATGCCATCATTAAGATCAATCGTAGCCTCCAAAAAAAGAGCTGTTCTCAAGCTCAGTGGAGAATTCAATGCCTTTTTCGAATTTGGATTGAGTCTAAATTTTTCATCCATGATTCCCAAGCTTGTGAGCTTCCTGAGTGATGCCCGGATATGAGCCTGAGGAGGAGGTTCAAACCAAGGAAACTTTTCAGGATCTCCCGAAAGCACGGAATCTAATAGAAACGGTATCTCTTCCGTTAAATCACTACGCAGGATCTCTGGAGTATCATACTCCCGCAGAAAGTTTTGGTCGTGAGACGCCCACAATCTGAAGCAGTGTCCTTCCTGCACTCGTCCAGCCCTACCTAGTCTTTGCTTGGCGGAAGCTTGGCTAATTCGAATGGTTCTAAGCTTTGGAATCAAATGAGGATGTGAAATCGATGCCTCTCTAACTAGGCCAGAATCAATAACAGCGCCTAGGTTTGGAAGAGTCAACGACGTCTCTGCAATGTTAGTCGCAAGAATAATCTTCTGATGGGATGCGGGAGAAAGCGCGTTTCGAATCCCCTCTGCTCCCAAAGAAGCGTAAAGAGGATACAGGTTCAATCCTCTAAAATTTTTACTCAACTCCAAATGACAAGCCTCAATTTCTCTTTTGCCTGGGAGGAAAACTAGAATGTCTTTCTTAGGACACGACTTCAAAGCCTCTGGAAATACCGCCAGCAAACTATTTGTCAGCTGAATCAGACTTTTAGGATCTTCAATTTTTGATTTGCTGAAATGAACCTCGACAGGAAACACTCTGCCTTCTGCCTCGAAAATTGGAGCGCCGTCTAAATATTCCGACACTCTCCCGGAATCCATACTGGCGGACATCACAAGAATTTTAAGATCCGGTCTGAGTTCAACTTTAATTTTCTTCAGCAACATCAAGGCAATATCAGAATGAATCGACCTCTCATGAAACTCGTCCAGAACAACAAGGTCAGTTTTCTCCAAAAAAGGGTCTGATTGAATGTATTTTTTAAGAAGGGCTTCCGTTATGAATACCAGTTTTGATTGATCGGTAAATTTTCGATCATATCGAATGTGATACCCGACTTCTTTGCCTAGAGTCAGAGAATTCTCGTTAGCCACACGTTCAGCGAGCATTTGAGCCGCGATTCTTCTGGGCTGAAGAACCAAAGTGTTTCCACCGAACTGTTTGGCAAGATACCAAGGAACCCGCGTACTTTTTCCAGATCCTGTCTCTGCACTCAGCACGAGGGAGCCGGAAGCCTCAAGCTTCTCTGAGATTTTCTCCAAATATGAATCAATAGGTAGCTTAAGCATAAAAGTTTTTGTAGTCTCACTTACTGTCATAGCAAAACGCTCTGAGAATGCATTAAAGAATGGAAAACAATCAACAAAGTAACACTATCAGAAAAGAACTTCTTTCCTTCAAAGGGAAGATTCATCTCATATGCAGTGACGATGAACTCTTAGCCGTTGCCGACCAACTGAAAACAGCAAAGATTCTGGGCTTTGACACTGAAACAAAGCCTAGCTTCAAAAAGGGCCAGATTTTTAAGGTGGCACTCTTACAGCTATCTACTAAAAATGATGCGTATCTGATTAGGCTTCATCACATAACTCAGTTTCAACCCCTATTAGAGGTTCTTGGAGGTGCGGAGATCATAAAAGTAGGCGTCGCCATTCGTGACGACATCAAAACCCTCCAAAAAGCCTTCAACTTTGAACCGAAGAATTTCATTGAGCTACAGGACCTTGCAAAAGCCAAAGGCCACAAAAAACTTGGACTCAAAAGCTTGGCGGAAGAACTACTCAATGGCTCCATAAGCAAAGGGCCAAAAATGACCAACTGGGAAGCGCCAGAACTAACAGAAAAACAACTGGTGTATGCGGCCACTGACGCCTGGATGGGCCTTATGTTGTTTGAGAAGCTCCAAGCTCCCGCCTAACGGCTACCGGCTACCGGCTACCGGCTACCGGCTACCGGCTACCGGCTACGGGCTACGGCCGCACTATTCGATATGAAACTTCTTTTTCAATCTGTTGAGATCTTCCAGCCTAGCTCGGACGCGGAAAATGACCCCATCGCCCTGATACCTCTCACCGACGACTCTCATGCTGGAGCGAATTTCTCCCACAATTCCCTTCATACTATAGGGGGCAAAGACATCTTCCTCGACCATGTCTTTTTCAAAGACTGTGATGATACGCTCGCGAAGCCTTTTGATGTCATCAGGATTCCTTGAAGATATGAGTTCAGCGTCTGGGTAGTCTCTTTTGAGGCGTGCTCTTTGAACATCGTTCAAATTATCGTCCTTATTCAGAACGATAAATTTGGGTGTATCTTCCACCCCAACCTCTCCGAGAACCTCTTGAGTCGTTTCGAGCTGAGATTCAAAAGTTGGATCCGAAGCATCGACCACATACAACAGTAACGAGGCATTCAATGCCTCGTCCAGTGTGGAATGGAATGAAGCCACTAAATCATGAGGAAGCTTCTTGATGAATCCAACGGTATCGGTGACCAAAATTCTCGGGTGAGTTTCGGGATGAAGGGCCCTAACTGTAGTATCAAGTGTCGCGAACAGCTTGTCTTGGACCAGCACTTCACTCCCCGTGAGAGCTCTCATAGTGGATGACTTGCCCGCATTGGTGTAGCCAACAAGGGCGACACACAACTGATCCGAACGAACGGATCTACGGCTTTCTTGTTCTCTTTGAACTTTTGCTAGCTCGTCCTTAAGCTCGGTGACACGATCTCTAATATTTCTTCGGTCAAGCTCAAGACTACTCTCGCCTGAACCTTGCCCTGCTTGCCTTTCACTGGGACCACCCTTTTCTCTGAGGCGCGGTGCCAAATAGTTCAAACGTGCAATTTCAACCTGCAATTTTGCGGTGCGCGTTCTCGCGTGGCGACTAAAGATTTCAATGATCACACCACTTCGATCGAGGACCTCAACGGCCAAAGCGTTTTCTAAATTTCGCATTTGTGAGGGGGACAAGTCACAGTCGAACATAACAGCTTCGACCTGAGGCTTTTCCTCCAAGTCGGAGAGATCGTCATCTCGCATGTATTCATCAGAAGGAAACTTTTCGTCGAAGTCTTCCTCGAAGTCGCTCTCTGATTCGTCTTCTTGATCTTCTTCTTTCGAGCCCGGCCCGGCCTTTGTCTTTTTGGCAAAGGACGCCTGCTTCACGTAGCCAGGACCACCAGTATAGCCCGCAAGTTCCTTGAGCTTGCCCTCACCAACGACGAGGCCCGCCAGAGTATTTGGGCGACTTTGAATCTCCTTGGCCACAACATCAAAACCCAAAGTTGTGGCTAGGCGCTCAAGCTCAGCAAGAGACTCTTCAGCTTCTTCTATGGATACTTTTGGAGTTTTAACGGAAACAAGAAGAGCCTTTGGCCTGAGGGATTCGGTTTTAATCACATTGGTGATCTTACTCGAAGTTTTTCCCCAGCGTTAGCCTTATGTTAGAAGGGCCACCACTTTATGCTCATGATTCTGAACAGTGTCTTTGCCAATCAAAACTCACCAGCTCGAACTTGAACCGCCGCCTCCAGAGCTACCCCCGCCCGAACTTGAGGAAGAGGAACTCGAACTCCTCGATGACGATGAAGAGCTGCTACTAGAGGATGACCTTCGAGAGGCTTTGTACTCAGGACTAGCGAAGTAGGTCGCCGTATATTGAAAAACCCCCGGCGAAGTTTCTTTCATGAAACCTTTCTGAACTAGTGCTTCATTTTTCTTCCGCTGTGCTGCAATATACTCATCATGTGCTTCTTTTGATTTATAGCGAGCCGTTTTGTACCTGTAGTGCAAAAAAGAGAAGAACAAACAAAGCATAAGGAACCCAACAGTGTATGCAGGGTCCAAAAGAGAGGCTCCAATAAAAATGAAAACTCCAGGATTGATACTTAGAAATAAGCGAATTCCAACAGAGCTCTGAAAGAGAGTGAATTTTTTTGGGGTGGGAAGAAAAGGATCGGAGCTCCTTCGATAGAAGGGATCCTGCTGCTCTAATCGAGCCACCAACTGCCGCTGCCTGAGCGAGGCAATAAAGGGCACGATCCATAGGCAAATGAGAAAAATCGCCCACGATAGCAGTCCTCTTGAGGAATTTCCGTCATCCCCCATAAACCCCGTATTACGAGTGAAGATCGACACCGCCTCTCTTAGCTGCGCAAACTCTCCCCTAAACTGCTCCGGAACCATATGATCAAACTGAGAATCTTTTGTTTTGTAGAGTGCCAGCGTATTGAAGACCTGAATGATAGCCTGTTTTTCTTGGCCATTCCTCATAAGAGGAGCAAGTTCATAGTCGAGAACTCTTTTGGTCGTAATATCCGGCAGGTCTCCCTCTAGGCCATAACCCACCTCTAGTCTCGACTTTCTGTCTTGCATTGAAATAACAAGAAGCAATCCGTTATCTTGAACTTTGTCACCCAATTCCCATATCCGAAAGACGCGCTCTGAGTAGCTTTCTATGGATTCACCTTGGAGACTTTGAACAATGTGAGCAGCACCCCAAATGCCAGCCTTCACTCGAATGTTCTCAAGAGCATCATTGATCTCTTGAACTTCGCCCTGATCAAGTATGCGTGCTTCATCGACGACATTGGGCTGGAACCTGGGTACCTCTTTCAAGGCCCAGATCGGGCCGGAAAAGAGCATGAAACAGATACCCCAAAAAACGGAAGCTACAAAACGACCAATTCTAAGAAACGACATTGACTTTAATTGTAGTCGATTTGAGATAAAAATGCTGCTATAACATCAGCAAGATCTAACCTTTAGCTTGAGGCAGTTCTGCCCACAATAGACACCTGATCATCACGTCCGCAATCGAATCTATTCTTCCAGATTCAGTCTGACAGATCAGGAACCTGCCTCCATGAAAAAGCCTTCCGACTTCTCAAGTCTTATCTTTGAAAATTTCTTAAGCCTATTTCGTCATTCACCCGATTCGGTGAGTACCATCCCATTACGCGAGGAGGTCTTTAGTGTCGAAGGTCTCGAACAATATGCCACTGAACTTGCCCAGCAGCTGACCGTATACCCAACAAGAAAAAAGGGACGATCCCTAAATCCCATTCTCAAAAAGCACGCTAAGGATCTTGAATCGACTTACAAAGTTTTGATTGATGCGATTCGCGATAAACACGCAATCTCACCGGCCGCTGAATGGCTTGTCGACAACTATCACATCATCGAAGAACAACTTCGCGACATTCGACTTCACCTTCCCCCACACTACTACAATGGACTACCTAAGCTTTCTTCTGGCCCGCTAAAAGACTACCCAAGAATCTACGCGATTGCACTATCCTTCCTCGCCCACACGGACTGTCGACTGAACACAGAAGCCTTGAGACGCTTTGTCGCAGCTTTCCAAAAAGTTTCTCCGCTTAGCATCGGGGAACTGTGGGCTCTATCCATATCTCTCCGTGTTGCTCTCATTGATTTTCTCAAACCTATTGCGATGCGAGTTCTGCATTCTCGAATCAATAGAGAAAAAGCCAACTCACTAGCAGACCAAATATTATTAGATCTACAGAGCAAGGAAAGCGATCACACTAAGGTCATCTCATTTCTCGAAAGAGAAATGGGGAATGCGGCGAGCTTTGACCGCGCTTTGATCGTCCAACTTGTACAAAGACTACGCGATCAAGACCCCGACGTGTGGCCGGTCATGGAATGGATTGAAGAGCAACTTGGAAAGATAGACTCAAGCTCTCAGAAACTCATCCAACTCGAGCATCAACGACAAGCCGCCGCTCAAGTCACGATTGGCAACATTCTTGGAAGCATGCGCCTCTTAACGGTATTGGACTGGCGGGAAATTTTCGAAGACCTAAGCCTCGTCGACAAAGTGTTAGTGAAGGATCCGGTAGGGGCTTACGCCAACATGGAGTTCAGCACTCGCGACAGCTACAGGCATGTTGTCGAAATCGTCGCCTCTCGCTGCGACATCAGTGAATTAAAAGTCGCGCAAGCAGCTGTAGATCTAGCAGCGAACGCTTCTCGAGAGGCTAACGAATTAAAAATCGCGCATCACGTTGGCTACTTCCTTGTAGACAAGGGCCGACTCCGGCTTGAATCCAAACTAAGTTACCGCCTTCTTTGGAAAGAGAAGTTAGCTCGCCTACTTATCTCGCACCCCACTTTTCTCTATATCGGAATGATCGCCCTCCTTAGCGCCCTGGTGTACGCACTTCTCATTGGATACCTCGGAATTCACGATTCCCCTCTTTGGCTCGTCGTTTTGATGGGAATCGCTATCCTGCTCCCAGTCAGCGAATTCGCGACTGGAATCATCAATCACTACGTCACATCAGTTCTTAAGCCCGTCTCTCTTCCAAAAATGGACACAAAAAAAGGCATAGCCCAAAGCGCGCGGACTATGGTTGTTGTTCCCACGCTCTTTACCAGCAAAGAAGGCATTCAGAACTTACTCAGCTCACTTCTTGTAAACTTCATTGCTAACCGAGACAAGAATATCTACTTCGCGCTACTGGGAGATTTCTCAGATGCTGACCAAGAAAGCTTGCCTGGTGATAGCGATCTGATCGAATTTGCTCAGACCGGAATTAAAAAATTAAATGCCGAATACTTTCCAAATAACGAAGCACATTTCCATCTCTTCTCGAGATCTCGCAAGTGGAACCCTTCCGAAGAAAAGTGGATCGGCTGGGAGCGCAAGCGTGGAAAGCTTGAAGAATTCAACCTCCTACTTAGAGGCGCCACAAACACCAGCTATATTGTTTCCACGGCAGATGCTGCCTTCTTAAAATCAATCAAATACGTCATCAGTCTCGACTCCGACACACGCATGCCCCGCGATTCAGCCAGACGCTTGATCGGAACCATCACACATCCCCTCAATCATCCCGTGATTGATGTCACAACAGGAAGAGTGACTCAGGGCTATGGCGTTTTGCAACCAAGAGTCAGCGTATCTGCCGGCGGAAGCACCCGTTTCGCCAATATATTTGCCAGTCATACCGGGCTTGACCCCTACACCACAGCGGTTTCAGATGTCTATCAAGACCTCTTCCACGAAGGCAGCTTCACAGGCAAAGGTTTATATGACATCGACGTTTTTCAATCTGTTCTAGAAAATCGTGTTCCAGAAAATTATATTCTAAGTCACGATCTCTTTGAAGGATCTTTTGCAAGGTGTGCGCTCGTCAGTGATATCGAGATCTTTGACGACTACCCCACAAACTTTGACATTTTCGCAAAGAGGCTTCATCGCTGGACGAGAGGCGATTGGCAAATTGCAAGATGGATCTCGCACAAGGTCCCCAACTACCAGCTTCAATCGGTTCCTAATACTATTTCCCTCATTTCAAAGTGGAAAATCTTCGACAATCTTAGACGAAGCCTTATATCCCCCACACTTTTACTTTGCTTTACAATATTCTGGTCACTACTACCGGGCTCCCCACTACTTTGGTCACTAGCACTATTTCTTCTCATTCTTCTTCCCTCATATGTGCCGGTTTCTGATAGCTTTCTTACGGTTAAAACAGGAGTATTCTGGAAGGGTCACATCAGAAGCTTTGGAGTGGAATCCAAAAAGGTTCTCACCCAGGTCTTTTTTACTCTGGCGTTCTTGCCAGATCTTGCCTGGGTACAAGTCGATGCCATCCTTCGGACCTTCTACAGAAAACATGTCTCAAGGAAGAATCTACTCGAGTGGATGACTTTCGCAGCTACACAATCTCAGGAAAAAACTACACCGTCCCTGTGGCAGAAAACAGGACCGGGTCCACTGATTGCAGTTGTCAATATCGGGCTCATTGGCCTTGTCCGCCCGTCTTCATACCTTGTAGCAGGGCCCTTACTGCTGCTTTGGCTTGTGACTCCATTGATTAAGCTGTGGCTGTCTCGCTCCCCCACGAGAACTATCAAAAAACTAGGTCAGGCGGAACGCGAAAGCTACAGGAGCTTCGCTCGTTTGACATGGAACTATTTTGAAAGCTTCGCAACAGCTGAAGAAAACTGGCTAGCCCCAGACAATTATCAAGAAGACCCAACCCCGGTTGTCGCTCACCGAAGTTCGCCTACTAATTTTGGCCTTCAACTACTTGCGACATGCTCCGCAAAAGATATGGGCTACATCAGCCTAAGCGAATGCCTGGAGAGACTAGAGAACACATTCAAAACTTTAGAGAAGCTTGAACGACTACATGGTCACTTCTACAATTGGTACGATACTCAAACACTTCTGCCCCTGAATCCTCGTTACATCTCAACCGTAGATAGTGGCAACCTTGCGGGCCATCTTCTAGCCGTAAAGCAAAGTTGCTGTGATTGGATGAAGAAAGCAACGGATTGGCGAGTTGTTCGCAGTGGCCTCATCGACACCATCAGAATACTTAAGTTAGAGCTAAACCAAGAAATGCCTTCCACAAAAGGCCACTTGTCTGTTTCTCTTGACCAAGTTCGAGATGACATTGTCAATACCTTAAGCACACTAGAACTTTCCGAAAGCGAGGATTCATCTTCGTGGCTAGAAGACCTAGAAGGACTTTGGGCTAGGCTCACACAAGCAGAAGACATAATCTCGACACTAGCCACTGACTTGTCCTCGTATGCTCATTCTCAAAGCTACGACACTCTTAAAACTTGGACGACTCGTTCCATCGCCCAAGTCAAAGACATCATTCAAGACCGGCGTGAGACTCTGGAGAACGAGCTTCCCAGCCATAACTCTGCCAAGACCAAACGCCTCTATGACATCGTACAGTGGTGCGATGAACTTTTTGACGAGATGGATTTTTCTTTTCTCTACGACAAAGAACGTAAGACTTTTGTTATTGGATACAACATTGTCGATGATAGAAAAGACAATTCCTATTATGACCTTCTAGCCTCAGAATCCAGGCTTGCTAGTTTCGTCGCTATCGCCAAGAGCGATGTTCCACAAGAACATTGGTTCCACCTGAACAGACCACTAGCCAAGGTTAAGGGAGGACGAGCCCTCGTTTCCTGGACTGGGACCATGTTTGAGTACCTCATGCCACTTTTGGTTATGAAAGACTATCAAAAGACTCTTCTGCATGAAACATACCTCGCCGTCCTAAAACGTCAGATAGAGTATGGCGAACATATGGGAGTTCCTTGGGGAATTTCTGAAGCTGGCTACAACGCTAGAGATCTTCAACTTAATTTCCAATATGGTCCCTTTGGAGTCCCGGGCCTCGGACTCAAACGTGGACTCAGTGATGATCTCGTCATCTCCCCTTACTCAACCATGATTGCCGCCATGATTGATCCTTGGAAAGCCCTAAAGAATTTAGGCAAGCTTAAAGAGCTAGGCATGCTATCGGAGTATGGTTTTTACGAATCTATCGACTTCACTCCTGAGAGAATGCCTCCCCAGCAAAAGAGCTTCACCCTGAGATCTTTCATGGCCCATCACCAAGGCATGAGTTTGGTTGCTATCAATAACATTTTGAATGACAACATCATGCAAGAGCGTTTTCATACTGATCCCCTGGTTCAATCAACCGCACTTTTGCTTCAAGAAAAAGTTCCTCAAGAAGTTCTGCTCGCCAAACCTCGCCAAGAAGAAGTGAAACCGGATCCTGCTAGCTCTTATAGAACTTCATCAAGGCCTAGAAGCTATTCAAGAAAAGATCTGACAACCCCTCGCACTCAAATTCTATCCAACGGCAACTACTCCGTCTTACTACGTGCGAGTGGAACTGGTTATTCACGATGTGGAAAGCTAGCCGTCAATCGTTGGCGCGAAGATGCGATCAGGGATAACTGGGGACAATTCATTTATATACGCAACAGACACACTAGCCAGCTCTGGAGTGCAGGCTTCCAGCCTACGGCCACAGAACCCAGTAAATATGACGTTAGCTTTTCTGAAGACCGCGTAAACATTCATCGCCGCGATGAGAACATCACGACTCATACGGAAATCATCGTATCTCCTGAAGACAACGTCGAATTGAGACGAGTCTCCCTCAGTAACCACTCACTACATACAGTCGAAATTGAAGTCACGAGTTACTTTGAGACGGTCTTCGCTCCTCACGTCGATGACGTGGCTCACCCTGCCTTCAGCAATCTTTTTGTCCAAACAGAATTCATCCAAGCCTCTAACGCTTTGATTGCCACCCGTAGAAAAAGATCTGCGAAAGAAGCGGACGTCTGTGGATTCCATGTGGTCCTGGCTGAAGGACAAGATTTTGGAGTGCTCCAATACGAAACTGATCGCAATCGTTTTATCGGTCGAGGTCGAAGCTCCTCCAATCCTCTGGTGATCGATGAGCAAAGACCCCTTTCCAATACTGTCGGTTCTGTGCTCGATCCTATTTTCTCTTTGAGACGAGTCGTCCAAGTCAAGCCTGGTGAAACGACTCGCCTGTGTTTTGCCACCGGGATGGCAACATCCAGGGCTGAGGCTCTTGAGCTATGCGACAAATATCATGACCCGCACATTTTCTCCCGCGAAGCAGAACTTGCGTGGACTCACGCCCAAGTTCACCTTCGTCATTTGAATATCTCACCCTACAAAGCTCATCATTATCAGAGTCTCGCCAGTCACATCATATACTCGAACCCTTCACTACGGCCCCGTCCTCACGCACTCGCAAAAAATACAAAGTCCCAAACGGGGCTTTGGGCTTATGGAATAAGTGGAGATCTGCCTATCGTTCTCTCATCCATTAACGATGAAAAAGATATGCTCATGGTTCGGGAGCTATTACATGCTCACGAATATCTACGCCTTAAGGGACTAGTGTTTGATTTGGTCATCCTGAATGAGCGTGCGCCCAGTTATTTTCAGGGCCTTCAAGACGAATTGCAACGACAGATCCGGATCTGTGGATCAAAAGCATTGCTGGACAAATCCGGAGGCGTCTTTCTTAGAAGAACAGACATCATTCCCGAAGAAGATCTAGTTCTCCTGCGAAGCACAGCTCGTGTGATTCTTCAGGCTGGAAAAGGAACCCTTTCGGAACAACTCAAACGAGTCAAACTGAACTCTGCCGAATCTCCCCTACTCACTCCGAAGTTTTTACCTACTAAATCTCGGAGCCACGAAGCTGCAGAGCTAACGATTCCCGAACTGAAGTTCTTCAACGGCCTTGGGGGCTTTAGCGACGATGGAAGGTCTTATTGCATCGTCCTTGGTGATGAGCAGTGGACTCCCGCCCCTTGGATTAATGTGGTAGCGAATCAAAAAGATTTTGGTTTTATCATCTCTGAGTCGGGATCCGGATATACCTGGTCTGAAAATAGTCGAGAGAACCGTCTGACTCCTTGGTCAAATGATACCGTTAGTGATCCCACAAGCGAGTGCGTCTATATCCGTGATGAAGAAAATGGTGAATTCTGGTCCCCCACGCCACTACCTGCTAGAGGCAAAGACAACTACCTGATCAAACACACCCGGGGCAGTACGCGCTTTGAACACAATAGTAGCGGCTTGCAGCAAAGCCTAGAAGTTTTTGCCGCTCCAGACGATAGGGTAAAAATCACAAGAGTAAAGATCAAAAACCTAGACAAGACTCCACGGAACCTATCCATAACCAACTATGTGGAATGGAACTTAGGATTCTCAAGAGGTAGTTCCGCACCTTTTGTGATCACAGAAATTGACCCGAAGACTCAGGCAATTCTGGCACGCAACCCCTACAACAATGAGTTTTCAAATCGCATCGCCTTCCAACAGATTTCCGAAACCGCTAGGGATTATACCTGTGATCGAAATGAATTCATTGGCCCTCAACGCTCACTTACAAACCCTGCGGCTCTTGAAAAGGTGGGCCTCTTGGGCACTTCAGGTGCGGGTATCGATCCCTGCGGGGCTCTTCAGCACAAATTCACCTTGGCACCCGGCGAGACGAAAGAATTCTTTATGCTTCTTGGACAGGGCGACAACATGGAAGAAGTGGATGGAATCCTTAGCAAGTTCTCAAGCTTTGCTGCTGTGGAAAATGCCTTCAAAGATTCACAAGTCTATTGGGATCTACTACTCGGTGGGCTGCAAATTCAAACTCCGGATGAAGCTATGAATATCTTGGTCAACAACTGGCTTCTCTATCAGACTCTTTCTTGCAGAATTTGGGCTAGGTCCGCCTTCTACCAATCTGGCGGAGCCTATGGCTTCCGTGATCAACTTCAAGATGTGATGGCGCTCGTTTACACTTCTCCCGACATCAGTAGAGAACACATTCTTCGTGCTGCCGGCAGACAGTTTCCACAGGGGGATGTACAACATTGGTGGCACCCCCCAACTGGACGCGGAGTGAGAACACGTTTCTCAGACGATCTCTTGTGGTTGCCGTTTGTGACAAGTTACTACCTTAAGAATACAGAAGACCTATCGATTTTGGACGAGACCTCTTCTTTCATTGAAGCTCCCCTATTAGCTGAAGGAGTAGACGACGCCTACACGCTTCCCGAGACTTCTAGTCAATCAGTCAGTCTACTGGAGCATTGCGCCCTTACAATTGATCGCAGTCTCGAAGTGGGCGCGCACGGACTTCCACTAATGGGATCAGGCGACTGGAACGATGGGATGAGCGAAGTTGGCCCCAAGGGCAAAGGTGAAAGTGTCTGGGTGGCGTGGTTCCTGTATACGACAATTGAAGCCTTCCTTCCCTATATCGAAGCCGCCGGGGGACAAGAGAAACGAGTCAAAAAATACAAACAACATCTCATAGATCTCAAAGAGGCAGTCGAAGCCCATGCCTGGGATGGTGACTGGTATCGAAGAGCCTACTTTGATGATGGCACCCCTTTGGGATCATCCACAAATGATGAATGCCGTATTGATTCGATCACTCAGTCTTGGTCTGTCTTATCTGGTGCTGGAGATCCCGAACGATCACAGCGTGCCATGGCCGCCGTGGATGAGCTCTTGATCGATCGAGGTGATGGACTCATCAAACTATTTACGCCGCCGTTTGATAAGGGCGTCCTTAACCCCGGATATATCAAAGGTTATGTGCCCGGCGTGAGAGAAAACGGTGGCCAATACACACACGCCGCGCTTTGGACATTGATGGCCTTTGCAAAACTTGGCGATGGCAACAGAGCGGCCGAACTCTATTCCTTACTCAACCCCATCAACCATAGCTCCACTCGGGCGGGCCTTCATAAATACAAAGTCGAACCTTACGTTGCTGCAGCTGACATCTATGGACTTTGGCCTCATGTAGGCCGAGGTGGCTGGACTTGGTATACAGGGTCGGCTAGCTGGATGTACCGTGCGGCCGTAGAATCATTGCTTGGCTTTGAGCTTCGCGGTGATACCTTGTCCGTGAAACCGTGTGTGCCTAGAGAATGGAATTTCTTCCAAATTGAGTACAGGTGGAAAAGCAGCTTGTACAAAATATCCCTGCGCCGTAATTCGAAGTCTCACTCAAAAGCTGAACCCATTGAGCTAATTGACGACGGTAAGATTCATGAAGTTGAAGTGCTATTTAATTAATCCTGCTCAAGCAACTTTCGAAGTTGTTTGAGCTCTTTCTGCCTAGCATCACTTGTTTGCGGATAGCTCATTTTTAGATCTTTCAAAGTTTCAAGAATAATTTGGGAGACGATTAAACGAGCATTTTTCTTATCGTCGGCTGGCACGACATACCAGGGTGCATGCTCTGTCGCTGTGTTTTGAATGCAGGAATCAAAGGCTTTCATGTATTCATTCCAGTATCTGCGCTCTTCGATATCGGCCTGGCTGAATTTCCAATTTTTTTCCTCTTCATCAATGCGATCTAGGAAGCGCTGCCTTTGTTCATCCTTAGACATGTGTAAAAAGATTTTGATAACGCGTGTGCCATTGCGATGAATGTGCTTTTCAAAATTTAAGATAGATTCGAAGCGCTCTTTCCACACATCATCCTCCTGAGCTGGCAATTCTGGAATTCTCTCGGCTTCTAAAATTTCGGGATGAACCCGAGCCACCAACACTTCTTCATAATACGAGCGGTTGAAGACACCAATCCGCCCTCTTTCAGGAAGGGCTTTGGTCGTCCGCCAAAGAAAATCATGTTCAAGCTCATTAGTGCTAGGATGTTTGAAGCTAAAGACCTGGCAACCTTGCGGATTCACGCCTGACATCACGTGACGGATGATCCCATCCTTCCCCGCAGCATCCATCGCCTGTAAAATTATAAGAATAGAATAATCATTGGCCGCATATAAAATACGCTGAAGATCAGAAAGTTCCTTGATGTTTTCCGCAAGAGCCTCTTTATAATGTTTCTTGGACGTGTAAAGCTCGTCTATATCCGTTGGCCACTTGCTTATGTCAAACTCACCCCTAGCGTCCACTCTGTAATCTTTTGTCTTAATTTTCATACATCTCCCCCCAAAGTTTCGAAACCCGATATTAGATCAAAAAGCTCTTCATCGATGCGACTTTGACGCATTTGATGGAAGGATCGTTGAAGGCCTTCCAATAGTTCCTCAATGTTTTTATCAGCTCGTTGCATGGCTGCCAAACGACTTGCATTTTCTGCCGCAAGCGACTCTGCACAGGCACGGAACAAGGCAATAAAAAGGTGCTCTCTAATTAAAGACTCCAAGACACCATCTCCGAAGATCTCGGGATTAAGATTCGTAGGCCATTTCTTTTCTATAAGCTGCAACCGCCACGTCGAGTCGAGAGGCAAGAGTCTCAGACACTTTGGCTTGTAACCTGAGCCAGATTTTGTTTCGTTGTAAAATAGATAAAGGACGCTCTGAGCCTCGAGATCTCCACAGTTTAGTAAAATGTCTCCGACTAATGGGGTGATAGCCTCTACGGAATTTGGCACTGGAAAAAGGCCCATTATTTTACCGCCGCCTTCCTCAATGCGAGAGCTAATTCTAGCGCCAACCACCCAAATCTTCGCGCTCGCAATATCGGCACCCAATTCCTCAATGACAAAATCAGCCACAACATCATTAAACTTCCCCACAAGTCCCTGATCCGAGGCGAAGACAATCGCAATCTTTCGGTATCCGATACCTGTATCTGGCACCGGTATTAAGGTGCCAGATACAGGTATCGGATACCGAAAACACGCGCCGAGTCCAAGCTCTATGCTGCGATGGTAATCAACCAAGGCTTTTGATGAGTTTTTGTATTGAGTGATGCTCGATGCCGCCATCGCCTTCATCGTTCTGACCACGCCATGCAAGTCGGTAGCACTACCTATCTTTCGCCTAAGAGTTTCGACAGTATCTCTCATTTGGGATCTGAGCTTTCGACCTTCTCTAGATAAGGCTTAAGAGCCAAACTTCCCAAATCAAGAATTGATTTTTTGTCTTCAGCATTTAAATTTTCGCCTTTTTCTAACTTACTACAAAATTCTTTTGGAAGCTGAAGAGACGCCTCACGAACAGAGGCTTCAGCTTCAAGCATTTGCTCGATGGGAACTGAGTCAAAGAGCTTAGCTCCCAGACAAACCAGAACACAAATCTGTTCTGTTACAGACTCGGGAGAGAACTCTGATTGCTTCAAACAAGACCTGATCCATTTGCCATGCTCAATCACCGCCTGAGTGTCATCATCAAGATGGGCACCAAACCTAGCGAAACTTTCAAGCTCTTCAAATTGTGCGTAAGCCAGTTTCAAATCACCCGTCACGCCCCTATAGGAAGATAATTGCGCCTTACCGCCTACACGAGAGACAGACTTACCCACATCCACGGCGGGAAGGACTCCCAACTGAAAAAGTGAGGGTGAAAGATAGATCTGTCCGTCAGTTATAGAGATAAGATTGGTGGGAATATAGGCAGAAATATTTTGAGCTTCAGTTTCAATGATAGGAAGTGCTGTCATAGACCCGCCCCCCAGATCATCGCGCAAATGGGTCGCTCGCTCTAAAAGGCGTGAATGAATATAGAAAATATCTCCAGGGAAAGCCTCGCGGCCTGGCGGCCTACGTAGTAGTAGTGATAGTTCGCGATACGAGCGAGCGTGCTGAGTCAGATCATCATAAACAATCAAAACATCCCGGCCATCTAACATAAAATATTCGGCGATACTTGTTGCGGCGTATGGAGCAATATAGCTCAGCCCTGGAGGATCGTTACCCTCGGATACTACAACAACCGTGTAGCTCATCGCGCCCTTTTCTTTTAAAGTTGCGACGACCTTCGCCACAGAAGAAGCTCTTTGCCCGATGGCACAGTAGACACACAATACGTTTTTGCCTTTTTGATTGAGAATCGTATCGATCGCAATAGCGGTTTTTCCGGTTTGTCTGTCACCAAGAATTAGTTCACGTTGTCCCCGTCCTATGGGAACCAAAGCATCAATGACCTTCAACCCCGTCTGAAGGGGAACTCTCACTGGAGAACGATTCATGATGGGCGCGGCAGCACGCTCGATAGGCATCTGTTCCGACAATCCTTTCAATACACCTAAACCATCAAGAGGCTCCCCTAAAGGATTGATGACTCTGCCTAGAATTTGCTCCCCGACAGCTATCGACATGACACGTCCCGTGCGTTCGACATCGTCTCCGGCTTTGAGCTTCGAGTGATCACCCAGGAGAGCAACGCTGATAGATTCTCTATCTAGATTCAAGGCTATGCCAAATAATTTACCCGGAAATTCCAGCAGTTCCTCAAGACCCACATCAGGAAGCCCCGAAACCATGGCAATGCCCGTTGAAACTGAGACGATCGTCCCTATTTCCCTAGGAGTAAAATCAGCACTTAGACCCGATCGAGCCCTCTCAAGACTAGCAAAGAGTCCATCAAACACATCTGACGAAATGGCGGTAGATAGAGTCACGCTGGAAAAGCCTCTGCAACGCTTCTCTCTAGCGAGCTAAGATATCCCGAAATACTCCAAGAAACCCGCTGCCCCCCACACGTGAGTTCAATTCCTGAGATTAATTCTGGCGATGTTTGGAATTCAACGGAGTTTGTAACATTAAAAGCAGACTTGATACTTCCCGAAAGGGACTTCTTTGAAGTGCTAGAGAGTTCAAAAGTTGTTTTGATTAGAATCACCTCAAAGGATTGCTTGAAAGACTCGGTCAACACCTTCCGTTCCTCGGAGCTTAGTTCATTCATCTTTCGGATGAAGGTCTCGGTGATTTCTCCTTCGAGACTTGATTCTGCGAGATCTCCAAGAATTTTCCTCGCTATTGCGAAGACCTCATTACGAGCTCTTCGATTGAGATCCTCGATCAAGGCTTTGCGATCGTCACCAAAACTCTTAGTATTTTCTGTCTTTAGATCGTCAGCTTCTTTGCGAGCTCCTTCAAGCAAACCCTTCCGTTCTAACTCTGCAGCTTCGACTACCTCCCCCATTAAGACGGAACGCCTTTCATCAAAATCTTGATTCTTCTTTTTAAAAATTTCATTTTCTTCTTTTGCTTTTGAATTGTTCTCCTGAGCTGTCTTCACCTGGAATGCGATCAACTTCTCTCGAGCGTCGATCGCATTAAGAATAGGCTTATAGAGAAATCGCTTCATCAACCAGACCAGTAGCAGGAAATTGATAGCTTGAGAGACAACAGTAAACCAATCGATCAGCATATAATCTATCCTCCTGATGCTAGTGTGATGGAATGATTCCAAAAAGGATTGGCAAAAATCAAAATCATGGACACGACAAAACAGTAGATTGCCGTTGACTCGATCATAGCCAGTCCCACGAACAAAGTTCTCGTGATTGTAGCGGAGGCATCAGGCTGCTGCGCAAGTGATGTGAGCGCTGAGGCTACGGCTTTGCCTTCCGCTAAAGCAGGGGCAAGGCAACCGATGCCGGTTGTAAATCCAGCCATCACGATGGAGGCTGTTGCTATGATGGTCATGTTATCCATAAATTTTCCTTTTCTTTCTCTTTATCTTTTATTGAGCTGGCTCTGATTCAATTTCAAGTTCGACTTCGGACTTCGGTGCTTCACGGGGTCGAGTAGCTGCCGCCATATAAACCGCAGCAAGAATACAGAATATATAGGCCTGTACCATTCCTGTTAAAAGCCCGAGGGTCGTCATCACGATCGGAAAAATCAGCGGAGTGATCGTCAAAAGAATTCCAATGATCATCGCTCCACTCATCATATTTCCAAAGAGGCGAATCGCCAGCGCAAGGGTCCGAGAAACCTCACTGATGATATTAAAGGGGAGCATCATCCAAGTAGGTTCAAGATAAGACTTGAGATAGCCTCCAAAACCCCGCTTCATAACTCCAAAAAAAGGCACAGCAACGAAGACACTAACGGCCAGAGCGACTGTAGTTGAAAGTGATCCTGTTGGAGGGGAATATCCAGGAATGACCGTGAATAAACTTGATACAGCAATAAACAAAAAGAGCGTTCCGAGGAACGGCAGATACTCCCTCGAATTCTTAAGCCCCACTTCTTCAATTTGTTTTGAAATTGATATCACGATAATTTCCAGGAGAGCCTGAGCACCTGAGACTTTAACTTGGTGTTTTAGATTACGAGTTATGAGTTTTGCACCAACACCCATTACGATGAGAATCACCCAGGTTGTCGCCATGGTTTCGTTTATTCTAAAGAAGCCTGACTGCCACAGCACAACTTGATCCGAACTTAAGTCCATAAAACCTTCTTAGATTTTTGGACGCTTCGAGAGAAGAGGACTCGAGTGATAAAAAATCCAACAAGGCACGAGGCCATTTTCTGCCAACTCGAGCCTCCAACATAATAGAACCCAACAAGAACCAGCCCCGCCCTAAGCATCATACTTCCCAAAAGCCAAAATGCGACATAACGCGATGACAGAGAAATCTTGAGCGTCCACCATAAACCTGCAAAAAAGATAAGTCCGAGAAGCATTCCGGAAACAAATGAAATGAAAAGTTCCGTAAAATTATTCATCGGTTTCATCATCATCTATGGCGTGATGTTCCTTGATCATCCAGCGCCAGGCATTGAAGCAACCAATGCTAAGTCCAGCCACTAGTAAAATTAAAGTCCATGAATGTGAACCGGAGTGTTTGGTATCGAGCCACAGTCCGATACCAGCTCCCACAATAGTGGGAAGTACGATGGACCAGCCAACTAGCCCCATCATTCCAAGACCAAACCAAACTCCTCGGTCTTTTTGGCGCTTTGCCTTCAGCTTTCGCCTAACATTGGCGCTGATATCTCTAAAGTTTTTGGGGCCGCTAAGAAGAAAAATTCTTCGAATTCTATTGATCATCTTGATACTCCGCCAAGCGGTAGATGAGACCACTTTCCATTTTCTCCAAGACAGAACGCACGTCCTGCTCTCTTGCCTCGATCTGTAAAAACTCCCGCTCCACGTCCGCCTGAAGCTTCTCGAGGTCATCACCCTCAAAAGCACGGCGAACTGAAATGATGACCTCATCCCCGGTCTTGATCAGAATTCCTTCATCAATCGCAACAAAAGATTCTGCTTGAGATTCTATCTGATAGGTCAAAATTCCTGGGCTAAGAGCAGCAATACAGTCGAGGCGATGCGGGAGAATACCGAAAGATCCGTTATGAGTCTCAGCATTGATACGAACTACCTCGCTATTGACCGAGAAAACTTTAGAGGGGAGAAGAATCTTAAGAAGCATGAGATTTGGCCTCAGCTTCTCTAATGGAACCAATCATATAGAAAGCGCTCTCGGGGTACTCCTTGAATTCATCATTCAAGATTTGCTCACACCCATCTAGCGAGTCTTTAAGACTCACTAGTTTCCCGTTGAGATTGGTAAACTGTTCCGTTGTAAAAAATGGCTGCGTGAGAAAACGCTCAAGCCTACGAGCCCTACCCACGACTTTTCGATCTTCTGGAGACAATTGCTCCAGGCCGAGCATGGCAATGATATCCTTGAGTTCTGAGTATTGGGCTAAAGTTCTGCGAATATTTTGTGCCAGCTGATAGTGTCTTTCCCCGGCTATTCCTGGCGTCACCATTTTGGATGTAGATTGAAGCGGATCAATGGCAGGATAAAGACCTTCGCTAGCACGTTTTCTAGAAAGCACGATCGATGCCGACAAATGAGAGAAGGCATGGACAGCAGCGGGATCCGTAAAATCATCCGCCGGAACATAAACTGCCTGGATGGATGTGATCGCACCTCGTTCCGTATTTGCGATTCTCTCCTCAAGTGCAGACAATTCTGTGCTCATTGTGGATTGGTAGCCAAGACGAGAAGGCATTTGTCCCATCATTCCCGCAATCTCAGAACCTGCCTGGATAAAACGAAAGATATTATCGATGAGCAGAAGGACATCTTGTCTTTGATCTTCTCGGAAATATTCGGCCATAGTCAGAGCAGCGTGCCCCACTCGAAAACGACTGCCTGGCGGTTCGTTCATCTGGCCAAAAAGCATCACCATATTCGGCAGCACTCCCGCGTCTTTCATCTCACGATAGAGCTCCTCGCCCTCGCGGCAACGCTCTCCAATTCCGCAAAAAATACTCACACCATTGTGCTTGCCAACCATGTTGTGAATGACTTCCGAAAGCAGAACCGTCTTCCCAACGCCTGCTCCGCCGAGGAGTCCTGCCTTGCCTCCGAGCTCTAGGGGCGCGAGCACATCTATGACCTTGATCCCAGTTTCAAATATTTCAGATTTTGTCGATCTCTTAGAAAGTGCGGGTGGCGGGCTATGGATCGAACGCCATTCCAGATCCTCAACCGGAACACCATGATCAATCACTTCCCCGAAGACGTCGAAGACCCTAGAAAGGATGGCTTTGCCCACAGGAACCATCAATGGAGCACCAGTGTCTTCGACTATCATACGTCTCGAAAGCCCCTGGGTCGGAGTCAGTGCGATACCGCGAACGGTATTTTCGTCAACCTGACTCAGAACTTCGATGATGATTTCATTTTTGGGGCCAGTGCGCAAAACGGAATAGATCGAAGGTATCTTTCCTTTAAACTCGACATCGACCACACTTCCCCTGACCGACACAACCGTGCCACAATTCCGGGAGGCGCTGTCTACGCCGGGTTTCATGTCCCTGCCGCTAATCGCCCAGGAAGAATCTCAGCTTTGATCTGTTGAAATTCATCCTTGGTAATATCGCCTCGAGCAAACCGCTCATTGAGTATATCTATTGCTTCTTTCTTGGGACTAATTTTTCTGTGAGCCGTATAAGTGTAGCCCCAGTTCCCAAAACTAGAAAAGATTAAGAATATGATTCCAAACCAAAGAAACCAACCCCAACCTGAGTACAAGTCATTCCAATAATAATTATGCATTTTAGACTCCTTCGCGACGGCCGCGGTAGTTTAACTACAGTTGCTTCGCTCGATATGAGGAGAAGAGTAAGGGAGGATAGCACTTATCGACAAAATAGATAGGCTTAGTTTCTGCAATGGCACCTGCACGTTTGGGCATAATACATGCCACCTTTATAGACATAAAATAATTGCGTTTACATAGGAAAAACTTATGGCACATATATTAAGAAAATATATTTTCAGAAAGTCCCTAAACAGGACTTCCTCAAATTCATGAATACGAATAGAGTAATTCTTCATGAAGAACCTATCTCTCGACCTCATAGCACATTCCCTATTCTTCCTTTCTGTCTTCAGCGCAAACAAATTGTTAGCCAGCGATCTTAAAATCGGCTCCAAGTCTCCTCAAGTTTCTGCGATCAATCAAGATGGGGCAGAAGTTGATCTCGGAAAAGAAGCTGCCAAAGGCTACACCCTCGTTTACTTCTACCCCAAGGCCGATACTCCTGGCTGCACAGCGCAGGCTTGCAGCATTCGCGATCATTTCGACGTCCTCACCAAAAAAGATGTCAAAGTCTATGGAGTCAGCTCTGACAAAGTTAAGGCCCAGCTAGACTTCAAGGAGAAGTACCGCCTGCCCTTCGATCTTCTTGCAGACACGGACAAAAAAGTGATCAAGGCTTTCGGAGTTTCGTCTATGATGGGCTTTTCAAGCAGACAAGCCTTTCTCATCAAGGACGGAGTCATTGTCTGGATCGACCGCAAAGCCTCCACCAAGGAGCAGGCTGACGACGTACTTAAGTTTCTAGAAGCTAATTCTTGATTGGATGACCAGCTCACTGCCCGACTCCAAAAATTGGATCATTCAGCAGACTTGGGAACATGTTTTGTTTATTCACTTCTGGGTCAACGCCGACGAGCTACAGAAACTGCTCCCAGCTGGCTTAGAAGTCGACACGCTTCACGACGAAGCTTTTGTGAGCATTGTTCCCTTTCAAATGAGCCGTGTGCGCTTTCCCTTGAGCCCTATTCTTCCGTTTTCAAAACTATGGGAGCTCAACTTACGAACTTATGTGAAACATAAAGGAAGCGCTGGCATATACTTCTTCACTCTCGATTCCGATCACAAACTCGCAAACTGGATTGCGAGACGATTCTTTTGTCTTCCTTATAGGTATGCCAAGTTGAGCGGACACATAACAAGTGATTCCTATGAGTTTGATTCTGAGAATTCTCTTAGCCTGATTGCAAGTATTGATCCTGACACAATGAACTCCAGCAATATCCAGGACCTGGCGAAGCATAGATGGCTCACGGAACGCTACCGATTGTTTACTGAAACACCGAATGGGATAGCAACAGGAGAAGTCTTGCACGAATCATGGAAATTACAGAGTGTGAAGATAGAAAACTTTGAAAATAATTTTTCTTCGCAATTTAAATTGCCATTAGAGACTAAAAACAAGAGCCAATACTTTGGGTCTACCTACTCAAAAGAGCTTTTGGTGAGATTCAAACCCTTTAGAATATAAAATCGAAAGCCCCTACATACTCATTCCACCATCAGGCCTTAAGATCTGGCCGCTCATCCAACTCGACTCATCACTCAAAAGATAAACCACAGCGTTTGCTACGTCCTCGGGCCTACCAAGCCGCTTCAACGGATGTTTCTCCTCGGAAGTTTTTCGAATGTTTTCCCTCGAAGTCAAAGGCAAGGCTAAGTCTGTCTCAGTAAGCGAGGGAGCGACACAATTAAATCTCATTTTGGGTGCATACTCAGCAGCCATGGAGCGCGTGAATCCTTCAACAGCTGATTTAGCTGCAGAGATGGAACTATGCATAGGCATTCCCTTCAATGCAGCAACAGTTGAGAAAAATACGAAGGAAGGTTGGAGCAAAGACTTCTTAGCACTAGGCATGATCTGTTTAAGGACACGAACGTTGGCGAGCAGGTTGATTTCAAAATCGAATTGAAAGTCCTCGAGACTTAATGATGTAAAGGGACGAAGGTTGATAGATCCCGGTGCGTAGACATAGCCTGCAAAGTTTTCAAAATCGACATCTGCCAAATCTATAGAACCTTCAGGACTCGAAGCATCGAATGACTTCCAGACAACGCGATCAACCTGCTCGGGAGTAAATCCCATTCCATCGAATTGAGGGGCTTCCCTCGAGAAGACATGGATGATGGATTCAAGATCTGATTTCAACAGTGTCTCTACAGCTGATTTGGCGATACCGCGGCTTCCGCCGACAAATACGAAATGTTTCATAGCAGACAGGATAAAAGTATTTATGAATCCGGGCGAGCTGTGTTCACAAACAACTATCGGCTATCAACGAATAAGGTTCATTATGGCTTTATATACTGGTGCAGCGACGTTGGCGGTTTCTTTTGAATAGGTGACCCCATCAGGCAAAAGCCCACCCGTTTTGGGATCAAGCTTCTGCGCGACGTTTATGGCGATAATATAAGGTTGCCCACCAATCCAACCGATCACTGGCCCACCAGAAGCTCCACCGCGCATATCACAGTCATGAAGGTGAAGAGCATCTTTTCCCGCGTATCCAATCTCAATCGATTCCTTGATGTAACAAGTATTTTGGAAACTTCCATTGCGAGCTTCTTGAAAGTCAGCCGAGTAACCGACCAGACTTACCAAATGATCTTTTGTCTTCAAATGAAGTGACGTTGGGACCATATGTCCAAATTCATTTCCAAGCGGATGGGCTAGCTCCACTATCGCCCAATCGTTCCAAAACTCTTTGAGTGGAAAACGAGTGCCGAGCGTTACAGCCACTCCCCAAGAATGACCTTTCGAGACTCCGGCCTGAAATGCAGGGTGGAATTTGATATCTTGCGGAGCCGTTAAAACCCCTAAAGTCGTACTTGCCAGCACGCAATGAGCTGCCGTGATGATCTTTGATGGGCCGATCAAGGTGCCTGTGCAGATCCCTTGCGGAGTGATAATTTTTCCAATTGCAGTCCAAGGCTTAGCCGTTGGGTAGAAAGCCACTCTATCGTCCTTGCCGAAAACATTGGCCTGAGACGAAAAACTCAATAAAAAACATGTGGTTAAGATGACTCTAGCGATCTGAATGTAGAACTTCATTTCGGGCATCATACAGATTTTTAACGCAATGCACAACAATCTTCTATGGCTGCGCGCAATAATTTCATCTTGACGCACTGTGTTGCGTGGTCCTATAAGGCCAACAACGCGAAAGGTAGGGCTTAAATGACTCGATTTATGAAGTTCACTCAAACCTCTTTACTCATACTGGGGGCGCTCTTTTGCTTCCAAACCGTTCAGGCTCAGGAAATTGATTCCGACCCCAAATCAGCCATCAACGACACGAGAATGATTGAGTCGGCAAACTCAAAAATTTATCGCGCTAGGGTCTTACTAGAAGACTATCGCAACTGGCCAGAAGCCTACGAACTTCTTCGGACGGTCATCAAAAATGACGACACACTCAACAAAGTTGCCAAGAAGAAACTCGAAAAAGCAGCAAGGCAAGTTAAATACTACCTTCCCTCTCGCTGGATCCGCAAAAAGATTAATGGACGACACCTCATCCGTCCTTTTCTTGAAGCAAGTTATTTGATCAACGAAGCTCTCATGGACTCTCGTGTTGCACTCAACACAAGCTCGGACTCTGAAGTGCTTTTCGTTGAGAAGCTTCTGAAAAGTTATTTCTTTCCAGGCAACGAAGCCAACGCTGTCATTGAATTTCCAAAGCACAGCACTTACGCCTTCGACCTCTACGCTTTGACGGCGGAAAACATTTCTAAAGCAAGAAGAGAGCGTAGTGACCAAAAAGATGCTGAAAAATCAGCCCCTATCTCTGATGAATATGACGATCGCAACAACGGAGGCCCCCGTCTTGATAATGGACGCCCGCGCCTCGACAATCCACGCGCGAACGTTAACAGCACCAACATTGGTGGCGACTTTGAATTAGACGATCAGACCTTAAACAATCGCTTCGCAAATGCAAATGGCTTCATATTAGACCTCATTGAAAATGGTACTGCTATCGCGGAAATCACCAAAGAAGTAAAAGATCTCATCAAACGTTACTCTGTGCCAAACAGAGTCCACAACCGCTACTTAGAACTCTCCATGCTTCTTCAAGCCGTTGTCGACCCAGGAACCGTTCTATTTGATCCACAACTTCAGTCTTTCCTGCAAGGCGTTCGCCTCAAAGTAGCTCTTGGAGTCACAGAGGAAGGAGCCAAAGAAGAACTCTTAAGCATGAAGTCTGTTTTGGGTAGCAAAGCAGTCGTTCAATCGGGCGACGAAACAAGAATCAGACTGCGCTACCTCATGGATCAGCAATATAAAAACGGCCAGCTAAAAAGTGGACTCGAGCTTTCTCTCAAAGACGTCAAGGGAAGTGGCCGCAGTATCTTGTACGCTATTTCCACAATCTCTGGCGAAGACCAGCTCGCTCTGAAGACTTTGCAAATCGCAGCAACTTTAGCGAGAGACGCCGACAAAATGGCTGCCGTATCTGCAGCAGCTGTTAAGACTTACCCGATGCTTGGCAAAATTGGCAGCTTAACTCAAATCTCATTAAGCAAACTTGTCACCGTCCTCCCAAAAGCCGTACAAGCGGTTAACAGAATTGCAGCTGCTACAAATTCAGGCGTGACTGGTGGAGCGCTTCGAAGCCTCGCTGGCATTCTTAAAGGTGTGGTCTCCGTTCAGAATGTTGGCGTTAGTATGGCCACTAAACTCGGCCCCAAAGCTTCCAACCTTTTAGCTGCTGTGAAAAGCAACAAATATGTGAAGAATGGAACAGCAACTGGAATTCTAAGTCTTGTGGTTGCCACCACTCAGATCACTGTAGGTGTTATCGAATACCGTGCAACTGACGACGAAGACGAAAAATTTGAAATCTACATCGATACAACTTCCAGAGTCGCAGCGACAGCAACTTACATGCTTCCCTATATCGGATGGGCGGCTGCCGCTCTCGACTTAAGCCACGCCTTCTTAGGGGTTCCTTTCGAGACAGCGGACATCTACAAAGGCTATGCTTGGCTGGTAGGCGAGACCACTCTTTGGTTCATGGGACTCAGCTCAGCAAAAATTAAAATGATTGAGATGGAATCTGCGATGAACCTTCCTAGGCACAATGTCTTCTTCGCTCGCCACGCGAAAGTTCACGATTACATGGTTGTGAACGTCGACACGACCAATGAGTCGCTCACAAAACTCAACAATGAGTTGATCGACCTTACATTGGGCGAGATGACCTTCCTTTACGTCTCACACAGGACTTTCGCCTCCGACAGCAATTATAGCTTCGGTGAGCGAATCGAAGAACACTTCCGGTCTTTCAACTCGAACCTCAAAGTCATCAAGACAACGAGAGAAGAGCTAGAAACTAGACTAGAGGGCTTAATGGCTGATGCTGAAGTAGACGAAGAAGTAGAAGTTCAAAACTGATCTAAGATTAATAATCTTAGTTTGAGCAATTAAAAAAGGGAGGCTTTTGGGCCTCCCTTTTTTTTTGGAAAGTCGGCACTTTCTGATAAAATCCCCATATGAGTGACCGATTGAATTGTGTTTTAGCTCCTCACCTATCCGAGGAATACAAGCTATGCCTCGACATTCGTAAAGTCGTTTTTGTCGAAGAGCAAAAAGTCCCCCTCGAGCTTGAAATTTCAGATGAAGCCCAATCGATACACTTTCTAGGCAGAATTGACGAAGTTCCAGTTTGCACCGGAAGGCTTCGTAGACTTCTTGATGAGAATATCCTGAAGTTTGAACGCATCGCCACACTCAAAGAATTCAGAGGGCAAGGACACGGACGCAGTCTCATGCAAGCACTCCAGCAATACGCTTTAGAGAATTATGCTGATTGCAAGTGGCTTATGGGCGCACAGACATCTGCACTAAAGTTTTACGAATCTTTAGGTTGGATTAAATCTGACTCCAAGATTTTTCTAGATGCTGGAATTGAGCACTACTGGTTAGAATATCCGCACTAAGATTTAACTGTGCGCGGTAAAAAGTGGAAGATTTCAAATTCAAGCAGCCCTC
>CAZXHL010000015.1:0-38112 GCA_964640545.1 uncultured Bacteriovorax sp. | reverse complement strand
ATAGTCATTCCTACGACTAACGTCTTAAATTTTTTCCCAATAATTTCTTGCGGTCTCATCATACGTCCTACCTTTTGCAAGTTATTTGATGGTCTCGTTGTTAATCTCGATTTTGTGTACGGCATACCTGAATCCTTTTCGGAATGCTGGTGCACAGACTTAACCCATTAAAAAAACTTTATCCTTATCCCTTATGGTACGAAGATTCTCAGCGTCAATGTGTGAAGTTTGTGTTAGGACGCCAACGATTGTTGTCGCCCAACACGGGAAAGCTTTATTTGCTCGGAGGGCGGCCTTCTGAGGCCGGGCTGCGAAGAGCAGTGCGGTCTGTTCCATTTGGCACGATATAAATGTCAATTCTTCTGTTTTTGGCACGGCCTTCTGGTGTGGCGTTATCGGCGATAGGGCGATATTGCCCAGCTCCCATAAGAGTCAGGCGAGTGGGGTCGATGTAGTGTCCCTCAATAAAGTATCTCACAACTGTGGATGCGCGTGCCGCAGAAAGCTCCCAGTTGCTTGGATAGTCGGGGCTGTCTACACGAAGATCATCGGTGTGGGCTTCGATCATAAAGTAAGCATTGAGTCCTTTTAGGACTTCGGCGACTCGATTGAGAATAGGCTCTGCGGATCTTTTTAGGAGCGCGCCTCCTGGAGAAAACAAAGAATGCGCTGAAATCGCAAATTGAATTCTGTCGGGGTAAACTTTGAGATTGTAAATTTCGTTTTTGATTGGAGTAAACCCAGCTTCAACTTCTTGAGCTAAGAGATGAAGTCTTGTTAGGCCACCTGCTTTTGAAGAATCCGTAACGCCGCCGGACTTGTTGGCGTTGACGGCCTGTTGTCCTTGCGCGCTATCAAAGAATCCCATGTTGAGCTCTGCACTTCCATCCATAAATTTTAATGGGTCGTTGAAGTACCTTTGAATCGTTTCTTTGTCTTGCTGACTCATTCCCACAATCCACATCACCATGAAGAAGGCCATCATCGCAGTTACGAAGTCGGCATAGGCTACTTTCCACGCACCACCATGGTGGCCGTGTCCGCCTTTTTTTATCTTCTTGATGATTATCGGTGTGCTGTCGTCACTCATTGTGATTTGCGCTTTTCCGCATTACGCGGCTTGTTTTGCGCCTCCGCCACCTGCTGCTGCGTTTTTAAGAGTTTCTTCTAGTTCTTTGAATGTAGGACGCTCTGTGGGAACAATGCTTCGTCTGGCAAACTCGATACTCACAGAAGGAGGCAAGCCTCGGCAGTTCGCAAGTATTCCTGCTTTAAGCATGTTGAAGAAAACACCTTCCGCTTGGAAGTGAAATTCCACACGCTTCGCCATGGGACCTACAATTCCATATCCTACGAAAATCCCGAGGAACGTTCCCACTAGGGCTGCGGCGACTTTTCCACCGACGACTTCGGGACCTTCCGCAATACTTCCCATCGTGATAATGATCCCGAGTACGGCGGCAACGATCCCGATAGCGGGAAAGGCGTCGGCCGTGGTTTGAATTTGTGAAGGGATGATGTGCTCTTCTTCGTGCATGACTTCTAGGTCAGCCGTTAATAGGTCGTCCATATCATAAGGAGAAGGACCTCCTGAAATAAACGTTCTCATAGAGTCAGCAATAAATTCTACGGCGTGGTGATTGTTGAGAATGCCTGGATATTTCTGGAAAATAGCAGAGTTGCCGGGATCCTCGATGTGGCCTTCGACGGCTTGAACGCCATCTTTCTTCTGTGCCTGGAAGAGTTCATACATAAGTTGCAAGCCTTCCATAAATTCTGCTTTGCCCATGTCTTTTATGCTGAGAGATTTGAGGCTGTATCCAAAAATCTGCTTGATGTGTTTCATGGGGGTGGAAATAATGAGGGCCGCAAGGGCTGCACCGAGGATAATGACATACTCCCCAGGGTGAAAGAAGACTCCAAAGAAGCCTAGATTCCACTTGGCTCCCATCATGAAACCACCAAAGGTACATACAAATAGTAATATTAGACCTACAAATCCCATGTTCCTATTATCGTCAGGACGGAGGCGGAGCTTTAGAATTTATGAATGGAGCGTATGTTTCGGAGTTTTGCGTGCTGTATTTGGGGCGGCTGGCTGGAGATGCTGTGCCATGTCATTCCTTCCCGGCAGATAAAGAGCACGAAAGCGTCACAGTTTTGACGGCTTCATCGAATCTTAACATGGCAGGGAGGGCTTGAGCCCGTCCGGGGCGCGTCTACCGATGCCGCGGTGCTTCTATCGTTATTGTTGAATGCACTTTGTTTGAGTACTCACGGGTACACGAGTTCTGAGGACAATTCGCTGGATCTATTGCGCAGCTTCTTTGGCCTTCTTGGTTGTCGATTGTTTGTTGGGAGACTTCATCTATCCACAATAAGAATGCAGGTGCATGCATCAAGCAATGTAGAATGGCTAAAATGTGCGAGTGAAGGTTGAAGGCGGGACGCACGTGTGCGAGTAAACGCTATAAGCACCTCGTCTATTTTTTTTGGGGTGCGAGCTTCTTGCTAAACCCGCCGCCGCAAACCGCGGTCCACAATCCGCGCCTAGCAATTAAGGAGGGGCCGAGCGCAAAGCTCTGAGCCCGGAAGGGCCCCTGAGCGCACTTTGCTTTGCGCCAGGGGTTTGTTTGAAATTGTATTATTCGGAAATTAACGTTCTAAGAGTGGAGAGAATACTTTGAGTGTATCCTTTGAAGTTGTTTTGGAAGTCTTCGGGGGTGAGGGCGTAAGGGACGTCGGGTGTGACCCCTAGGTTCTCGATGGGGTTTTGGTCAACGCGCTCAGCTATGGAGCCTGTCAACGAGAAGAAGCCTAGTCCAAAAATGTTTGGAAAGCTTTGTCTCATGACATACCCGCCGGCTCCAGCGGTACGAGTTCCAAGAATCGTTACACGTTTGTTGTCTTGAAGAATGGCTGGAAAAAAGTCTCCGCCAGAAAAATCAAGTTCATTGGTCAAAAGCAAAATAGGTTTTGTGTATTGTGCCACTTTGCTTGGGTTGATCTGGTCAGCGCCCCAAAGGTGATAAGGCCTTGTGAGCTGCCTCCCTGCATTCCATTCATCAACCATAAATTGAAAAAATTTGATCGTGAAGTGGACGAAAGTTTTATCGACGGGGAAGCCGCCTACGGTGTCGCCGAAGAAAAGCTTTGCTTCTTCGTCTGTGCGTATCTTGCGCAGCTCTGGCAGAGTGAAGAGAGCCTCAGCAACATCGGCTTGAGTGATCGTCATACGATGTCTCGGAGTGTACAAGGCCTTATCGCTTAGCATGGATGCGAGGGCGTAGAGATAAAACACGGAGCCACCAGGATTGTTCACTTGGTCAATTACAAGGCCTTCGGTATGGGTTTCTAATTTGCGAATGATTTTGGCAAATTCTGCCGCATGTTCAGCACCAGCGACGTAAGATGGAATTCGCACGTATCCCATTAACTTGCGATCTTTGTCTTGGAATATATACGCATCAAACAAATCTTTCTCACCCGTGCTCCAAATCTTCGACCCGAGTGCCGGGATGAATGAAGTCTTGCTCCCAATGTTGAAGGAAGCCGAGGCCCCTGGGCGAGTGGAAAGCTCTTCGGCTATTGGAGAAATCATTTGTTTGCTTTGCAGAAGGTGTGCGGCCCGGGCTGCGGGAGTGCTAGGGTTTGCAAGTCTGCGAGAGTTGCTAGCTTCGGGAGTCGGCAGAGAAGGGAGCTCGCCAATACTTTCGGAAGAGTAAATCCAGGTGAGTTGATGGGTTGAGACTGTGTTCGAGCCTTTGCGCTTGATGCCGAGAACCACATTCCCAGAGGGAACCGTCATGGCGTTAGATCCTGTTCTGAAAGTCAGATATAGTTCAGCTAGTGCTTGATCGGTCAAGTCTGAGTTTTGGCCGACTTCTGCTTTCAACTTTGTAATTTCGTCTTCTACGGAACGGCCGCCTATGCTGATAAGTTCATCGCCGACATTGTAGGGAAAACTCTGTGCTGAGAGTTCATCGCGGTTGATGTTGACAATAAAATAACGTCCTTGTGATCCTCGAATCTCAAGGGGCAGCAAGGCTCTTTCTGTAGAATAAAATTTGGCTCCAACATGATAATCTTTTGTGGAGTAGAAAAAATCTCTGAGGATTTTTTGAAAATCTTTTGTGGTGATCTCGGGGTTTGCTAGTACCTTGGCTTTGGCGTCGGCAATTTCGTTTTCTAGCACCCATCCAGAAAAAGCTTTCTTCCAATCGGCGGGCGCGTAGGCGGTGTCGAAAAAACCTTCGATGGTCTGAAGGTCTCGGGCCATCATTTTCTGCTTGCGAGTTTCTGCGGCGTTGGCGGAAGAGATCGCAAGAAAATTCGCTGAGATTAGGGTCATTAGAAGTAGAGATTTTAGGTGGGGAAATGCTTTCATTTAGGGCTCCTTATGGAAATTCAAGAAAGGGTTTAAGGAGCTGTTAGAGAGCTGAGTGGGGCTTGTCTAGAAAAAAGCACGCCTGGGCGGGCGTCTTGGGCTAAATGCGCGAATACACGCAATAGCTGTGCGGGTAGGGAGAGGTTTTTTCCAGGCATTGAGTTTGGCTATATTGGTCCAAACTAAGCTCAGGAAAGAAGGCGTCTCCCGCAAAATCTTTGTCGATCCAAGTGATGTAGAGCTTAGTGCAGAGATCTATGCCTTGCTGGAAGAGTTCTGCGCCGCCAATTAAGAAAGGGGTTTTTGAGTTTTGTGATTGCTGATTGTTTGCGTGTGAAGCTTCGATGGCTTCTTCTAGAGAGTTTGTAACGAGGGCTAAAGCTCGTTTTTCAGGCGTGAGATCAATGCCTTTTGATTTGAGGAATTCTTCGGGAGAATAATTTCGATTGCGGGTCACAATGATGTTGAGTCTTCCCGGCAAAAGTCTTCCGATAGATTCAAAAGTTTTTCTACCCATGATCATCGGCGAACCCATGGTGACTTCTTTAAAATATTTTAAGTCTTCGGGTAGGTGCCACGGCAATTGATTGTTGATGCCGATCACTCTGTTCCGGGTCATCGCAACAATTAAAGATAAGTCTTTCATCAACGCTCTCTCCTCTAAAGGCGCAATTTTAAACTCGACCCGCTAAACAGCAATCGGTGCTTTAATCGTTGGGTGTGATTCGTAATCCAAGATCTCGATATCATCGAAGGTAAAATCAAACACAGATTTCACGGCAGGGTTCAACTTCAACTTCGGAAGCGGCATATGCTCACGAGCTAGTTGTGTTTTTGTTTGTTCAATATGGTTGGAGTAAAGGTGTGCGTCGCCAAGAGTGTGGACAAAATCTCCCACGCCAAGTCCGCAGACTTGCGCGATCATGTGCGTGAGAAGGGCGTAGCTCGCGATGTTAAACGGCACACCTAGGAAGACGTCTGCGCTTCTTTGATAGAGCTGGCAACTTAGCTTTCCGTCTGCAACGTAGAATTGAAACATGGTGTGGCAAGGAGGTAGTGCCATCGTTTCAATCGCGGCGACATTCCAAGCGTTGACGATAAGGCGACGAGAGTCGGGATTAGTTTTGATTTGCTCGATAACTTTTGCGATTTGGTCGATGGTTTCACCACTCGCCGTTTTCCATGAGCGCCATTGCGCACCATATACCGGCCCAAGGTCGCCATTCTCGTCGGCCCACTCGTCCCAGATGCGAACTTTGTTGTCTTTCAAATATTTGATGTTGGTGTCGCCGGACAAGAACCAAAGAAGTTCATGAATCACGGATCGCAAATGAATTTTTTTCGTGGTCACGAGGGGAAAGCCCTCATTGAGGTTGAAGCGCATTTGGTGGCCGAAAACACTGTAGGTTCCGGTTCCTGTGCGGTCTTCTTTCTTCGTGCCTTCAGCCAAAATTCTCTCGAGTAGATCGTGATAAGATTTCATAGGCTTCAAGGCTAAGTCTGCTCGGGGTCTTTATCAAAAAAAATTTTATTTTAAAAAAATTATCGAGCGCTGCGTTTTGATGGGTGGCTTTGGGCTACGGCAGGATCAAAGTGCCCTGCTGTTGGATGGCGGAAAGGGCCGGAGCTTCATCTCCCCGGAAGAAGCTTGAAAGGACGCGAACGGGAGTGTTTCCTTTGATGGCCCATTCGACGCATGTGGGGTGAAGGACCTTTGCTCCATTTCGTGCCATCTCAAGAGCCGTGGCTGCTGGCAGCTCTTTTATTTGCTTTGCCGCCGTCACCGTGTTGGGGTCCGCGTCATAAACTCCATCCACGTCTGTATATATATAGACAAGCTTCGCCCCGAAATGGGCGCCAAGGGCCACGGCCGTGGTGTCACTACCCCCCCGACCTAGTGTTGTCACATCCTTTGCGGCATTCACACCTTGGAATCCTGCCACAATGCATACTTTCCCGTGGCGCAAATTTTCCTCAATCCGAATCGGTCTGATGGCCTCAATGCTCGCCTCGCCATGTTTTTCCGAGGTGATGATTCCGCTTTGAGATCCGGTGAAGGAAACGGCTTTGGCGCCAAGGTCGGCTAGAGCCATACTAAGTAGAGACATGCTGATGCGCTCTCCCGCGGTGAGAAGCATGTCGAGTTCCCGCTTGTATTCTTCGGAATGAGCATTCGGGGAAACTTCTGAGGCCAGGTCTAGAAACTGATTTGTGGTTTTGCCCATGGCACTGACGACAATGATGAGATGCTGTGTCTCTTCAAGATGACGTAGTGCCAGCCTGGCAACCTTCTTGATTCGCACGGGCGAACTTAGGCTGCTACCGCCAAACTTCAACACAATTAAATCTTTAAATTCAGTCATTTAGTATTTTTCAAAACCTCAGGCAAAGCAAAAATCTAAGCATAGAGCCAGTGTGGTTTCGCCAGCTCAATCCATTCGGCCTCAGAAGGCTTCATGATTTTATCAAGCTCCTCAATCTCCGTTCCAGAATCCATCCACTCGCGTCCCCGGATATCCCCCATCAAAAGGTCGATGGGCAGCTTCACTGTCTCATATTCATACGGAGGCTGTCTCCAGTTCATAAGTTCTGGCTGAAGCTTTTTGATCGAGCTGAAGGTGAGTGCCATCAGGCGAACTGGCTGAAACTCTGCATGACGGTAATTGGCAGTGTCAGTGTGCCATTGAATGCCGGCACATAGCTGCCCTTTAAATTTATGGAAAGTAGGTTCGAAGTAGCAAGACCTCATGGTCAGGCAACTCGCAATCTTCGGTGCGCGTTTTTCAACCATCTCAATGACTTCTTTGGAACGAAGACCGGGGGCTCCGAAGATCTGAAGAGGCCGAGTCGTTCCTCGGCCTTCGGATAGTAATGATCCTTCAAGTAAAACAGTTCCGGGGTAGCATCTCGCGGTATCAACAACAGGAACGTTGGGGCTTGGATTTACCCACGGCATATCACGAGGCCAGCCATACTCAGGCCCATCCGTCATCGAGTAGCCCTCCATTTTCACAAGCTCTAATGAAACGTCAAGCTTGTGATATTCGCATAAAAACAATGATAGTTCGCACATCGTTAGCCCATGCCGCAGGGGGATCTTTGATGCCCCCACAAAACTTCTCAGCGAATCATCGAGCAAAAACCCTTCCGAGGGCCGGCCTATAGGGTTTGGGCGATCTAGAACCCAAACGTCTTTACCCGCTTTCGCGCATTCTTCTAATATATAGAGGAGTGTGGTGACGTAGGTGTAAACACGGCAGCCTAAGTCCTGCATATCAATCAAGATAACGTCGAAACTATCCATCATGGCAGGAGTGGGCCTGCGCACTTCGGAATATAGACTATATAAAGGAAAGCCACGCGGGTCTTGCTCGTGATCGCTTTCGATCATGTTGTCTTGCTTATCGCCGTTGATTCCGTGTTGTGGACCAAAGGCGGCAGAAATTTTTACTCCGGCCTCAATCAAAAGATCGAGGCCATGATTGAGGTTGTGATCAGCGGAGGCCGGGTGTCCGACGTAAGCGACACGTCGATTGGAAAGTCGTGAAAGTAGATTTTTATTTTCGAGTAAAACTTCCAAGCCCAATTTCATATCTTTTGTATTGAAGCTCTGCTTTCGGCTTTGGTCAATTCATTGGCATGTGACAAATTATTTTTCTTATTTAGTGCTTGAGCTTCATTGCAACTCACCCGAATAGACCTAGACTTAAAATAGAAGGGGGAATTGTGTCCAAGAACTGGCTTTATAAAAAACCATTCTTATATACGGCGCTAGGACTAAATGTCTTAGGTCTCGCTGCGTGCAGTTCCTCTGGTAATTCCTCTGCTGAAATCGTCGATGAAGATCTTTCTAGCTATGAATCTTTCGCAGAAGGTAGCGACTCCGCATCCAGCGAATTCAATCAAGCAGACCTCTTCGGAGCGCCCGGTCAGAACGCGACTACTCAGTCCGCGGATTCTTACGCAAATTTAGACTTAAAAGAAACTAGCCAAAGCACTGCTCCGCGAAGTGTGCGCAGAAGTTCTGGCAAGGCTTATCGTTTATCTAGCTTTCCTTCCGTCGCATCACAGCCGTTTGAAAAAGATGGCTACGTCATGAACTCTTATGTGTTTGTGAGAAATGAGAAGTCTTGGAAGGATCTGTCTGTATTATTATATGGACGTGATGATCGTGCCGGAATGTTGTCTCAGTGGAATGCTGGCCAAGCCGTTAGTGCAGGGTCAGTTGTTTATTTCAGTTCACCATTCAGGCCGAATGATTCTTCAGTGATGAAGCCTTTTGAAAGTGAGTATGGTCTTAGCCTTGAGTCAGTCGTGGTTCAGCCGGGCGACTCACTGTCGGCCATTTCTCAGAGGATGTATGGCGAGATTGATGGCTGGAGAGAGATTGCCTCTCTTAACCAAAGTGGTCTTTCGAGCCCAGACATCATTGAGGTTGGTCAAAGCCTTCAGCTTGGCAATTTTGACCGAGCGACTCTTTCTAGGATTCAGGCCGAGGCTGCAAGGCTTCAAGCCCAAGCCGAAGAAGAACTTCTTCAGGAAGCTCAAGCTGGTCAAGTTGCTCAAACAGATCAACTTAACCAAGAGCCGCAAGACCCTTCCGAGGGTGTCGGATCTCAGGCACCACCCGAAGGTGGGATGATTTCGACCGAAGACGTCATCGATGAGACGCCGGTCGAAACCTCCGAAGCAGGGACAGAAGTTCCCGGCCTCGCGGAGCCAGTGGTTCAAGAGACAACCCCTTCAACAGACTTTCTAGGCCTTCCCATTGAAGACCTAGTGGTGATGCTTGCCGCTTTGTTCGCAATAGCGGCTGGAATCGTAGTATATCTACGCAAAAAACAAGCTAAGGCGCCAACAGCATCTGACTTGTTGAGTTTCGGTTCTAAAAAAACTGGAACTGATGACGAGTAAAATCTCGCAAAAATCTCGAAGACAAAAGACTAAGCTAAGTTTGGCTGATGAGTATTTTGACCAACTCTTCAGTAAACTTCTCAACTTGCTCAGAATGTATCCAATGACCACTTTGAGCAATTTCAATAAGCTGAACACTTTTGCTGCCGCGAGCTTCCAGTGCGCGGTTGAGGCGTGCTTGGTCAAGGTGGTCAGAATCTACCCCTCTCATCACAATGAGGTTTCCTGAGTAGTTTGACCACTCTGACCAGAGTGGCAATCTGTGGGCTTCTTCTAGAAGGTTTATAAGTCCGTCCTTGTCGAAGCGCCAGGAGTGTTCTCCGGAATCTAATTTGCGAATATTTGAAAACAAGAACATCGCTAGTGTTCTGTCATTTGGGAACTGAGCATAGATCGCTTCTTTGGCTTCATCTCGAGAGGTGAATGGCACAGGCACTCGGTCTATGATTCTCTTCAAACGAAAGTAATTCTCCTGAGTGATTTCAGGCGAAGCGTCTTCAATGATGAGCGTTTTCATTCGAGGGCCGACATCTGGATCTTGGCTCAAGCTAAGCAGGGGCCGAATCCCGAATGAGTGGCCCAGGGCAACAAAATCTCCAGCGGGAAGCTGCAGCTTTAGGTCGGCCGTGAGGTGGGCATGGTCCAACACTTCGTATGGCAGTGCGTCTGGACCGCGTCTTCCTCCGTGACCAAGCAAGTCGGCTGCCACAAAATTCCAAGCTGACAAATCAGAATTGGCTTTGAGTCTCGTAATGACGGGCCCCCAGTTGAGGGCAGATCCCATAAAGCCATGAACCAGAAAGAGGGTCTTGCTGGTCATTCGCTGAATCCTGCTGCCCCCGGCCCAAGCTGAGATAGACGGAAGTCTTTGACGACTCTTTCGATGGCCTCGAGCGTCTTAGCTTCAAGTCCTCCATTCGGATTATTAATACGAATCTCGAGAGTGTTGCCATCAAAGCTCATCTCTTTCCAGACTTTCCCGTCATACGGTGAAGAACCGTTATTCGAGCTAATGGACTTGAGGGCCTGCTCTAGCCAAAGTTTCCAGTTGATCTGGACGAGTATAGCTTCTTGGTTCTGCCCCATTTTCCAGCCGACGGCTTCTTCACCAAGGCCAATCCTTTTCGTAGCCATTCGCAAACCCTCAAGTGAGTTTTCAAGCCCTTCCATGTCTAGGTGCACATAAGAATCTTGACCTTTAGGGTCCCAAGAAATTTTGGGAGTTGTGTTCAAGACCAAGCTTAATTTTCTCTTGGGGTGCTGAATTAGGGAAAGGCTTTCAAGGGGAGGCACTTTCCTGGGGCCAATTAAGACGAGGTCGCTAGGTCTGGCATTGTATTCTTTGATCTTGGCTATTTGAGCGGCGGGATCGCTGGATTGAAAAACCTCGACATGGGCATTGAGCTGTGCGCTTAAGGCTTCAGGGTTTGGAAGGTTGAACGGAGACAGGCTTGGGTCGAAGACCATGTAGATTTGAGGCTTGGTTTGAAAACCTGGTGGGGGCAGTTGCTCCGAATGATTTTGGGTCTTCTGTTCAGAGCACGCCGAGATGCTTAGTATTAGAATTGCAGCACAAGATTTGATGAGGTGGGCCATGTGATTTCTCGATCCACAAAGTCCACGCCATCTTCGTCCGAGTGAGCGATGAGAAGGCAGCTGCTTTGAGTGTGTTGAATGTGCGACTTTAACCATATTTTGACTCTTTTCTTAGTCTCTTTGTCCAACGCACTAAAGGTCTCGTCAAGTAACAATAATTTTGGTTCATAGATGCAGGCACGCAAGAGGCCCACACGTTGTGCTTCGCCGCCACTCAGCTCACAAGGAAGGCTCTCTGAAAGATGATCGAGGTCTAGGTTTCTCAAATACTGCATCGCACGATCTCTTTGCAGGCTAAGATCCCAATCTTTGAAGGGGGTGCGAAATTTCAAAGGAAAACAAAGGTTGTCTATGACATTGAGATGATCCAATAGGGCCGTGTCTTGAAAGGCATAGCCGCAGGAAAGTTTCCATGGATCGATATCGCTCGTTGATTCTCCTGCGATCAAATAAATTGGTTTTGAATCTTCCATAAGGGCAAGCGCGTTCAGGGTGGAGCTTTTCCCGCAACCGGAAGGTCCTCGGAGCGCAATGACTTCGCCCTTTTGGATTTCTCCTGTGACGGTGAGTGCTTTTGAAACATGAGGAAGTTTGACTTTGGTGTCTTGGAAGATAATTTGTGCACTCATAACCTGGCCCCTTTCAAAGCAAATTTCTTAGGTCTTACAAACAATAACAAATAAGTTAGACCGCTCAAGCTAAGATTGATGGCAAAAAGAAAACTAGCCGTGTTGAATTCGTAGGTCTCAGCAAATCGGCGGCTTTGAAGTGCCCACGTTGGTAGTTCACCAAATAGTGTCGATGCCAGGGCAACTTCTCCGAGAGCTAGAACGAAAGAAAAGAAAAGCAATTTTTTGATACTGTCCTTACATGCGGGAACCAAAAGTAACCAATAAGATTTTTGAGGAGGCATGCCGAGGCTCACGGCTTCATGAAACTTTCTATTTTCAATTCGCTTGAGGTCGTGTCCAAGCCATATCCCAATTAATGGAAGCTGAAGAATGGCCATGAGAAGTGAGGCCAATATGATACTGGAATAGCCTTCATTCCAAAGAAAAGACCTCGGGGGAAACTGGAGCCAGGCTGCACACAAAATAGTCGGGCTTATAAAAAACATAACTAGCAATGCCCGTCTCGACGGCTCTCCAATTTTGATGACCGCGAGTGATAATCCCCACACAAAGAGTGCGGTGAGCCCGGCGTAAGTGAGGCTGGGAAGCATAGCGCTTTCTATCAGGGCAAGGGCTTCAACCTGCGGAAGTGTGAGTGCGGAAAAAAACTGATCTAAAATCAATACGAGAGGAACGAAGCTAATCGCAACAGTGACTGTGTCTAGCCAGCGTGGAAAGGCCGTTTTCAATGGCCTGGTGGAGGACTTCAAAAAGGCAAAATTTGAGCCCCATGAAGCACGACGACTTTTCAAGAGAGCGCGAAAAATCCAAAACTGAATGGCAATGTTTAGCAATACAAGTAAGGCGATTCTCATGGGAGATAAATCGTTTAAAAGTGTGAAGTACAAAAGTACTTCGGGCGTGGAGTGTTGCGGCCCTTGTCCAAGCAATAGGACGGTTGAAAAGGAGGCGAATGACCAACTTAGCACTAGCGGAAACCACTGAGAGATCTCGTGTTTCATCGGTTGCCAAAGCACCGCAACCATGGTGCGAAGGGGGGAGGCTCCTGAGTTGATGCAGAGCTGCCATTGTTGTTGACCGCGCCCTTTCATGTGTTCTCGGAAACGCTCTACGAGACGATGAGCAACAAAAAACACTGACCAGAGGGTGTGTGCAAAGACGATGGCAAGCCAGGGATGAGGTTTGATATCAATTCGGTCAAAGGTTCCGAGGGTCAGCAAGGCTAGGGCGGTCCCTGGGAGTACAAAAACTAAGTGTGCCGACAGCGAAAGCAGACGTCGAATCCATGGAGAAGCGCTATAGGCTGCGAGAGCAATTGCAATAGATAGAATAGCAACAAAGACTGCCGAGGCTAAAGCCTGACTTGCGCCGAAAAGTAAGGAGCGCAGTAAAATTTTCAAAAAGATTAAGTTGATGGAGCTTAGATCTCCCGCGAGCAAGTAACCTATTAAGGAGTGGCCAAGCGGAAGCAAAACAAAGAGTGCTATCAGCCCAAAAACAAAAATACGAAGCTTCTTAGAGTAGATCACGGAATCCATTGAATCAAAGACTCCATTGGTCTAACCAGTTCTGCAAAATTCGAGAGTCGAATTGATCTACCGATACTTTGAGGCTTTTAAGTGGGGTCAGGCCTTTGTAGCATTCCGGAAGAGATGTGCTAGGGCTAGTGGGGTACATCCAATTTTTGAGCGGAATTTGTTTCTGCACGAAATCACTTAGTACGGCCTCTTCAAGGAGTTTTGCTTCTATTTCATTTAGGTTCTTGCTTAAGGCGAGCCATTCTTCTTGGGTGGGGTAGCCTTCTTCAAGGGGAATCGCCTTGAAGGCGGAGTCTCCCTTGTCCGACCCTTCTAGGTTGCAGAGGTGATAGGCTTCGCTGCTTTGATAGCTCCATACAACGGGAGCTTCATCCTTTAGAAAAGAATTGTAGGAAAGGCTCCACGAGGGAAAAGACTTTTTTGTGATTTTCTTGAGATCGGCGGACGAGATAAGTTTGAGCAGGTGAATGGCTTTCAATAGTCCTATGCCCGCAGAACTAATTCTCGGGTCTTGGATAAAAACTTTTCCTTCGAGTTTTTGAGGGACTTCGTTCCAGTTTTTGGGCCAAAGGTTTTTTGGAAAAAGTTTTGTGTTTGCAATGAAGGCATATGGGCTATGTGCAAAAAGAGTCGAGCGAAGAAACTTGGGGTGATGGCGAACTTGCTTTTCTTGCAGTTCACTCAAACCAAGAACCCCATCAATGTGCGATGCCTTTCTGTTGAAGCTAGCGACAAGATTGGAATCTCCATCTTCAGGAAGAAGAACCAGGTCACAGCGAAGGTTGGGGGTGTCTGGCTTGATCTCGAGGCATTTTTTTTCGAATTCTAATTCGATGGCTTCACCTAGAGAGCCTTTTCCGACCATTGAAGAGTAGCTAAGGATCTCAATGCGTGCCCTATTTTTAGTTTGTGAGTTGGTGCACGAAGGTAGGGCGAGTGTCAAAAAGGCACAAAACGTTAGAAGTAATTTTTGTGTCGCAAGCCTAAGAGTCTTCCGCATGAAGACTCTTATAGCTTAGTTTTTTTACAGGCGCTGATTTTTCTTGCGACGTATCGACTTCATCAAAACTGTAACCGCATAAGCAAATGCGAGGAGCCCGAGGGAGTTTCCACCAAAAGGACCGGGACCATTCCCGTTGACAGGCATCACGCTCGCGCAGCCGCCTCCGCCGCCCAGCTTGGCTCCTTCTTCTCCCCCTGCAATGACAGGGTTTCCTGGGAGTCCAGGATTTTGTGTACGGTTGCTTGCGTTGAATGCATCTTGAAATGCCGTTACTGCATGTACGACACCAGCATTTCGGATGTATCCATTTAGAGCACTATTTCTTCGGGAAGAGCTGATAATCAGCTGCTTGGTTTCATAGGCGTTGAGGTTGGGATTAAGAGCGCGAATCACGCCCGCAATTCCGGCAACAACGGGTGCTGCCATAGAAGTCCCTTGTTTTCTAACGTAGGGATTTCCCCAGGGGCCATAGCCGGAATAAGCGCTGAGAATTCCATTGCCGTTACCGCCATTGGTGTTGATAAAATCTCCTGGTGCTGCGATGTCGACGCTCTCAGTCCCGTAATTGGAGAAAGCCGAAATGGAGTTGGCTTGCAGCCCGTAGCCGCCTCCATTTCCGTAAGAGTAGTAAGGCGACACTGAGGCTACAGAAATCAGGCTAGGAATGTTGTAGTTTGCGGGAAAGGTTGGAATGTTGTCGTTGTTGTTGGGCCCAGAAGCATCAGCATTTCCAGCTGCAACAGTGAACACGATATCGAGCTGGTATAGTCGTGCAAAGGTTTCATAGAGAGCTTGAGAGTAGTTTTCAAAACCTTTCGCTCCCCAAGAGGCGTTCACAACTTTTGCTCCGCGTGCAGCAGCGTATTCGAGTGCGAGAATCGCTGCGGCAGTTGAGCCTTGGCCGTTGTCTCCTATGAACCGAACGGGAAGAATGCTGACTTTCCTCGCTTGTGGGTACATTTGAATGGCGTGGTCGCGCACGGTTTTAACGATTCCCGAAACGTGTGTTCCATGTGATGAGTAACTTTCGTCAGAGCTGCCATTGCGAGTGATAGCGTTGGCTCCATAGGTGTCGTCAATGAATCCATTATTGTCGTCATCAACACCTGGTCTGCCGTTGATCTCTGCTGCATTTCCCTGAAGGGCCGGTCTTAGGAATGGATGGTCGATTTTTGTGCCGGAATCGATAACGGCTACAATCACGTTGCCTGATTGATCACTTTGTACGTAAGGGTCTGCGCTGTCACTGGCAAATCCGAGCACATCTTGAAGCCAAGGGTTTTGCATGTTGTGCGACGGTAGCGAGCTGCTGCTGCCGGCGTCGCCCGATTGCGTTTTCCAAATGATATCTTTCTCAACGAACGCAACGTCTGGATCAGTTGCAAGAAGCTTGAGGTCTTCGTCTGTGAGGTCTTCTGTGATGAGGAAGCCCATGTTTTCGACAACATTGTTTTTCTTCTTCGATAGATGCCTGTCGACGAGTCTGCCCGCAGTCTTCTTGGTGTTTTGTTTGAACGCTAATCTTTCACTCGTGTTTTGGATTTGATATCCAGTCAGCACGCTCTCTTTGTTGCGAAGTTTGATAATCCACTTACCTGAATTTGATTGGCTTGCGAGGGCGTGTTGTGTGCTAGTGCTTAGAAGTAATAAAACAGTGAGGCCCCAACGAGTCAGAATATTGACTACATCCATGATTTGTCTCCCCACAGTCATAGACATTGGATCGGTCTTTCGGGGTTAAATCTTTATGAGAAAAGCCGGCTATTTCCTTCTAAGTTCTTGAAAATGATGACTCTGACTTGAGGTTGACAGGGCCTCTAATCACAAAGATAAAGGCATCATGTCAAATCCTCCAAATGCCCCTAAACCGCAAGCCGTTTCTCATATGCTTATGTTCTTTGTTTTACCGTGTGTGATTTTCATAGGCTGGGCTAGCTGGAGTTTGGTTGGCTCTCTTCTCGAAAATAAACCTAAAGATATTCCGTCTAGAATAGCGGCCGTAAAAGAAGCCCGTTCCTCTGGGGATCGCTGGCAGGCGGTGTATGCCCTCTCTCAAGAGCTACAACGAATGAAGCAAAGTGGAGAGTGGCAAGACGAAGTTAGCAGCGAACAAAAGGATGATTTGTTTCTTTCCTTGGTCGAGCTTCAAAAGGACCACGCTAGCGATTTGAGGTTTAAAAAATATGTTCTTTTAACCCTGGGTCAATTTGCGGGAGCATCGATGCTTCCCCATGTTAAAGAATCCCTCTCTGACGCTAGTGAAGAAATTAGATTTTTTGCAGCTTGGTCTTACCTGGAGCTTTTGGGCCGCGCTGTTGTTGACGCCGAATTGGGAGAGGGACCAGGATCCGGATCTGATTACCAAGAGAGCTACGCTGTCGTGGAATCTTGGCTCGAAGATAAAGATCCATCGTTTCGTAAAATTGCGGCGACGTTTCTCGTACAAAAATCCAAAAATCCTCCCATCGACAAAGTGAAAGCTTTGCTTGAGGACGAAGACTTAGAGGTTAGATGGAATACTGCGGTAGCTCTGGCTTCCGTTGGTGATGATTCATCGGTGCCTGTCTTGAGGGAAATGTTCGATATTTCCAACATCAGAAAGTTAGATGTGAGAAGTGTAGATGATTTGAAGCAGCTTTTGGCCTCGGCCCATGATGCTGCTAAGAAGCTTGATTCGGACGAGATTTTTGCGGCTGAAGAGGCGCTTTTGGGCTCTATCAACAAGGAAACCCCAGAAGGGCGTATTGTTTTCGAGGCCTTAGGTAGATAGCGCCCCGCAACATTTTTCCCTTTACATTCATGACGCGTCGCAGTATATCCCCCTTAAACGCGAAACCTATCTGGAGGATATCTAAATGTTGAAAAATTTAATGGCTATGACAGCCCTCGTTCTAACCGCTCCCTCTTTTGCTGCTGGAAGTAAAGCTCCTAGTCCTGGCTACGGTGGTGGCAACTACCGCAATAGTGACTACGCTTGTGTCGTAAAAAACACATCCAACTTCTCAATGAAGTCATACATTGCTAGAGCTGATAGCCAACTTCGTGCTGAATCTGTGGCCTCAAACGCATGTGCCTCTGAAGCAACTTTCGCTAGCAACTGCTCTGCAGCTCAGTGTGAACGAGATTCAGTTAACCGTGGTGGATTCTCTGTGGACATCGTCACTAACCGTAACGGAAACACAGTTGAAGTCTCTCTTCGTGGAGCGACGGCTGGAGCTGAAGCGCTTGTGAAAAACACAACGGATAACTCTCAAGTCTCTTATTACGCTGAAGCTCCAACTTTGATTGAAGCTAGAGCTATGGCGATGAACGCGTGTGTTGAAGAAGCTACTTTCCCAGACAGCTGTGAAATCCAACACTCTCGTCGTTACTAAGAATTAGGGTTGAACATGAAACTCCCGAAACTTTTGATTCTTTCGGCCTTGTTAAGTTCAGGAGCCCAAGCGGGTTCTTGGACAACAAGCTGTGTTGGAACTTTGGGCCAAGACAAAGAAGTCGCCTACGACATGTATAATCTTGTCGTGATTAAAAAGAGTGTGGCGGCAATGGATCCTAAAGATCTAAAGGACATCCAAGAAGTATCCACGAGATATGTTGCAGAGTCTGGCGGAGTTTTAGAAAACACAGTGCTTCTTACAAAAAAAACTATCTACGGTGAAACTTCGGAAGATTCTTACTTACTAAAGATAGTCTCTAACAAGTTCATAGCAGAAACGGTTGAGTATATTCCATGCGATCGCGAGAGATTTCGTGAACGTGCTGAAGCCTCAACGGAAATTAAGGCAATTTTTGTTTCGCCTACTGGAGACGAGCAAACTATGAATTTGAAGTGCTCCGAAGTTACTGTGACGACTTGCGGTTGATTCTCTGAAAGCCTAGTAAGCTACCTAAGATCCTGCTTAAAGGCCGCCTCCTCTGTTCTTGAGGAAGCGGCCTTTTTTATATTTTCTGAATAAAAAATGTATTTGCTAGCTGGGCGACTAAGCCAGACGGTCCGCAATGATCTCTGCTAGGTCCTTCACTGCAACGTTATCTTCTTTCTTCTTCTCTGTGACCCCGTCAGAAAGCATTACCTGGCAGAAAGGACATCCGGCAGCAATCACGTCCGGCTTCTGATCGAGAGCTTCTTCAACTCTCTCAACGTTGATTCGCTTGCCGATAGTTTCTTCCATCCACATGCGAGCTCCACCGGCACCACAGCACATTCCCTTGCTTCTGTTTCGAGGCATTTCAACGACTTCAACATTGCCGATGGCGCGAAGAGCTTCACGAGGCTCTTCGTAAATCTCATTATATCTGCCAAGGTAGCAAGAGTCGTGGAAGGCGATACGAGTGCTTTCCGCCTCTTGAGTGACGCTGATTCTGCCCTGTTTCAACAGGTCGTTGATGAATTCAGAATGGTGGCGGACGCTTTCCGCCTTAAATCCAAATTCAGGATACTCATTCTTAAGAGAGTTGAAACAATGTGGACATGTGGTGAGAATTTTTTTCACATCGTATTGCTTGAGAACTGCGATGTTTGCGTCAACCATCATTTTTGCGAGGTATTCGTTTCCTGCACGTCTAGCTGTTTCTCCGTTACAAAGTTCTTCTTTGCCAAGGATCGCAAAGTCTACGCCGGCTTTCTGCAGAATTTTGACGAAGGCGGTAGAGATTCCTTTATTTCGATCGTTGAAACTCCCGGCACAGCCTACGTAGAAAAGGTATTCGGCTTTCGGGTTGTCTGCGAGTCGAGGAACTTGGAGATCCTGTACCCAGGCATCACGAGAATCCTGTGGCATTCCCCATGGATTGCTTTGTCTTTCCCAGTTTGTAAAAGAGGTTTGTAGCTCGGCAGGCATTGAGCCTTCCATAAGAACTAACGAGCGTCTCATGTCTACGATTTTGTCGACGTGTTCAATCATAACAGGGCAGGCCTCGACACACGCCGCGCAAGTTGTACACGCCCAAACAGTGTCCATGGAAATTCCTGTTTCTTCGGAAATCAACTTGGGAACATCTGCCTCCTGGCCTTCGGGAGTTGCGGCGATCTTCTCAGAGTAGGCGAGTGCGTATTCTTTAATGTCGAGTATTAGCTTCATTGGCTTCAATGGTTTCCCTGTTGTTGCCGTTGGACAGAACTCCACACACCTCCCGCAAGCCGTACAAGAAAAGACATCAAGAATATCTTTCCAGGTAAACTCGTTTACTTTTCCAACACCAAAAGTGGTTTGGGTCTCGTCTTCGAAGTTGATTGTGGAGAGTGCGCCACGAGCTCCAAGGCGAGATAAAAATATATTCGGTCCGGCAGTGAAGACGTGAAGGTGTTTTGATTTTGGAATGTATCCGAGGAAAAGAAATACGGTAAGAACGTGGATAGACCAAAAGAACCAGCCAATGCTTGTTGCGGTTTCAGCGTTGAGAGAGTTTGGAATCAGGGTCGCAAGCTCACTTGAGAGTGGCCTCCATACGGCCATTCCGTGAGGGTCATTGGCATAAACTAAAAACGTGAAGGTCAGAATGTCAGCCAGCATGTGAGCGCCGGTGTAATAGAGAACCGTCATGCCGTCTTTGTGATGGGCCGGATTGCCTTGCATGCGGGCTGGTTTCAGGATGACCCGTCTGAACATAAACCAAGTGACAGCGGCAACGACCACCCATTGCGCGATATCTTGAGCGAGGGTGAGGTATCCGTATAGTGACCCAAGAAATTTTAGCGAGAATCCGCGCACTAGGCCTTCGATGATGTGCTCGCCCGTTCCTATTGTGAGAATGATAAAGCCGAAAAAGATCATCGCGTGGGCAATACCTTGGCTTTTGTCTTTTAAAAGTTTGCCGTGGCCAATGACGTTGCGAAGAACGAGGTAGATTCTCTCGCCAATGCCTTTCATAAAGCCGCCAGGAGTTGTCTCCGGTTTGCTGATCTTCATGATCTTCCAGAGTCGGTAATAACGCTTGAAGGCCCAGCTTCCCAAGACCGCGATACAAAATACAACAAAGAAAAACCTTAGATCAAAGCTTAGGTGTAGGTTTGAGAAAAAATTTGATGGCATCGCGCTGTGTTCCAAGGTGCTTCCTCCTGCTATAAGTATAAAGTATCATGGCACTGCTAGGATTTGAATTGCTCTTTCGTTTAACCTGGGGATTATTAGTCGGCGTTGTTTTTGTTCGCAGGACTGAGTCGTCCGAGAAATTCGTCAAAATTGCGGCACGTTTCGCATGGGGCTTGGGGCTGACCGCGGCCATCATGCTTTGGAGTGCCGATCTTGAGCCGTTATCGTCGGGGCTGGGATCGGAGCCGGATTTCTCAAGACAGTGGGGGGCCCTCTTTTCCTTGGCGATGCTTGTCGGCGGATTTCAACTTTATACCAGTGTCTATGCGGTCTGGGGACGCTTTGCAGGCTTTGCCGTTATGCTGCTTGCTCCGATCTTGCTCGCCGGGGCGCAGTTGAGCGCGCAGTCGGGAGCTTTTCCGGCGATTCTCAATACCTATTCTTCGGGGCTTTTGCTGGGTGGATTTTTTGCGGGTCAATTTCTGGGGCATTGGTATCTCAATGTTCCGGGGATGCATATTGTTGAGCTAAAGCGTGTGATGAAGTTTCTGTTCGCGGGTCTCATAGTGAAAACGCTGGAGGTCGGGTATTCGTTGTCGCAGAGATTTCTAGGAGATGGGGTTGGTAGCGCTGTCGATGCGATGGGCAGGCCCCTTGGGGACGACATTTCCAACACGGAGTTTCTGCTACAGCTGAACCCGAACCACTCTGTTTTTTCCTTAGAGGGTGATCTTTGGTTGGGGCTTGGAAGTTATGGGTTGATTCTTTTGAGCATGAGAGTTCTTTGGGGGGTTATAGCGCCTTGGGTTTTGGCTCTTATGATCCAGAAGACGGTGAATATGAGATCGACACAGTCAGCAACGGGGATTCTCTATGCAGCTTGTGTCATGGTTTTGGTGGCGGAAGCGACAGCACTGTACTTGGGGCAGGTTCTAGGGATAAACTTATAACGTGGAAGAAATTTTTGAGGCAAAGGCTCCGTGCCGTATTGATCTTTCTGGGGGCACGCTTGATCTGTGGCCGATCTATTTAAATTTTGAACAAGGCTTGGTCCTTAATCATATGGCCCTGCGACTCTATGCGCATGCGCGGATCAAGGTAAAGCACGGCAACGGTTTTAAGCTTAAGATCACATCGAAAGACTATGATTGTTCTCGAAGCTATAGGAGTTTGGATGAGCTGCGAGATTCTCTAACTGAGACAACCGGTCAGCACCCGCTTCGATGGCTTGCCAGGGTCTCCTACTATTTTTTACAGAACTCAGGTTGGGACCAGGGGCATTTTGAACTTCAAACATCAAGTGAGGTTCCTCCGGGTTCAGGGCTTGGCGGGTCATCTACTCTCGGAGTCGCGATGGGAGTGGCTTGGTGTAAGGCCATTGGAAAAGAAGAATTTGTAAAGAAGGACCCCTGGCTTTTGCAAAAAATCCTACGAGATCTTGAGAGTGTGGAGATTGCTCACCCAGCTGGTGACCAAGATTATGTTCCAGCATTGTTTGGAGGATTGATTACCTTTCATATGGGCCCAGCCTTAAGTGAGGTTCGCAGGCATCCGTATAGTTTTGCAAAGAAGATGGCAAGGCATATGGCCCTCATCTACACGGGTAAACCGCATCATTCGGGAATCAATAACTGGTCGGTATATAAATCTTATATTGATGGAAAAAAATCGGTTCGTGATGCGATCGAGAACATCCATTTTGTCTCATGCAAAATGTTAGAGTCACTCGTTTCTGGGAATCTCACGGCCATTGGCAGGCACATCAATGACGAATGGAAATACCGCCAAAAACTTGGCAGCAAGGTGAATGCTCCGGTCTTAAAAGAGGCTCAAAAATGGGCAAAAACCAAAGGAGCTACTGCTTTTAAGGCGTGTGGCGCCGGCGGAGGAGGATCTTTACTCGTTTTCTTCGAAAAAGAGGAAGATCGCGACGAATTTGTTAAACTACCAAGTCCGAAAAAGGATTGGATCATATATCCGGTACTCTGCTCGAAAGAAGGAGCTTTAAATGACGTCTAGTGGTTGGAAAAAAGTATCAGAAGAAGAAGTCTTAGACCTCATCTCTACTCGGTTTGAAAAAAGTGGGAAAAAACTTCCCCTGGTTTTTGATTGTGACAATACGCTTTTGCGTGGAGATGTCGGAATACTTGGTGCCTGGGGTTTGCTTCGTTCCGGCCTGGTCGATCCAGAAAAAGTTCCTGAAGTATGGGATGCAGATCATTTGAGAGACTGCAACTTTCAAGATTTTGAAGAAATGCGAAATGACCTCGCGATGGAAACTTCGTTTACTGACGTTTTCGAAATGGAGACGATGCTTTTGTCGGGATTTCCCGTGGAACAAGCAAAGCAAATTGTAGCTGAAGCGGTTGATGTTGGAGTTAAGGCTGGAAGCATTCTCTTCCTTGAGCCTATAGGGACTTTGGCAAGAAAGTATGCGGCGGATTCTTTGATTGTCAGCGGATCTCCGATCACCGGTGTTGAGGCTATTGGAAAAAAATACGGTATTGATCCTGAGAGGGTCTTTGCTACAGAGCTGAATATTGTGGATGGAATTTTTCGAGATGAATACGGAGAGTTTGGCGTGATCTGGGCTGAGTCCAAGCAAAAAATTCTTGAGCACAATAACTTCCATGAAGTATTTTTGGTTGCGGGTGATAGCACCGGGGACTGGAACATGATGAAACTCGCAAAAGAATTCGTTTGGTGCAGCCTTTGGCCTGCAACGAAAAATCCTTGGGCGACTCTAAGGCAGCAGATCGAAACACATTTGCCTGATGATTTGAAGAGGGCTCCAACTGAGCCCGGAATGTATGTCGGTGAAAATACTGGAGACAACGGTCTCGCGAAAACATGGATCGCAGAGGTTCATGCCCAGCCCGGCCCTCGCTAGTGCTCTCTAATTCTTTTTTCCCCTTCGGGTGAGGGGGTGATGTTTTTTTCAACAACTTTTCTCTCGGGGAGTACCTCCATCCATTTCCCGTCGTACTCGGTATCATCATCAGCTAATCTCAATTTGTAGGACTCCAAAGAATTTTTGCTATGAAAAAAGTAGCAACTGCTACTCTGTGGTTCGCCTAGAAGCGTTTCTCCATTAATGATGAAGGAGTTAAAGGCATGTTCTTTGCCAACAACAGTCGCAGTCTTTGAACGTGTAGCTTTGGCGACATTGTTCGCGATCAAGGTAAACTCCGAGCATATTCCTTCTCTTGTACAGTAAAGGTTGTCGAGGCTCGCCCCCTTCTTGGACATTGTTGGCTCTCCGTCGTCATCGTAGGTATAGTCTAGGATTTTGGAAGCCGCACATTTCGTCAGACAGGCTCTTTGGCAACTGTTTAGTCCTTGGCTTGCGTGAGATAGCGCTGCGTGAATAAGCCTTCTTGGTTGACTAGACATGGGGTTTAGAATCTCAGGCAAAACACCCTTAGCGCTTCGGTTGATGAGATCTCCTGGAACGTAAATGGCTTTAAGGAGGGTGTTTGGGGCGTCAGTGTAGTCGAAGTCTCCTCCTGCCTTGGCAGAGTCTACAACAAAACATTTTGCAGAGGACCAATCTCTTGCTTTCACGCAACCTTGCATGACATCTTGATAGGCTGGAGCTTCGCCAAGCTCTTCTCCAGTCAAAAGAATTCTTTCGGAGCCAACGTCTGTTTTTGCGCCGACGCACACGTGAATGTTTTTTTCAGAGCCTCTTCTCTTAATCATTTTCTCTTGCCAGGTACCACCGCGCTTCTGGCAGAACTCGACTTCTTGATCTTTTAGGGCCTTCACTTGGTATTCCACTCGGCCTTTACAGCTAAATGCTCCCCATGTTTGGCAGCCAAATAGGCCACGCTCCAAACATTTTCTTACCCAAGATCCGTCAAAAGCCTCACAGTGGGCTTCAATTTTGTCTGGATCTAGGGAGCTTGCGAGGGCGATTTCGAATGGCACCAAGGTGCTTATGACGACAAACAAAATCGAAAGGCTCTTCAGCATTTGTCTATTATATGGGCCTGGCTACGCTGTGTTTGTTAAGAATTAACTGTGCGCGGTAAAAAGTGGAAAATGCCTTAATTGGACCCTTTCCTTATAAATTTAAATACTTGGATTTATTGCTCAGGATAAGGGGAGTGCCACTCCCCTCTTGCAGGTTGGCACCTGCAATTCACCCCATAGTCCTTCGCATAAACCAAGTATTTAAATTTATAAGGAAATGCTCCACCAACCACCAGATCTTCCACTTTTTACCGCGCACAGTTAGTTTTTACTGTGCGACTAGAATAGCCATGCGTGAGCAATCGTGAAGTAGATGAGTAGTCCAGATATGTCGACAACTGTGGTTAGGGCGGGGGCCGCGACAACTGCGGGGTCAAATTTAAAACGAAAGGCTAACAAGGGAAGTACCGCCCCCGCTAGCGTGGATGTGATGACTTGCATCCCAAGCGCTGCGGAAATGACCCACGCAATTTGGTTCAAACTGTGACCTGTGGGAAGCATCGCGTTTTGGGAAAAAAATTGTACCTTGATAAAGGTTAGAGCGATCAAGGTCGCAGACAGTAAGACTGCGATACTAAATTCTTTCCATAAAACCTTGGCCGCATCGCCAAGTCCGATTTGTTGAAGACCCAGAGCGCGAATCACAACCGTTGTTGATTGGCTTCCCGTATTTCCGCCTGTTGCGGCCATCATGGGCATGTAGACGGCAAGAATGATAAAGCTTGCAAGAATGTCTTGATAGCTCTCAATCACGTATCCAGAAATTAGGCCCATCGCTGCAAGTCCAACGACCCACCACACACGTCTCGTGAAATGTTCGAAGGAAGATATTTCGAGATATTGTCCACCGGCGGAGTTGGTGATGGCCATTAGTTTTTCGACGTCTTCCGTATACTCTTCATTTAAGATGTCGAGAACGTCATCATGTGTGATGATTCCAACAAGGGCGTCTTGGTCGTTGACGATAGGAAGAGCAAGAAGGTCATACTTAGCCAGGGTTTTTGCGGCATCTTCTTGGTCTTCATAGGAATAGGCAAAGGCGACGTCTGTCTGCATGATCTTTGAGATCGGCATATTCATTGGTGAAAGAATTAAATCCTTTAAGGATACAACTCCAATAAGTTTTCTTTGTTCATCTACGACGTAAGATTCGTAGATCGTTTCCTTTTCGGGAGCTTCACGCCGAAGTTTGTTGATCGCTTCTACGGCGCTCAGGTGAATCGGAAGAGTCACATATTCAGACGTCATGGCGGCGCCCGCAGTGCCTTCCTCATACGCCCCCAGGCGAATGATGTCTTCTCTCTCACTTTGAGCGAGTCTTCTGAAGAGAGCTTCTTGTCTGTCTTCGGGCAATGCTTGGAAGAAGTCGACGCGTTCGTCGTTCGACATGTGTGTAACGAGAGTCGTAAGCTGTCTTGCCGTGAAAAGTTCGCTCAACTCAAGCTGCATTTCCTCATGGAAGTGACCAAAAATTTCAGAGGCGAGATCTTGGTTGAGTTCCAGTAAAACGTCGCGAATTAGCGGTTCGTCACGATTGGCTAGGATATCGGCGCAGGATGCTGGGTGTAGATCAGCAAACTCTTTGATGAGTTCGTCTTTTCCCAGAGTGGCTGGGTCGACAGCCTGCGGTGTTCCTTCTTGGCTCATATTCCTACAGTGAAGATTCTAAGTATCTCTTTAATGCAGCTTTTAAGACTTCTGCTGAAGAACCATTTTCAAGCTTTCGTCCGTTGATAAAAATAGAGGGCGTTCCCGTAACTCCTGCGGCAGAACCTTCTTCAACCTGTTTCACGATGCTGTTGTGAACGTCTTGATCTTTCATACACTCATCCAGCTCTTCCGGATTGAGACCTTCTTGGAGTGCAAAGTCTCGAATAGAGTTTGAGCTAAGAGTGGCTTGATTCTCGAAAAGGCGCTTTTCCATCGAATAGTAAGCTTCGTTCCCTTTGAATTTAAATACGCACGTTGCAGCTTTCGCGGCTCGGCAGGCTTGCGCATGGCCGCGTCCCGGAATTCCGGTGTTGCATGTGGGGTCTAGTGGGTACTGTTTAGAGATCAATCGAACGTTCTGAGCATTTCCTAAAATAATCTGAGGAATAACTGTGGCTGCTTTTGCACAATAAGGACATTGAAAATCTGAATACTCAACAACAGTAATCTTCGCGTCGGGATTGCCGAGGCTGGGAAAGCCTTCAGTTTGTAGGGTTGCTGGTTTTGCGGTGAAATGTTGGTAGAGAAGAGTTTTGAGGGTTGTTGAGTCCATTCCCTTCGCACCGATTAAACCGTTCATTACGATTGGAGCCGTGGCGAAAACGGCAGCTGTGACGAAATACATGGTCCACGAACTTTTAGGAGGAATAATGTGGGAAGTTATCGTCTCAGAGTTGGATTGATTTAGCCTCCATGCCAGTATGGCAAGAATCGTGTTGATGACATAGCTCGCGATACACATGAGACAAACGAGCTTGAGACTGAGGAAGGACAATGCAGCCAAAGCTAGGGTTGGAAGCATTCCAACAACGCTGAGAACCAAGAGGTGTGCACGAAGGGGATTTCGTCTGTCCTCTTCATCTTTTGGCAAGAAAAAGAGAGTGAGCCCCACGCAGAGCAAGGCTCCATAAAACACAAGAGCCCAGGCAGCTACGGGGTATCCCAGGAATTCACTATATCTTGAAAGTGCAACCGCATCACAGTTGATATAACTGCTTACATTACAGAAAGAGCCTTGTGTGAGGGCGTTGGAGTTGATGGCAACATGGTGCCAGAGTGAGTAGGTTGATACACCAATTCCTCCAAGAAGAAAGACGAGGAAGAGTTGTAAAATTGATTTGGCCTTGGCTACTACTTTTGGATCTTGGTGGTTCTCTTTAGATGACATGTCTTTGGGCTCCCTGATCAGTTGCTAAGGAGCCCGGTTTTTATTGGATCAAAATCCAGGCTGCCTTGCCTTTCTAAAGATATCATTCAAGATCGTATAAATACAGGGGATCCAGATGAGAGTTAATAAGGTTCCGCTGACGAGTCCCCATGAAAGCGCAAGCGTCATCGGCACCAACAATTGGTCTGCACCTCCAAGGCCATAGGCCGTCGGCATGAGCCCAACAACCGTCGTGATAGTCGTCACCGCAATGGCGCGTAGTCGCAGTGAAGTCGCTTTTGCAACTTGGTCGTGATACTCCTCTAATGGCGCGTCGGTCTTGACACTTTCATCTAAGAAACTCACCAAAACAATGGCGGCGTTGATGACCACCCCCGCGAGTCCAACGACTCCAATGAGAGCTAAGAAGCTTAGTGGTCTTCCATGTAGAAAGAAGGCCACGCTGACTCCGATAAAGCCAAGAAAGAATGTCGAGAACACGAGAAAAGGGCGAGTGAAGCCTCGATATAAGAAGACCAAGATGGCAAAGATTCCTAGGATTGCGATTCCCATGGCACTTGCGAGCGATTCCATAGATTCTTTCGTGTTTTCTTCTTCACCACCAAACTCAAGGGCTACTCGAGGGTAGTCTCCCGCGAGATTTGCGTAGAGCTCGCGAACTTTAGCGTTGAGTTGTGCCGAAGTGATGAGCTCTGGCTTAATGTCTGCTGAAACGGTCACCGCTCTTAAGTAGTTGTAGTGTTTGATGTCGGAAGGCCCCTCCGACTTTTTGATTTTAGCAAAGTTCTTAAGTGGAATATGATTGCCTCTCGGGTCCATGACAGTCGTATTGCTAAGTGAATCTAGTGTTGATCGATCTTCAGGCTCATAGCGAACCATCAGATAGAAGTTATCGCTTCCAAGCTGAAGTTCCGATGCGACTTCCCCTTGTAGTGCGGTTCGTAAAACGGAACCAACAGCAGCGGTCGAAATTCCAAGTCTTGCCATCATGGTTTGGTCTAGATCAATTTCGTACTCTGTTCCGGAGATGACAATGTCGTCTTCAATGTTAAAAACGCCTTCGATTTGATTGAGTTCTTTCTTGATCTGACTAACCATCCCGCTGAGCTCGCTATCGCTAGATGATCGAAAGACAACGTTCAAGGGCTTTCCTACAGGTGGTCCGCCTGCTACCGCTTCGTGGGTCATGATCTTAAAGGGGTCTTTTGGAATAGCTCGCAGATTTTGTAGCACTTGATCGACATCGAGCAGCTGGGCTGCATCTTTGTGTACAACGGTGAAAACCATTCCCACATAGTTTGCTGTCTTAGCCTGGGGGTCTCCGACGTTGATTTGGGAAGTTCCAATCTTCGTAGTTTGGGCTTTGACGTTCTCTGCTCCGATGGCAGCTTTGATTTTGTCCTCTAGGCCTTCGGCCATTTCTTTCACGGATTCGATGGGAGTGTAAACTGGGGCTTCAAAGCGAGTTCCGTAATACTCGACGTCATCTTTGGGGAAGAGTTCGAAGCGGTTCCCTACGGCGGTCAGCACGAGAGAGCCCACAAGCGCGGCAATGATGCCTACGGAAACAAGGTAGCGATGGCGAATACACTTTCTAACGACGCCTTCAAACTTTAGGACATATCTGTCAAACCAGTTAGTTTTTTGGGCTTCGCCAGGAAGAGGGTCTTTTTTGATCGTGAATTGCAATCTAGCAGGCAGAAGAATGAAACTTTCAAAAAGGCTGACAAGTAGCGTGGTCGTCACAACGATAGGAATCCATTTGATGAATTCTCCCATGACACCTTTGGTGACCAGCATGGGAAGGAAGGCGGCAACGGTTGTCATGGCCGTCGCTGAGATTGGCATCCAGAACTCATGTGCCGCAACAAAAGCTGCTTCCTTCGGTGGTTTGCCTTCGGCCCGATGCCTCGCATAGTTTTCTGTGATCACAATGGAGTTGTCGACGAGCATTCCCAAGACAATCACAATGGCCATCATGGTGATGACGTTGAAGTTGGCTCCAAGAATCGGCATGAGTCCCAGCGTTGCACATATGGCTAGAGGCATACTCATGGCTGACATGATGCCTACCCATCCAGGGAGAAAGCTTAACAAGGTGATGATAACTAGGATTAGCCCGGTTAAGGCGTTTGTTGAAACGATGTCTAGGCGAAACTCCACACGATCTGCCTCGTTGTTGTAAGCAACAATTTTAAAACCGTCCGGAAGCTTTTCTTTAAATTTATTGATTGGACCCTGTAGGCTATCTACAATCGTGATCGAGTCTGCTCTGGCCATTTTTTTAACAGAGAGAATCGTAGCTTCTTCGCCATTAACCTTTGAGATGATCTCCGGATCTCTCATGCTATCAATGGCTTCTGCAATGTCTTTGATCAGAATGCTCTGCCCATTGAAGTTCGACCTGACGACAATATTGGCCATTTCCTCAATGTTGCGAACACGTCCCCTGACCCTTACCAGGTATCTTTCATCTCCCTTTTCAATATATCCAGCCGGACTATCTTGGTTTCTCCTTTGGACTGCAGAGAAAACTTCTTCGACGCCAACTTGGTAACGCTCCATTTTTTCGCGGTTTAATAGAATTTTGAATTCTCGCTCGTTGTAGCCAGTTAGCTCCACCTTCGAGACGCCTTTTGTGTTTTCCAGCAGGTCTTGTAGGTCTTCGGCAAGAATATCTCTCTGCCTGTTTTGGTTGGGGCCGACGAGTCCGAATTCATAGATAGCAATTTCTTTAGCGTTGATTCTTGTGAAGACTGGAGGGTCTCTAAGTGGTGCTGTTATCCTGGCCTTCTGCAGGGCGCGCTGAAGCTCGTCCATCACCTCGCCGGTATCGTAGCCATCCATCTCGACTCTGATAACGATGCTGCTCATCCCAGATTTTGAGAAAGATCTTACGTCGCGAACACCCTCTACGGAGCGAATCTCTTCTTCAATCTTGTTTGTGATCTGCTCTTCCACTTCGTCAGGGGAGGCGCCAGGATAAATACTGACAATGGTAGCAGTGGCAAAGTCAACAGGAGGGTTTTCTTCTCTGTTCAGGGAGCCTAAGCCGAGTATCCCCGAGATAAATATGATGAAGGATAATGTTAATGTTAGCTTGGGATTTTCGACAAAGAAGCGAATCAGGCTGGTCATACTCTACATTTCTGCCGTTGCGTAGGCGAGGTTAAAGTCACAAGGTGTTTTGTTGTATACAGACAGATAATTGAAAAGTTCTCGCAGAAACAAAAGTCGACTTTCCGTCAATCCGATTTCGGCGTTGAAGAGCTGGTCTTGTTCCTGAACCAAACTTAGAAAATCGATTCGACCTTGGCGGTATTTCTTTTGGACGGCACTCACCCTTTTGGCCAAGGCTCTAGTGCTTGCGTCGAGAGTCCGCATGCTTTCCAGCAAGTATTGAATACTAGTCAGCGCGGTATTGTGTGTGCCATCCAGTAGAAGCTCAAGCTCTCTTCTAGACTTTAACTCGTTCAGTTCTGAAAGTTTTCGTTTCGTGCTGGTGAGAGCCGAAGCGTTGGAACCCAGTGGAACTGTGAGGCCTAGTGTCGCACCCCAGCCTCCCTTGCTAAGCTTGTTTGTTTCAGAAAAGGCCTCGGAAAAATTCGTGTCGACCCCTTTGGATTGAATCTCTCCTGAAAGCGATACTTCGGGCCCTAAGCCATAAGATGCAACGGTTTGCTCTGCTTCCATGGTCTGCTTAAACAAGGAAAACATTTTCTCGTAGCTTGAGTATTGGTAAGGAGCTTTAGGGTGACTGGAAATTTGAACAATACACTCCGAAACACTTCCAACGACATCTTCGATGTCAATGGTGGGAAAATCAGCAGAGCTGATGTTCCCGATGCCAGGGGCCATAAGTCTGAGTTGCCTCAAGTAACCTTGTTCTTTGATCTGGAGCCCTATGAGGGATGATTCTCTCTGAGAAACCTGCGCTTCACTCAGGTAAACGTCCGCTTGCTCTGCGGCGCCACTTTTGTATCGTTTTCGAATCTCATCAAGTTGTTTTTTACTAGTTGAGATTAGCGATCTTGATAAATTTGTGGAGATGCTATTTCCCATGATCGACCAATACAGTGTTCTTGCTGAGGTGATGGCATTGTGCTCGGCCATTGTAGACTGTAGCTCTAGGGTTTCTTTTGCGATGCGCCCCTGTTGAAGCATGGCTTGATCCATTCGGCCAAGAAAGTTTTGAAACAAACTTAGTTGTAACTGAAGATAGTAAGTGGGGGAGTGGGATATGATGTCGCCGGTGCTTCCAGAAAGCTTGGAGTAGTCATTTTTGATTCCCAGTTTAGTATTTAATCCAGCACTCCAGCCTTTCGAAGCATAGACGTCCCAGCCATGAGAATTGCGAATCGCAGGTTGAAAGCTATTGCTTGAGTCGGCGTTGGAGCGATATATGCTGCCAGATCCGCCAGCCATCAGGGAGTACGCACTTTCAGAGCGCAATTGAATCTCATCTCCTTGTGCTCGCATGTATTGAGTTTCTAGAGGGCTAAGGCCGTTGGCCTTAATGTTTTCGATTAACCATTTTTCGGTAAACTTTTCCTTCGATTGAATAGGCGTCGACCAGAACCCTAAAAAAATAAGAAAGCTAAAAAGCAACAATTGATAAGGGGTTCTACTTGCAATGATCATCTGAGTCTCCTGCTCCTGTTTGACTGCTATATTCTACGTCTGGAGACGAGGCATAGAAAGTAAGGTTCGAGACGAAAACGGGTGTCAAAATATTCTTCGCGTCAAAGGAAAATAACTGTCAAGGTCATGGCGAATTGTAAAGAATGTAAATAAAATAAAAGCTCTGATGATCACAAAAAAACCATCGAGTGTTTGGGTTCTTTACGGCGGCTCTTCTCAGGAACGAGAGGTAAGTCTGAAGACGGGGGCCGGGGTCTTAGCGGCACTTAAGGAAAAGGGTTTCGAGGCTAAAGGCTTTGATGTTCGCCCAGGACAACTTATGTCTCTTCCATGGGAGAATTCAAAACCAGACATTGTCTTCATTGCTTTGCATGGGCACTTTGGTGAAGACGGGGCTCTTCAGGGATTTTTAGAGGCGCAGGGAGTTGCCTACGTCGGCAGTGGCGTTATGTCCTCAGCAATTTGTTTTCATAAGGGTTTTTCAAAATACGTTTTAAATGTTGCAGGTGTTAGTGTTCCAAAGTCTTTTGACTTTGCAGGAGAGGAGCATTTCTTAGCCGAAACAAGGCGGGGCACTCTCCCGTTGGATTTTTATGAGAAGAAATGGTTTATCAAGCCAGCTCAAGAAGGATCGACTATTGGTATTGAACGTTATGATCCTTCTTTGATTGAGCCGTTCAATCGCGAAGCAGAGTTTTACAGAAAGTTCCAGGTCTCTGTGAAGTATTGCAAAGATGTTTTGGTTGAAGAATGGATAGAGGGTGCTGAAGTTACGGTGCCTATTTTTGAAGGTCGCGCTATGCCATCTGTGGAGATCAGGCCCAAAAGTAAGTTTTATGATTACGGCAGCAAATACACGGCGGGTGAGACAGAATACATTTGCCCTGCCGAACTTAATGAATACCAACTACAGGAGATTGCGGATATGTCGATTCAAGCATTCCACGCGTTGAAATGCTCGGATTACGGGCGGGTTGATCTTATGGTTTCAAAAAATAAAGCCTACGTTTTAGAAATGAACACGCTGCCAGGGATGACTCCGACGTCACTTTTGCCGAAGTCTGCGGCGGTCGCTGGGATGGATTATGCAACCTTTGTTGAGCGCTTGGTTTGTGTTTCATATGCTAGACAGACGGCGGCAGGTGGCTCAGTTTGAAGGCGATAAAGCTAGCCTCATTTTTAGCGTTTGCCATCATGCTTTCATTGATGGGATTCTTGTATTCAAGAGAAAATCTATTCCGCTTGTCGACTGTGGAAACCATAAATGGCAGTCCAGAATTGCGCGAACAGATTGAAACCAAACTACTGCCACTCTATGGGAGGCCTCTGTTTTCTTTGAGCCTAGCGGGTCTTGAGTCTTCAATCGTGCGAATTCCAGAAGTAGAGTCTGTTCGCATTATGCGAATTTGGCCGGACAAATTAGTTGTCGATGTTGTTGAAAAAGAGCCTGTGGCTTTAGAGTTCCGGGAGGGAAAATTACATTTTGTGTCTCATGATAATTCGTCGATTGGGGTACTGGATCGACCCATTTCTAGGCCATTGCTGGTCGGCTTTGAGGGTGCGTCAATTGATCTAAGGCGAGAGGTGCTTGAGTGGCTCCGCAAGGAGCAAACTTCAGAATTCCAATCCACTTTGGAGATGGGCATTTGGGATTTGACCACTTTGACACTTTTGTCGTCTAGAGAAGGCTTGAGTTTGAAGTTTAGCGAACTTGATCTCGAAATTGAGATATCGCTGTCTCAGTTCTCAGAAAAGTGGAACCGGGTTTTATCTTCGTATCACGCTTTGAGGGCGAGAAATATTCTGGCCACAAAAATGAGTATAATTCGTCCAAACCGAGTTTTCATTTATCGCTCTCGCGAGTTGCAGAAATCTGAAAGTGGTATAAATTTAAAAGAGTTGGTGCGCCGCACGCGAAATGAAAAGCCGCAAGTTCGATAAAGATTTGCAGCTTTTGTGAAATCATCAGGTTTGCTGATGATAGGTTTGATGGTCGGCGTCATATATGTCTTGGGCTAACTTTGTTCAAATTTAACCTTGAGCAAGTTGAAGGGGGTCCAAGGTCCCAGGGGAGGGGATGTATGAAAGCAGATGAGTTTGTCGTAGGGCTTGATTTGGGTACGACTAAGATCTGTGCAGTTGTCGGTCAGATGACTGACGGTTCAGATTCAGATAGTTCCGATCGTAAATTTAAAATACTAGCGGTAGGCAATGCGCAATCATCCGGAATTAAAAAAGGTGTTGTCGTCAACATCGAAGAAACCGTCGATGGCATTCGCCGCGCAATCCAAGAAGCAGAACTGATGGCAGGTGTTGAGATCTCAAGAGCCCTTGTTGGTGTGGGCGGTTCCCATATCAAGGGCTTGAATTCAACAGGTGTTGTTGGAATCAAAGGAAAAGAAATCGAAACAGGAGATATCGAGAGAGTCATCGATGCGGCGAGAGCTGTTGCGATTCCGCCAGATAGAATTCCACTCCATGTTCTCCCTCAAGAATATAAAGTTGATGATCAAGATGGTATTCGAGATCCTTTGGGGATGATGGGTGTGCGTTTGGAGTCAAGAGTTCACATTGTCACTGCGGCCCAATCTGCTACACAGAACATTATTCGCTGCTGTGAGAAAACCGGTCTTCACGTGGAGTCTCTAGTCCTTCAACCACTGGCATCCGCAAGAGCGATTCTATCGAAAGACGAAAAAGAGCTTGGAGTTGCTTTGGTTGATATCGGTGGCGGCACAACCGACATCGCGATCTTCCATGGAGGCAGCATTGTTCATACAGCTGTGATTCCAATCGGCGGAGCACACATCTCACAAGATCTTGCTATCGGATTGAGAACGCCTCAAACCGAAGCTGAAAAATTAAAAATTGCTTCTGGCTGCGCATTGAAACAAATGATTGCAGCCAACGAAACGATTGAAGTTCCAAGTGTTGGCGGAAGACCTGCAAGAATCGTCAACCGTAAAATGCTTGGAGAAATCATTGAGCCTCGGCTTGAAGAAATTCTTCAGCTAGTTAACCGAGAAATTATTGCTAGTGGCTGTGCGGAGATCCTGGGGGGAGGCGTTGTCTTCACTGGAGGGTCCACTCAGCTAGACGGAATCACAGAGCTTGCAGAGTTTGTCTTCGATCTACCGGTTAAGCGCGCTTATCCAGATAAGATCGAGGGCTTTGCCGATATGGTAAGAAGTCCCGCCTTTTCCACAGCCGTTGGGTTGTGTCAGTGGGGGATTGATTCAAAATTAGGAGTCCAAAGAAGAGCGTCCGCAAATGGAGCAGGCTTTGGCAAGGTAAGAAGTCAGATTAAAAACTTATTCGCAGATATATTTTAGCGTCTAGTTCGTAAGGTCAAATACTGGGAGGAAACAAATGTCTTTTGAACCAATTATTGAAGAGAATGAAGTGAAGGAAGAACTCGAAATCGAGCAAACGCAGGAGCAAGCTTTTATTGAAGCGGAAGATCTTCTGGGTGCAAAGATCAAAGTCGTCGGGGTAGGTGGCGGTGGTTGTAATGCCTTGAATGCGATGGTTAGGTCTGGCCTAACAGGTGTCGAGTTTATTGCTGCAAACACAGATCGTCAGGCACTTTCTAAAAGCTTAGCTACCGTAAAAATTCAACTCGGTGAAACTTTAACCAAGGGGTTAGGCGCAGGAGCAAACCCTACGGTTGGAAAGAATTCAGCTGAGGAAAGTCGTGAAGAAATCGAAGAGGCTCTTAGGGGGGCTGACATGGTTTTTGTGACTGCCGGAATGGGCGGAGGAACTGGTACTGGTGCGGCTCCTGTGATTGCAGAAATTGCAAGAGAGCTCGGCGCTTTGACTGTTGCTGTCGTAACGAAGCCATTTATTTTCGAAGCGCCTAAGCGCACTCGTCACGCAAAAGCCGGTATCGCGAATCTTCGAGACAATGTTGATACGTTGATCCAGATTCCAAACCAGCGACTTCTCTCAATTGTAGATAAGAAGACAACAATGCTTGAAGCCTTCACCAAGGCGGACGAAGTTCTTCTGAATGCAGTTCAAAGCATTTCTGACCTCATCAACATTTCTGGTCATATCAACCTCGACTTTGCGGACGTTCGTACTGTTATGACGGACAAAGGTCTTGCATTGATGGGAACTGGTATCGCAGATGGTGAAAATCGCGCCGTAACTGCAGCTCATATGGCGATCTCGAGTCCGCTTCTTGAAGACGTTTCTATCAATGGAGCTACTGGAATTATCATCAACATCACTGGTCCTGATAGCTTGACTCTCCATGAGATTCACGAAGCAGTTTCACTTGTTACTGAAGAAGCTGATCCGGATGCGGAAGTTATTTTCGGTAGTGTGTTGAATGACGGCTTGGCGGATTCCGTAAAAGTCACGGTCATTGCGACTGGATTCCCAACTGAGAAGAAGAAAGAGATTCGTGGTTTGTTTGAAAAGCCAGCGGAAGACCTTAGACAGACTCAAGTTTCAGAAGGGCTGCTGACGGCGGAACATGCCCCATTTGCACAAAAAGCTATGGACGTGAGACGTGAGGAAGTTGAGCAAGTTCAAGAGCCTGTTAGAGAGGCTTTTGCCCCTCGGTATGATCGTATTGAAACTCCTGAGGTAGAAATGCAGCGTAATGCTGTTTCTGAAGAAGTCGAAGAAACGGTTGAAGCTCCCATCTCTGAGGGCGAACAACTAAGTCTAAGCTTGTTGCAAGCAAAGAAGATTGCACAAGAGTTGGGACTTAAGCCTTCCAGTTCTGATGATCTCGACATCCCTGCGTTTTTGCGCAAGGGAATGAGCGAAGACTAAGCCGCTTTCTTGGTGGGAATTCCGGCCTGATAAAGGGCGGATTCTCCAAAAATATCGGCAAAACAAAAATGAAGCTTGTTCAGGTGATCTGAGCAAGCTTTTATGTTTTTAATGCACTTATGCGCGGTAAGTTCCGACCATTCTCGTCCCGTATGAAGGGCTTGATTTCTATGATGTTGAAGTGATACCAATAGCGATGCAAGTTCTAGGTTGTTCTCAGATGCGTTGCTCAACACACTTATTGTTGCAAGATCCATAAAGTTTGGAGAAAATTTCTCGATATCACCTGTGTGAGAAATGAAACGCAAGGTGGCCACCAGCTGAGATTTTTTAATAAAGTGTTTCGTGGCGGAGTGAAGCTTGTCCATCTCGTCGTCGTCCTCCAATACAACGTTGACGAGGCTCATGTATTCACTCCAGTCGGCAACAATCACTTCTTGCCAGTAGGTGTTGATGGCGGCGTCAATAGCCGTAAATCCTAGAATAGCAGAATGCCTGAGGGCTTCTTCTACGGGCATAGTTTTGTTGTGTTGAAGATCGGATTGAAACAACGTCCAAAAAGCCGAAGCAGTAATTTGTGTTTTCATAAGACCTCTTTCTTGCGGACATTCCACCCAAGCTCTCTAAGGTTTCGAACCCAATCTCCAAATGATTCCCGAAACTGAGCATCAAAGCTTAGCTTTTCTTTCAATGCAGAAAGTTCTGCTGGTGGCAGGCTTCCCTGAATCCAATTTTGAAGTTTGTTGTCCCAGCTAGGGTCGTAAAAATCATTTTCTTTTTCTGTTGTCATGAGGCGACTCTCCACGCATCTGGTGTTTTTAGATTTTGTTTTGCTTGTTCAATGTGATCTTCGATGCTGCTTTCACTCTCTTGCAAAAGAAAGGCAATTTCGTGGTTTAGCAGCCCTTCAAGATGGAGCTGATAGCTCAGCCGGCAATTTTCTGGAAGTGAGTTTGTGGCCGAACTCATGGCATACATGATTCCATCTTTGATATGGTTGACTGGCAGAGGCAGTTCCAAAAGACTTCGCTTGCTGGAATAAGAGGGTTCGTGCCTCTCTCGCTTTGGTTTGGTTTCGTTAAAACGTAGAAAATATCGGCTTAAGCTGAGGAAAAGATCGAAGTTCTCTGGATTCTTTTCGCATTGGTGCCAAATCGTTGACCATGAGTCCTGTTCTTCCATGTAAATTAAGAAAGAATTAACAATCGAGCTAATTTCCTGACTGTCTATTTGTACTCCGTGATTTGAATGGCTGTTACAATAGAAACTAAGAGCTAATTGTGAAAGGGGCTCGTGGAGACTGCTGAATAGATATGATCGATCCCATTTTTGATTCTTTAAATCATCTAAAAAAGCGTATGGGCTGGTGCCAAAATACGTCTGGACCCAATCGAATTGTAGTTTTTCCATCTTCATATTTAGCCTATCGACACATTGCGTCAACACTCAAGCTCTTTACCATATCTTTATTTATACTTTCTATGATTTCAAATAGTTATGCCTCATCTTCTTTGGAGGCGGTAGGTTCGGTTTGGCGTCTAAAGGGTCCTTCGGGGACAGCCCCTAAAGTCTCTACAACAATTCTCAAAAACTCGCCTGATGGGTGTCCAAGTGGGGGGGCTTTAGCCCTCGTCTTAAGGTTTGCCAACAAAACGGAGGCCGAGCAGTGGATTGATGTGGAGCAGTTTTCTACAGGTCCATGCGACATTTCTGCGTTTCCTTTGGCCG
>CAZXHL010000014.1:26578-40439 GCA_964640545.1 uncultured Bacteriovorax sp. | reverse complement strand
AGCCAAACTGCGTGCAATCACAATGCGCTGAATCTCACTGGTGCCTTCGTAGATCTCTGTAATCTTGGCGTCCCGAAAATGGCGTTCCATCGAGTAATCCTTAGTGTATCCATACCCACCGAGCACCTGGATCCCGCGAGTTGAAACCTCCATGCAAGCCTCCGCTGCAAAAAGCTTCGCCTCAGCAGCAGCTCTCGAATAATTCTCGCCCGAATCTTTCTGCTTTGCTGCGGCTCTCATCAGAAATCTCGCCGCATCAGTCTTTGTGGACATATCCGCGAGATGGATCTGAATCGCCCCTAGCTCGGCAATGGGTCTGCCAAAGGCCTCTCGCTCAATAGCGTAGAGCGTGGCTTCCTCGATCGATGCGCGAGCAATGCCCACCGCTTGGCAAGCAATGCCGATCCGCCCACCATCTAAGGTGGACATCGCCACCTTAAATCCTTCCCCTTCAGCCCCGAGCATTCGAGACTCATCTACCTCGACATTCTCCAACACAATCTGGGTCGTACTCGACCCCGTTATGCCTAGCTTGTCTTCCACCTTGCCCACTGAATAGCCCTTCTGCTTCGACTCAACGATAAAGCAACTAATGCCTCGATGTCCCTTATCGGGGTCAGTGATCGCAAATATCAGGGCGACTTCCGCCTCGCGGCCATTAGTAATAAAATTCTTCACACCATTGAGGATCCACTTGCCGTCTTTCTTCACAGCTTTAGTTTTCATCGCAGATGCATCAGACCCTGTGCCCGGCTCTGATAAGCAATAGCAACCAAGCTTCTGAGCCGATGCGAGCTGAGGAAGAAACTCATCCTTTTGAGCATCTGTGCCAAATCTTACAATAGGAGCACATACCAAGGAATTATTCACAGACATGATGACCGACGTGGAAGCACAGGCCACGCCGATCTCCTCCATGGCCGTAACGTAGGACAAAGTATCCATCCCAGCCCCACCCCATTGAGAGGGAACCATAATCCCCATAAAACCAAGCTCACCCATCTGCTTGATGATCTCCTTTGGGAAATAATGCTCTTTATCGATTTTCTCAGCTAGAGGTGCGACTTCCTTGCGAGCAAAGTCGCGTGCCATCTTGGCGAGCGTCTTGTGCTCGTCTGACAAAAAGGTATCCGTCCATATTGGTTCGTGCGTTGGAGCTTGAGACATAAACCTATTCTCCTCGCAAACCCCAAGAACAACAATATCTCAACAAAGTAAAAATCGTCACATAAACAACCCTTTCGACACGGGCTTCTTCAGGCGCCGACTCTAGCTCAGTGCATCTTTTTTTGCTTTTTATAGGCTTTGCTTGCCAGATATATTGACATCGCTACTTATTGTGTTAAAAAAGGGATATGGCAGTGCAAATGCAACTCGAAGGCTTTGATTTTAAAACACGGCTGTGTTTTGGGGCTTCGATTCTAAAGAATTCTCATGCAAAGAAGCCCCGGCCACTCAGTTCCAAAAAAGCCATTCACATCGTCATGAGCTCCAAATACGCGAAAGGCCCACGAAACCTCCTCCTTCACGATCGCTGGATTGAAAATTTGGCGCGCAAGCTGGGCCGAAAGAAGAACGTTAAAATCTACAAAGTCTCCAACAACGGAAGCACACTTGCCCTTCTCGCTCGCTTTCAAAAAAGAAAAGAGTTCTTCTCATTTCTAAGAGCACTAAGTGGCCTTATCGCCAGAAAAGTGTTACGCGCCGAAAAGGGAACTGCTAGGCTCTTCGACACCATTTTTAAATCGCAAGAGGGTACTGCCCCACACTCCAAACACATCAAAGGACTTATCGTGAAGCAGGGTGATCGTTTTTGGGACCAAAGACCCTTCACCCGTATTGTGAGCTGGGGTCCCGATTTTAACTCCATGAAAAATGCCTTGGGCCACGCTGATCAGCTGGCTATAGGCTTCCTGCCCAAGCGTCTTGTTAAGGCGCTAGGTAGTCACTTGATCTATGCAAAGGTGGTTGGACAGATACAAGCTGCGCTAAATACATCATAGATCCTATCACTCGTTTTCTTGGTCGAATAACTCGGGGGAGATTAGTGTGACCAAGAAAACAAAACGGGGCTAAGGCTCGAATCAATCCGCATGTACGCTCTTATAGCCAACCATGTGATGACTTGATTTTCACTTCCAATAAGTGAAAGAGCCCTTCACGATTTGGGTCTTAGCCCCCTACTTTTTCAAGCCTAGTGTGACTTTACGTCTAAGAAAATTATTCCAGCAAATTGCCAGCGACTCTACACTCTTCAAAGATCTTAAGTGCTTGCTGCCAAAGAAGCTCAGAGCCGTCCTGGATGTAGGCATTTTTCTCTACAACTTGAGAATATCGGATGCCGTGCTTCTTCCAGGAAGTGCCGTGCGTTTTCCAATTTTGAGTCAGAGGAAGAAATCGATCCAGAGCCTTCACAAATTTCGCTTCCGGAGTCTGACGAGCCTCGAACTCAAACCACAAAGTTTTGAGCTCTAGCATAAGTGGGAGATCATCAATTATAGAGAAGATCTTCTCGGCGGCCTTTGCTTCTTCTGCGTTATCATCATGCCCTTCGTGGTATAGGAAAGTATCTCCAGTATAGATTTCGACAAGATCGTGAACCAAAGCCATTTTTAAACATTTTGTCAGGTCAACGGGAACATTCGACTTGTCATGGAAAGTCATTACCGCCAGGGCCAAATGCCAAGAATGCTCAGCCGAATTCTCAAAGCGAGAATCGTCATACAACTTCGTCTGCCTCAGAACTGACTTCAGTTTATCGATCTCAAAAAGAAAATTTAGTCTTTGCTCCAACAAACCTTGTTCCACGCCTACCTCAAATCAACTCAATGTTTGGAAACCAGCGAACTAGTATTGATAAACGCCGCGACCAGACTTGCGACCAAGCCAACCCGCTTCGACATATTGACGAAGTAGCGGCGCGGGACGAAACTTTTCGCCGTATGATTCTTGCAAAACTTCAAGGATCGAAACGGTCGTATCTAGCCCGATAAAATCAGCAAGAGTCAAGGGCCCCATCGGCTGATTGGTTCCTAGCTTCATCCCAGCGTCAATGTCCTCTGCTGTTCCGAGCTCCTCACCAAGCGCCCAAAAGGCTTCATTGATCATGGGCATCAACACGCGGTTGATAATAAATCCCGCGCGGTCTTTAGAAACGACGCAAGTCTTGCCCATCTTTTCAGCTGTTGCTCGAACAGTCTTTGAAACTTCCTTTGAAGTCCCAAGTCCTTCTATGAGCTCAACCAAAGTCATCAATGGAACAGGATTCATAAAGTGCATCCCCATGAACTTGTCAGCTCGCTTTGTGCAAGCTGCTAGCCTAGTTATGCTAATGCTCGAAGTGTTCGAGGCAAAGATAACATTCTCAGGAAGGAGAGCATCGAGCTCTGTAAAGATCTTCTTCTTCAAGGCTTCGTTTTCAGAAACAGCTTCAATAACGAGGTCAGGAGCAAAGTCCTGAGACGCCTTCAATTCAGAAGCATAATCAATTCTAGAAAGCACAGCTTCAGGCTTTTCAGAAATCTTCTTTTTTTCAAAAAGCTTATCGAGACTTTTTGATACTCCGCTTTCAGCTTTAGCAAGAGCCTCCTTAGAGGCATCAACAAGAAGCACCTGAAATTCACTTTGTGCGGCAACCTGAGCAATGCCTGCTCCCATTTGTCCCGCACCAATAACAACAATCTTTTTAACTTCAGACACGCCCCACCCCCGTCGATCCCATTCCACCGACACCGCGCTCTGTATCGCTAAGCTCAGTGACTTCTTCATGAGCGACATGCAGCACTGGCGAAATTAAAGCCTGACAAATGCGATCACCAGGATTGATCGTGAGAGGTTCTTTCGTGTGGATGGTAACAATCGCTTTGATTTCTCCGCGATAGTCCGCATCAATAGTTCCAATACCATTGATCAAAGTGAATCCATGCTTAGCAGCTAGGCCACTACGAGCTCGAATCTGCATTTCGTAGCCGAGAGGAATTTCCGCCGCTAGCCCCGTTGGGATCAGAGTCACCTCGTGTGGTTTAATAACGATGGGCTCATCCATGGCTGCACTCATATCAAAACACGCAGCTCCAGCCGTTTGAATCTTAGGAATCTGAGCATCGGGACGTAATTTTTTCCATTTAACAGTGATGGGAGCAGTTATTGAAGACATAGTGTTTTCCTCCATAGCTTTTGAGCTTTTGTCAGATCAGTTTTGTTTACGGGACCAAAAAGCAAGAAACTAGGTTCTGCGATCAAAGTCCGAGCCATTTTTTCCATTGGCTTGTGTTGTATTTTTTCTAACTCGACTAGAGTTTCATTCAATCCATATATTCGGTTCATCAACAATTGCTGACGCCCCATGGCTTCCATGCGAGAGTGAACACCATCAAAGGCCATTTTTGTGGCTCCCTGAATACTCTCTCTGACAAACTTAACTTCATCCGGATCAAGGCCATTTCGAAGCCGGTTTACAATCCCGGCCGCAACTTCAAAGGCGTCCATCATATTCCCTGGACTGCAGCTCCAATTCATTTGGAAGGCTCCACAGTCTGAAAAACTTAAATCACTGGCTGCTACATGATAAACAAGACCACGTTCCTCACGCATCTCACGATAGAGCCAAGAACTAGAACCCTGCCCCAGCATCGACGCAACGCCCGTGTGAAGAATCTCCTTTGGATGGGTAATCGCCATTCCTGGATAGGTCAAACAAACCTGCGCTTGCTCGGTATCGTATTTATGAATGGCTGATCTACTTGCAAGCTTTTTAGGCAGCTGCGCCGATCCACCAGGCCTCGGTGTTTTGCGAACTTTCGAAAGAGCCCAAGCATTTTCGTAACGAGAAGCCCTTTTCAATTCCCCAAGAACTTGTCTTTTCACTTCAGCCGTTTTCAAGGGACTACACACACTAATCACCCAATTGGATTGCAAATAAAACTTCTCAATAAAACTACGAATCTTAGAATACGTCAGAGGCTTGACCTCTTTTGCAGTGCCACCCACCCTCAATGATAGAGGATGCTTTTTCCAAGGCACCTCAACCGTGAGCTCATTAAAGATATCATCAGGACTATCTTCAAATCCAAGCAGCTCTTGAATCACGACATCTAGCTCGCCCTTGAATTCGTCTTCACTGAACTGAGCATCTAAAAGCATTTCAAAAATCAGTCCCAACATTTCTGAAAACTGTTCTGTAGGGGAATCACCATAGAAAGCCGTGAGTTCCCTATCGGTATAAGCATTCAACTCGCCACCTAGACGTTCAGAAATCTTGGAAATATCAAAAGCCGTCTTGCCCGATGTTCTCTTGAAGAACATATGCTCGCACACATGAGCCGCACCCAAATACTGTGCTGTTTCATGCCGGCTACCCACATCACAAAAAAGCCCCACCGACGTTGAATACGCCGATGGGACTTCTTCTACACAAAGTGTAATTTTAGGACTGAGCTTAAAAACTTTTCGAATACGATCTTTTCTTGTCTTCATCTCAGCCTATTTGTTCCAATTTATTAACATCAATTCACGCGCTGGAATCAACAATTCAGCGCAAAGCGCTGACATTAAGTAGTCGGTTGTGCTCCACCTTCTTTTGGAAGAGCGGCTTTGCGGCTCAAGCGAATTTTGCCTGAACGATCAACCTCAAGAACCTTCACAGGAATGGTGTCACCTTCGTTCACAACATCAGTAACCTTATTCACGCGATCGTGAGCAAGCTCTGAAATATGGCAAAGTCCATCAGTACCTGGTTTGATTTCAACAAAAGCGCCGAAGTCCATGATGCGAACCACTTTACCGTGGTAGATTTTGCCAACTTCAGCTTCTTCCGTGAGGTCTTTGACCATTTGAAGAGCTTTCTCAGCTGCCGCTGGATCAGACGATGCGATGTTAACTTTTCCGCTGTCTTCGATGTCGATTTTTACGCCAGTTGCTGCAACGATTCCTTTGATGTTTTTACCACCAGAACCGATAACGTCTTTGATTTTGTCTTGAGGAACAGTAATGGAGATGAAGCGAGGAGCCCAAACAGAAATCTCCTCTTTCGGAGTGCTGATCGCCTTCTTCATTTCATTGAGGATGTGCAAACGACCTTCTTTAGCTTGAGACAAGGCTTTCTGCATGACTTCACGGCTTACACCCTTGATTTTGATGTCCATCTGAACAGCAGTGAGACCTTTTTCAGTGCCACAAACTTTAAAGTCCATGTCACCCATGTGATCTTCGTCGCCCAAGATGTCAGAAAGAACGACGATGTTCTCTCCTTCTTGCATCATTCCCATGGCGATACCAGCAACAGGTGCTTTGATTGGCACACCGGCATCCATCATGGACATCGATCCACCACAAACTGTCGCCATTGAAGAAGAACCATTAGATTCAAGAACTTCACTGACAAGACGAATGACATACGGGAAGTCATCTGCAGAAGGCATCACGGACTCTAGAGCTCTATGAGCCAAAGTTGCGTGACCAATCTCACGACGAGAGTTTCCGCCGAAACGACCTGTTTCACCAACAGAGTATGGAGGGAAATTGTAGTGAAGAAGGAAACGCTTATCGATCTTTCCCTTAACTCCGTCGATCATTTGCTGATCTTCGTTGGTGCCAAGAGTTGTGATCGCAAGAGCTTGAGTCTCACCACGTGTAAAGAGAGCTGAACCATGTGCTCGCTCTAGAAAACCTGACTCAACTTCGATAGGACGAATTTGGTTGTAGTCACGTCCGTCGATGCGTTTGCCAGATTCCAGTGTGATTCCGCGAGCGACAGCTGTTTTAAGGCTACCAAAAGCGTCCGAAGCCAAAGAAAGTTTCTGAGCTAGCTCGTCTTCAGACAAAGAAGACGACTGCGAAGACCATTCTTTTGTGAGAGTTTCTTTCAAGGACTTTTTAGCTGCTTCAATGGCAGCATAACGCTCACTCTTGACTCTATTAGAGAAAGCTTCACGAAGTGCAGACTCAGAAATGCCTTTAACTTTAAGGATCAATTCTTCGTCAGGCATTGCAGGTTTTTCCCAAGTGCGTTTTTCAACTCCGCAAAGTTTGCGAAGTTCTTCTTGCATATCGATAAGTTTTTGAAGCTCACCATGGCCCCAGTAAAGGGCTTCAAGGAAATCTTCCTCAGAAGCGTCTTTCGCGCCACCCTCAACCATCATGATCGAGTCGCGACTACCAGAAACCAAAACGTCGATGTCAGCTTTTTCAAGATCTGCAATCGGAGGATTGATTTCTAATTTGCCATTGATGCGACCTACGCGAACTGTCGCGATAGGAGTCGTGAATGGAATATCAGAGATGTAAAGGGCCGCAGAAGCTCCAAGACCAGTGATCGCCTCACACTCGTTAATCCCATCGTATCCAAGCAAAGTTGTGCAAACTTGAGTTGGAAACTTGTAGCCTTTTGGAAACAAAGGTCGAAGTGGACGGTCCGTCATACGAGCCATCAAAGTCGCCCAATCAGTTGGACGTCCTTCTTTTTTGAAGAAGCCACCAGGGATTCTTCCTGAGGCATAAAATTTTTCTTGGAATTCCAAAGTTAATGGAAAGAAGTCAAGACCAACAGCTGCCTTGTAATCACTAACTGCAGTGACTAGAGCTGATGTCTCGCCGTATTTAATAAACACAGATCCGTGCGCTTGTTTCGCCAAACGTCCGGTTTCGATGGAAAGCTTGCGCCCACCGATTTCTGTTTCAACTGTGATTGGATTGTTTAAAATTCCCATTTTTTTCTCCTTCATCGCCAATGGCCCTATTGCCATCAACCCTCTTTATTGTGAAAACTATATAAAAAACTAAAAGAGGCCTCGAACGATTGCGTCCGGGCCTCCAAAGCGACATATTTATTTTGAGCTAAACGAATGACTCTGATTTATGCAGCTAACTCTTAAGAAGTTTTCTTCAGATTGCTTGTACGAATGTCTTTGAGTCACACAAATCCATTTAAGGATTCACTGTCCTAAATACATTCAGCACAAAGACTGAAAAACGACTTGATACTTATCGAGGCTTAGCGGCGCAATCCGAGATCAGAAACAACCTTGTTGTAACGCTCTACAGATTTACCTTTAAGGTAAGTCAACAAACTCTTGCGGCGACCAACCATTTGCAAAAGACCACGACGAGTGTGGAAGTCTTTCTTATGGATTTTGAGGTGCTCTGTAAGGTTTTTAATACGAGTGGAAAGGATCGCAACTTGAACTTCTGGAGATCCAGTGTCGCTGTCCGCTTGACGAAATTTTTCGATGACGTCTTTTTTTTGTTCTACTGAAATAGACATTTTTTCTTCATTTCTCCTGTTTAATTAAGGGCTTGAAATAGCGTTTTTGCTCTTTGATTTCAACGATTTTCTAAGAAAGTGGATTCTTTTTAAAAACGCGCCCAATCTTACCACTTTCAGCCTGTGTCCAAGCCACAACACCCATGTCCTCCGGTCCCACAAGTAGGATCGGTTTGGGATGAGGTCTCGGCTGCCATTGACCATTATTTCTGAGTCTACGAGCCTCTGATTCGGTTAAATAATGAATATCAAAGACACTTTTTGTATCTTCAATGCTCAGTGGATGGAAGCCCTCTTCTGGTCGTCCAGCGGACGAGGCAAATGGCCCAACCTGGGTTCTTTTGAGACGAGTCAAATGTCCTGGGAAATGGCATAGCTCTGTGCCCCAATCTTTGGCTAAAACCCGAATATAGGTGCCTGTGCTTACGTGCACTCTGACATCCCACTCCAAAGCCTCGTCACTCACTCGTCTCAAGCCCAAATGCTGAGATTGATATATTTTGACCTGCTTGGGCTTCAATTCCGGCGTGATTCCCTCGAATCGGGCTAAATTATAAGCTCTTTTACCATCCACCTTTACTGCGCTGTATTTGGGAGGAATCTGAGTAATTTCTAAATTCTGATAGTGACTTAGAAACTCCTCAAGTTCAGCCTCTAAAACTTCTTGAGGTCGATTCATCCATCTAAGCATCCCGTCTTTTACGGTGCCCTCAGGGAGAATTTGATCAACAGTATTGTCTAGAGTGTCTGTTGTTGCGCCCAAATAAATAGTCGCCTCATACACTTTATCGAGTGATGTTAATGGATTGAGAAGCTTTGTCGCCTCTTCTGTTCCAACCAGAAGCCAGCCTTCGGCAAAGGGATCCAAGATCCCGCAATGCCCAATGCCTTCTCTCGAACGGCCAGGAAGATCCAATTCTTTTTTGAGTTTAGCCAAAGCGTCTTGAGACCCAAGACCCTTTGGCTTCCAAAGCATTCCTAACGACACAATTTAACTTCCGGTATCCACAGAACTTAAGAGTTTGCTGACGTTTCATTTGAAGAAGCTTTATTAGAAAACTCTCCATCAAGATTTGGATAAAGTTTTTCTTGAATGTAACTCTCAATGATATCGCCTTCTTTGATGTCGTTGTAATTCTCGATGGACATACCACATTCAAAGCCAGTCGCGACTTCCTTCGCATCATCCTTGAACCTACGAAGACCAGAGAAAGTGCCAGAAAACACCACTCGTCCATCGCGGACAACTCGTGCAAAGTCAGAGCGTTTAATCTTCCCGCTTGTCACCATGCAACCTGCAACAGCACCTGTTTTAGAAACACTGAAGACCTGTCGTACTTCAGCTGTTCCCTGAACAACGTCTTTGATTGTAGGCTCAAGCAGACCTTTCATCGCGTTCGCAACTTCATCAATCAATTGATAAATGATCGTGTAAGTTTTGATAGGAATTTTTGTTTTCTCTGACGCCGCAAGAGCAGGTCCATCGGGACGGACGTTGAAACCCATCACAATCGCCTTTGAAGCACTCGCCAGAAGAACATCACTTTCGGAGATTCCACCAACACCAGCACTTAATATCTTAAGTTTTACCTTGTTCTGAGGAAGTTGAGCAAGAGATCCTTGAATCGCTTCAGCAGATCCACGAGCATCCGCCTTCAAAACGATTGGCAATTCTTTCAAATCCCCCATCGCCATCAAAGCAAAGATATCTTCAACAGAATTCATTTGAGGGCCAGAGTGAGTCTTCTTACGGTCATCAATTCGAAGTTCCGTGATTTCACGTGCTGAACGCTCGTCTTTAACGACGTTCATCTCATCACCAGCAGCTGGAACCCCACTCAATCCCATAATCTCTACAGGAGTTGAAGGGCCAGCTTCTTTGGTGTTTTTGCCTTTATCGTCGATCAAAGCCCGAACTTTTCCGTAGTATTCTCCAGCGGCAATATAATCACCAACTTTCATGCGACCATTCTGAACAAGAACCGTCGCAAGCGGTCCACGATTTTTATCAAGCTTAGCTTCGATGACAATTCCGTCACCAGGCCCGGTGTTACGAGCTTTCAATTCAAGAAGTTCAGCCTGTAACTGAATCATCTCAAGGAGCTTATCAACACCTTCACCTGTTTTCGCTGAGACAGGAACGAAGATGGTATCTCCTCCCCACGCTTCATCGATCACGCCGACCTCAGACAATTGTTGACGAAGCTTGTCAGGATTCGCATCAGGCAAATCCATTTTGTTCATCGCTACAATCATAGGAACACCGGCAGCTTTTGAATGATCAATCGCTTCGCGAGTCTGAGGCATCACACCTTCAGAAGCCGCAACAACTAAAATAACGATATCCGTGCACTGAGCTCCGCGTGAGCGGATAGCAGAGAAAGCCGCGTGACCAGGAGTATCCAGGAAACAGAGGCGCTGCGACGGATCATTAGGATCACTAGCTTTTCCTTTAACAGGTTTTTTCGCAGCTTCTTTCTTCGCCTTTTTCGCAGCTTTCTTCGCCTCAGGATCATCTCCTACAGCGGCGAAAGTTAGGTTGTTTATCGCCTCATCGACATTGACCGTATACGCACCAATGTGTTGAGTGATTCCACCTGCTTCACCAGAGGCTACTCGTGCTCGGCGAATCAAATCCAACAAGGAAGTTTTTCCGTGGTCAACGTGCCCCATGATCGTGATAACAGGAGATCTAGGATCCGTAGCACCATCTACTTCATCACGTGCTGAAAGCATGATGGACTCTTTTTGAGTGACGTCTTTGACTTCAAAATCATATTCTGAAGCCAAAATCTGAGCGCTCTCTAGGTCGAGGAACCAATCATGAACGCCCTCCGCTTCCTCTGGAATTTCAAGGCCGAGCTTCACAAGCTTTCTTGCAATCTCTTTTGATTTTACAGCCATCTGGCTGGAGATATTATCAACAGATATTTCCTTGTTGAATTCAACAACGCGTTTTCTTGCAGAAGGCGTCGTGATGTTCGTTTTGTTCATATTGGATTTACCAATAAGAAGTTTTTTCTTACGAGGATTGTAAATACGCTCACGCCTCAAGAAGTCAGTAGATTTGAATGCTCCACCAGTTGTGGCGCCTGCTCGACTTCTAGTCGCTAAAGCACTTTTCTTCTTCTTGATGCCATCGTCTTTTTCAATCTCCTTCAAAAGTGCTTCTTGAGAAGGCCCTTTGACTTCAATTGGTTTCTTTGCTGTTCGAGCTAAGTTCTTGGCAATCTCGGCTCTATTCACTTGGACATCGCTTACGATAAGGGGTCTATCTCTGGTCGCCGTCGTTGGGCTCACCACACGGATGACACTATATCGAGATCCCGCACTGGGAGCTGGAGCCTCAACGGGAGCTTCTTCCGCAGCTACCGCCTCAGCTTCTTCCTCTCCAGCGAAATCATCATCGTCATCCGCTTTTCGAGTACTAAACATTTCCTCAGTAAACTCAGACGCCAACTCAGAAGTCATGTCGTCATCTTTAGCCAATAAAGGATCTAATTCGTCCTCTGTTGGCGCTCGTTTAGATGGGTCAACAATAGGAGTGGCTTGAGTTACTTCAACAGAAGTGTCGACTGCAGCAGCCTCAACCAGAGTCTCAGACGTATTGTCTGCACCTTTCGAATCGGCGGAGATCGATGCTTCTTCAGTAGAAGGCTCATCAACTGTTGATCCCTCGCGTCTTACAATCACTTTTCTACGAACAATCGCACTTGCTGGAGCTTCTGCATCTTTTGCAGCCTCAGCATCATCTGAAGCTTTTCGACGCACAACTGCTTTCTTCTTAACGGCCGTTTTACCAGCAGCCTTTTTTGTAGTTTTAGCAGTTTTCGTCGCAGTTTTCTTTGCAGCTTTTTTCTTAGCTGGAGCTTTCTTAGCTGGAGCTTCGTCTTCAGCACTTTTAACCAAAAACTCTTTAATCTGTACAACCTGATCATCAGATAATGATGACATATGGTTTTTGATGTCCAATTTTAACGGCTTAATTTTACCGATCAAATCTAATGCTTTAACGTCTAGTTCTTTAGCGAGTTCGTAAACTTTCATGTATCCAATAACCTCTTAGTTCGTTCCTGTAGGAAGAAAAGTAAAGAGATTAAGACTCTTTACTTTTCTCCATTGCTGCAACTTCTGCACGCAACTTAGCTTCAATAGAATCCATCGCAGAGGCTGGCTCTGAGGACTCGGATTTGGTACCAGAAGCAGCCGCCTGAGACTCTTCTTCAGCTTTAGCTTTCTGATCAGCGATGAATTTTTCGTATTCACCACTTTCAATAAATTTCTGGGCTGCAGCGACAAGCTTCTCTGCCTTAGCGGCATCAAAACCAGGAACATCAGCAATAAACGATGGTTCAATGTTGGCCACATCTCTGACAGTGTTGAAGCCATTTTGGTAAAGTGAAACAGCTAAAGTATCTGTCACGTCTGGAAGAAGCATCATCTGAAGTTTGGCATTAGCAGCTTTGCGAGCCATTTCTGACTCAGAAGTGATGTCGAGCTTCCACCCCGTCAATTGACTTGCTAATCTTACGTTCTGTCCACGCTTACCAATCGCAATCGATAAGTGAGCATCGTCAACAACAGTTTCAATAGACTTATCTTCGTCATCAATAATAACTTTTTGAATCTCAGCCGGTGCAAGTGCATTACAAACAAATCTTGTGATATCTTCATCCCAAGGCACGATGTCAATACGCTCACCTTTGAGTTCTTGAACAATGTTTTGCACACGGCTTCCACGAACCCCAACACAAGCTCCAACGGGATCAATGTCTGGGTCACGAGAGAAAACGGCAATCTTAGCTCTTACGCCAGGATCACGAGCCGCGCCCTTAATGACAACCAGTCCTTCGCGAACCTCGGGAACTTCACTGTTGAACAAAGTAATTAGGTATTCCGGACAAGCTCTAGAAAGAATAATTCTAGGTCCTTTTGGAGTGACTTGAACATCGTTCAAATAACATTGAATGCGATCACCAGGGTTATAAAGTTCGCCAGGAATTTGCTCACGAGTTGGCATGTAAGCTTCTGTTCGACCAAGGTCGATAACGACAGCGCCACGATCCACTCGGCGAATTAATCCTGTAATCACCTCACCTTTACGGTGTTGGAATTCGTTAAAGATAATTTCGCGTTCTGCATCGCGAAGTTTTTGAACAATGACTTGTTTTGCTGTTTGCGCAGCAATTCGAGAAAGTACTGTTGTATCAAGCTTGATACCGATACTATCGCCAACGCCGACCTCTGGGTCATAAGTGTGAGCTTCGCTGAGGGAAATTTGCTTTTCCTTGTCTTCAACAGATTCAACAACATCCATGAACTGATAAAGATCGACTTCGCCAGACTCTTCATTGAAACGAGCCTCAATGTCGCGAGTTAAACCATATTTACGTTTTGCAACGGTCATCAAAGCTTCTTCCACAGCACTAACAATAATACCGCGGTCAATGCCCTTGTCTTTTCCGACTTGTTCTAGAACCTTACTTAGTTCGTTCATGTTATCGTTTCCTTTCTCTCAAAGCTTCGTATCTCCTACGTAGCTTTCCAAAAACCGCGCGCTTACTAAAGTTTCAGGAGTTTCCTTGAAACTTCTAGTCCAGG
>CAZXHL010000014.1:0-26478 GCA_964640545.1 uncultured Bacteriovorax sp. | reverse complement strand
CCTGAAACTTCTAGCACTAGTCCGACGCAGTCCATTCTCTCATCCATGTCGCGTTCTTGATCGACTCAAGTTTCAGAGTGTGTTCCACTCCGGATGAGTCTTTCACGCGAATCTCACCACTATCTTGAACATCAAGAAGTTCGCCTTCCCAGTTTTTACGGGGTTTGGCTGGCTCAGGCATATCGATCGCCTCCAATGTTTGGAAACGAAGATTTCCGCCCACAGCCTCACGAAAATGCGACAAATTTCGTAAGCGAGGTTTCTCACCAGGACTACTCACTTCAAGAGTGTAGGCAGTTGGTAAAGGATCCCAAACATCAAACATGGGCCCTAAGGTACGGTGAACAGTGGCACAATCGTCAATGGACACCATTTCTTTGCTGTCACGTTCGATTGTGATTCGAACGACAGCACTTCTACCTGAAACGACTTCAATATCGCGACACAAATAACCGAGGTTGATGAGAACGGGCTCGACCTTATCTATGAGATCTTGCTCTTTGCTGTTCTTATAAACCGTGGCTGTACTAGACTTTGCTGTCACTTATTTTCGCTTCCAAATAAAAATCAAGGGGTCCGCTTACGCGGACCCCTTGCGGGATCTATTAGTAGCTAACTTTGTGATATTTAGCAAGCACGAGCTTCTAGATTGTCATTATATATAGACTTATTTGAGCTTAAGGAATCTAACTTCAAAGGGATTTAAGCCCTTAACCTTTAATGAGTCACCCTCTCGCCTATCGATACGACCGGCACTTGGGTACATTTCTTCCGCTTGCTTGATGGAAGAGTCAGAAATAAACCTATTTATTTCAACATCTTGCACAACATCGGAGCGATTCAGAAGGACCAACACTTTTTCACTTCCAAGCCTGCGCTCGAAAACAAGGAGACGTCTAGCCTCATCAACTTCCTTCCACTCGAAATCCCCTTTGCTGAGTACTGGGTGACTTGCTCGAAGCTGGCCCAAACGGCGAATGGAGTTCTGCAATGAAGTATCAGGAGTCATGCCTTGATCGGCCCATGGAAACGGCACTCGGTTGTAAGGGTCATCCTGCCAAGTACCTCCAACCCACTTACCTGGAGCATCAACTCCCACCTCATCACCATAGTAAATGGAAGGAGCCCCAGGATAGGACATCAAAAATCCCGTGAGAAACAAGAATTTCTTCTTAGCCAGATCTGAGTCTTCACCAGAAATCTTCTTTAGCAAAAACAAAATACGGTTCGTGTCGTGCGAGCCCAGCAAATTAAGCGCTGAATGCCAGACGTCTTTCGGAAAAGACTCCTGAATTCCTTGAACTTGCGCAACAAATTGGCTGTCCGAAACTTCAAAAATCGGTCCAGATGAGCTGTTATTGTTCGAATCATTTTCAAAGAAACTTCCCCCCGCACATCCTCGCCCCACACAACGGTCAAACATCCAATTCAGTAAGGCGCTACGGAGCCTGTAATTCATCACGGAATCCCATTCGGGGCCCAAAAGCCAACGGCTCGCATTGCCCCACTCTTCACCAATAATCCATGCATCAGAATTCTTAGACTTAACGACTTTCCTAAAGTCTTCCCAGTAAGTATTCGCCGGATCTTGCGTCCAACCTTGGTCGATGTCTCCACCAACGTCTAGCCGCCAAGAAGTTCCCCCTTGTTCCATCCAATATGGAACCACCGAATCGTCTCCGCCCTGGAAGAAAAAATCTCTCACACTCTTCAAGCGAGTGTTGATCTTAGGAACATTGTAAAAGCCAAACCAAGCCTCGTAGGTATCGAAGGGCCCTTGTGACCCTGCCAAGGTTGGATTGGGACATAAAACTTTTGTGCTACGATCCGTCCCAACAGCCGGGCTGCCAATATCTGGAACAAAGAACCAAGAACGCCACTGAGAACGTTCTGACTCACAAGCACCTGAAGCATCGTTCTTCCCTGGACCTAAGATCTGAGTCTGTTCTCGCCTATCATTCCATCGGCCCCAAAGATCAAAATAGGGACTATCTGCGGAGACGTGATTTAAGACACCATCGAGAATAATATGAATGCCCCTTGTTTTGGCTTGGGCTGCCAAATCACGAAAGTCTTGAAGAGTTCCAAAGGCAGGGTCGATTCTCATAAAATCTGTCGTGTCGTATTTGTGATTCGTCGGAGACGAAAAGATAGGATTTAAGTAGAGAGCCGAAACTCCCATGGCCTTGATATCATCCAATTTCTGCGTGATCCCCTTTAGATCTCCGCCATAAAACTGATTGTACTTTTGCCCGGGACAATTCGACAATGGGTCACAAAGTGGGGTGCTCCAAGAATTGAGCTTAGACTCTAATCCATAGATCCAAGACTTCCCGGTTTGCGGGTCATTGGCTGTGTCTCCATTACGGTAACGATCTGGAAAAATTTGATAAACAATCGCTCCCTTTGTCCACTCAGGCGTCACGAAGTTTTTATCAAATACTGTAATTTGAAAAGAAAGGCTATCATTCCAGTTATCAGACAAACGTCCAACACCCCCAGGGAAACTGCGAATGTCGTCATCAATATAATAGTCCGTATCCGAGCCATCATTTAGAATAAAAAAGTAGTAAAGGAGATTCGGCTCACTGGAAACTGGCAGATCAGCTCTCCAGTATTGAACCCGACCAAGCTCCGATTCCACCTGGGTGAATTCAGGACGCATCGCAATTGTCTTTCGCTCTGATTTTCGCGAATCCCAGTAGGTCACCGAAGCGGAACTTAAATCATTGGCGCAGGACTTGATCCTAAGTCTCACGGGAGAAGCGTCGGTTGGAACGGCACCGAAAGGCATGCGATAGACTTCCTTGAAGCTATTGTGCTCAACGCCGCCCCACCAAATGTTGTTGTCCTGCCTCGCTCCCTCACAAATACTTGCACCAACAGAAACCTGCGCATGCGTCGACTCGGAGAAGAAAGAAACCAGAAACAAAAAAGAACAAAAAGGGATGTAACTTTTAAGTTTTAATTTCATCTAAGCCCCTAAAATGCCTCAGACTTCGCTTGAGTCAAATTCTGACTACTGCTAAACGTATTTTGTGGTAGTCCTTAAATTTGGTGGAACTTCGGTTGGCAGCATTGAACGCATTCGTCATGTGGCGCAACTTATAAAAAATACTCAGGAAAATGAAGGCCCCTGCTGTGTCGTGGCCTCCGCTATGTCGGGCGAAACCGATCGACTCGTTTCACTTTACAAACAAATTTCAAACGACACTCACACTTTGGAGTACGACCTTTTGGTCTCGAGCGGAGAACAAGCTTCAATTTCGCTATTGTGCGCGGCCCTCAAAGCCTTAGGTTTAAACTCCAAACCCCTACTTGGCTACCAAGCTGGCTTTCACACAGACCAATCACGAGGCCGAGCGAAAATTCAGGACATCGACCCAGCAAGCGTCCTAGCCTTAACCAATGAGAATATCATTCCTATCGTGGCCGGCTTTCAGGGGGCAGACCATCAAGGAAATATTACAACTTTAGGTAGAGGCGGCTCAGACACTTCCGCCGTTGCCCTAGCAGCTGCTCTAAAGGCCAAACGCTGCGATATTTACACCGACGTTTCGGGAGTCTACTCAGCCGACCCAAGAATCTGTCCAAATGCCAAACGAATCAAATTCATGCGTTTCGAAGAAATGATGGAGTTAGCTTCACTGGGTGCGAAAGTCCTGCATCCAAGATCGGTCGAAGTCGCAGCCAAATACAAAATTCCAATCCGTGTTTTAAACACGTTTGAAGAAGGTGAGGGAACTCTCGTGGGTCCACAAAATAACGACTTTGAAAGTCCAGTTGTAACAGCATTAACCACCGACAATAATCTTGCACTTATCACGCTGAAAAACATCAAAGACAACGTAGATGTCTTCTACAAACTTTTTGATGGTCTCAGCAAAGAAGGCATTATTGTCGACATCATCGTTCACTCCGCCGTGCGGAGCGATGGAAGTCTCGATCTCAGCTTTTCTATTCAGAAAGACGATATCGCTGAAGTTGAATCGTTACTCCCGACTTTGGGCTGGCCAATAGATCATATTGATAGCTCTTTGACCAAAGTCTCACTCGTAGGTTCTGGAATGAGGAGTCACACAGGGGTAGCTGCGCGTGTTTTCAAAACATTGGCACAAAACGAAATTCGTGTGGTTTGTACGACGACATCTGAGATCAAAATTAGCTGCGTTGTAGCCTCCAACCAAGCCGAAACGGCCTTGAAGGCGCTTCACGAAGAGTTCCAGGTGGACATCTAAACTTATGACATTATTTGATACGGCTGAAGGTGGCATCTCTCCTTTAAATCATAGCAAATTGAGAGAGCTGAATTCAAAGTACGGCAGTCCGTGCTACTTGTACGACGCTTCCAAGATTCAAAATCAATACGAAAGGTTGATCTCAAGCTTCAAAGCTCAGTCGATTGATCTTAAAATTCACTATAGCGTCAAAGCCTCTTCAAGTTTGGGACTGTTGAAATTTCTCAAAACTCTAGGATCATCCTTCGATGTTGTCTCAGGGGGAGAACTAGAACGCTGTCTAAGAATCGGAGCCGCCGGATCAGACATCGTCTTTTCGGGCGTTGGCAAGACCAAAGCTGAAATTGAGTTAGCGGTTAAAAGCGACATCCTTCAATTTAACGTTGAGTCCGCTAGCGAACTCGAGATCATTGAGGCTGTTGCTGAAGAACTTGGCAAGGAAGCCCGCATCGCCATCCGGATCAACCCGAACATCGATGCTATGACCCACGAGTATATTACAACGGGCACCTATGATTCCAAATTTGGGATTTCCGTAGACGAGGCTCAGTTTCTCTACTTGCGCTATCAAAATCACAAACTTTTAAAATGGGTCGGACTCGATATGCATATCGGCTCACAGCTCACAGAAAGAAAACCTATCACTCAAGCTCTGAAGCGCTTTGCGACCTTTGCGAAATTTATGATGAAGCAAGGGATCGAGCTCAAGAATTTCGATATCGGCGGTGGCCTGGGCATCAATTACAAAGATGACGCCATTATCACCCCAGAAGAATTCGCAAAGATGGTGGCCAAAGAACTGAGAGGTTTCGACCTCACAAAACACCAAGTTATCATGGAGCCCGGACGCTTTATCGTTGCAGAAGCTGGCGTTTTGCTTACCGAAGTTGTGCATCTGAAACGCCTCAACCACAAGGTCTACGCCATCGTTGACTCCGGAATCACAGAGCTTATGCGCCCTAGCCTTTATGGGGCCTATCATGAGATCGAATTGATCGGAGACAAAGGCACTGAGTTTGAATCAACAGACGTTGTAGGGCCCATCTGTGAAAGTTCTGACTATTTTGCCAAAGGGAGAAATCTGCCAAAGCTGAAGCGCGGGGATTTATTGGCCATTCACAATTGTGGTGCCTATGCGAGCTCCATGTCTCACACCTACAACACAAGGGGCCGAGCGCCGGAAGTCTTGGTCTTTGATGACAAAGAAGTCGTTTTACGACGTCGAGAAACAAAAGAAGATCTTTTTGCACTGGAAATCTAGGTCTTTATTCTCTAGATAACGGGGCATGGAAAAAACCCTCACGATCACAGACTTTATCGACCAAAACTACCTCCACTTCAATGCCGCCGCTTTGAAAGATGCTGCCCGAGGCTACAAGGAGCACGTTGAAAAAGGTGATGCTATGTTTGTGACTTTGGCTGGTGCGATGAGCACCGCTGAACTCGGGAAGTCTTTAGCCGAAATGATTCGCCAAGGAAAAGTTCATGCCATCAGCTGCACCGGTGCCAACTTGGAGGAAGATCTCTTCAACCTTATGGCCCACGATCATTACATTCGTATTCCGAACTACCGTGACCTCACTCCTCAAGATGAGCTTGAACTCCTAGGCAAGCATATGAACCGTGTGACTGATACTTGCATTCCAGAAGAAGAAGCTATGCGCGCTCTTGAGAAGCACCTTTTCAAACATTGGAAGCAAGCAGATGATGCTGGCGAAGCCTATTTCCCACATGAATTTTTGTACCAAATCATTCGCTCTGGCGTATTAAAGCAAGGCTATCAAATTGATCCAAAAGATAGCTGGCTCTTGGCAGCCTGTGAAAAGAACCTCCCCATTTTCGTTCCTGGCTGGGAAGACTCCACTACCGCAAACTTTTTTGCCTCTCACCTTATCGACGGGAGATTGAAAAATCCGAATACGGTCCGCCAAGGGATTCAGGCCATGATGAAGCTCGCTGAGTGGTACACGGAAACTTCCAAAAAACAAAGCATTGGCTTTTTTCAGATTGGCGGCGGCATTGCCGGCGATTTCCCAATTTGCGTGGTTCCAATGCTTCACCAAGATCTCGGACGCGAGGAAGTACCTCTTTGGGGCTATTTCTGCCAGATTAGTGATTCAACAACCAGCTATGGATCGTACTCCGGAGCTGTTCCCAATGAAAAAATCACTTGGGGCAAGCTTGGAACCGAGACTCCGAAGTTCATTATTGAGTCTGATGCCACGATTGTGGCACCTCTCATCTTTGCTTACGTGCTGGGAATGTGACAAACTATTCCCTATATTATGAGGGCATGCTTTCTAGAGTTTTTTTCTAAGCGAAGAACCAAAGCTTCGCTTTTGACAATTTTTGGGTCACTAGCACTTTCGAGCATTTTGGGGAGTTGCACCAGCCTCAATCAAATGGGCGATCATTCACCATCTCACCAGATCACTATTATCGAAAATGATGAGGTTCCGATTTTCGATCCCTTTTTTGCTACGGCTGCCCTGCTGGGACTAGAGCTCGCCAACAAAGAATTTGTAAAGTCTAAAAAGCTTTTTGACGCCAAATTTCAAAAGAAAACATTACGTGTTTCCCTATGGACTCAACGCGACAAAGAGGCGCCTCTCTTTATTGTTTTACCGGGCTTCGGAGGAGACGCTAGTTCAAAGGTCGCAAGAAGTGCTGCCTACCACCTATGGAAGCAGGGCTTCCAAGTCATCATGTTTGCATCGACAACCCACATAGAAGCGAAGAATTATATTCTCGAAGGACAAATGCCTGGAAACGTTCCATACGACAATCAAAAGTGGCTTAGCCACACACAAAAAGTACTCGAGCAAATCGGCTTCCAGAATCGAAAGATTCACTTACTGGGCCTATCCTGGGGAGCCCTACAGGTGCTTAACCTCTCATTGACTCAAGATCAGATTGCAGCCTCTGGACTCAATGTGGAAACTTTTGTCGCCCTTAATCCTCCTTTGAATTTGAGCTATGCCCTTGCCCAGCTAGATCAATCGATTGAGCGCAATCAAAAACGCTATGCCCCTCAATTCAAGTTGCATCCGGCACTGATCGGCAAAATCAATGCTGCCAACAGCACACAACTAAACTTGGCAGAGAAACTTAACGTCTTCGAGAAAGACGAAGTCGAATTTTTGCTGGCATGGAATTTCAGAAACTCATTGCGTTTTTTAGTTCAGGCTCCGTTCAATGAAGAAAATTTGAACTTTAAAAACTATTTACTTAGCCCCTGGGGACTTGGCCTGAGAGATAAAGAGCATTTGTTAGCCTGGCAGCAATCACATGACATGACCAAAGTTGACTCTCAGAAGTGGCCCGCCAATTTGTTAGTTTATCATAGCCTAGACGATTATCTCAATTCGAAAGACTCCATCTTAGATCTTAAGAGTGTTCTCGGCCCAAAAATGCTTCTCTACCGTCACGGAGGCCACCTTGGCTACTTCAGTGGTTCACGATTTTGGGGAGATTTAGAGAGATCACTTGCCCCGCTACTGCGGGATGCGAACTAGTCCAGCCTAAGGGACTTAAGTTCCTGACCTTGATTTGAAGTTTTTTTCGCTCATAGTGGCATCCTCGCCAAGAATCGTTAGACTAAAGATGCTTATAAGGAGAGTCACTTGAATATACTGAATTTGCTAGGACTCATGACTGCTATTGCCGTAGTTGCGGTGTCGTTTGTTTGGGACAACCCTAACCCTGGGCTGCTATTCAACGTCCACGGAATCGTCATCGTCTTAGGAGGCACTTTCGCTTGTGTCGGCGTGGCCTTTGGCCTGAACCGTGCCTTACAGATGATCAAAATTTTTACTCGAACATTTTTTAAATTCAAACTTCCTTCCAGAACCAAAATCATTGAAGAGCTGATGGAAATCGCCGAATCTTATCGCACCAATTCTACTGATCTAAAGCAAAAGATTGATGCCGTTAGCGACCCCTTTATGAAGGAAGCTTTGACGGCTCTAACCGACAAAGTCGTCGATGAGCAGAAGCTGATCAGAATTCTCTACGCCAGGGTCAATACCATATATGAGCTCTATTCTGATGAGTCTAAAATGTTTGCAGCCATGGGCAAATATCCTCCAGCAATGGGACTCATGGGAGCCGTTCTTGGAATGATCATGCTGCTAGCCTCCCTCGGACAGCCCGGAGCTGAAGCGAATATTGGTCCTTCCATGGCTGTTGCTCTTGTTGCGACTCTATACGGAATTATTTTTGCCAACCTTTTCGTCATCCCAATTGGCGAGAACCTAGGCAACATCGCAAAAAAAGTTAAACAAAAAAACATCATCATTGTTGAAGGCGTCCGCCACATTTCAGAAAGAGTGAATCCTATTGTGTTGGCAGAAGAACTCAACAGTTTCTTGCTACCTGCCGAACGCGTTGACTGGAAAAAACGCGGATAAAGTTTGCTGAATATATGGCGAAAGAATAGCGAAGAAAATAAATGAGCAATTTATTCGACAACGGCGGAAAAGACCTCCTCTTGGAAGAGACTAAAGTCAATTTTGATGGAGCCGGTGGTGGCGGACATCATGGACCACCGGGACCAAGCAGCGACCACGACGAACACGAAGAGCACGGAGAACCTTGGCTCATCTCCTATGCCGACTTAATGACCCTACTCTTTGGCTTCTTCGTGTTGATGTATTCTTTTGCTTCGGCCAATGACGAAGCAAAAGAAAAGATCAAACAAAGTGTGTCTGAATTTGCAGGTGGCCAATACACCACAGAATTCAAAGAAGTGGCTCAAGACATCCAAAAGAAAATCAAAGACATTGAACTTGAAGGGCAGGTCGATGTTTTCGACTCACTAGATGGAGTTAAAATTGTTTCTAGAGGAACCTTATTCTTTGACTCCGCATCCACGGCCCTTAATCCTAGAGCTAGAAATCTCATCGATGAGATCGCGACCATTCTAAAAGTTAAAGCAAAAAGTATGCTCATTCTAGTAGAGGGACACACGGACGATGTTCCCATTCAAACTCAAACCATTCCATCAAACTGGGAGTTATCGTCTCTTCGAGCTGGAACGGTCGTAAGGATTTTTGAGCAGGCGGGTGTTGAGAGAGACCACCTGAGAGCCCTAGGCCTTGCAGACACAAACCCCGTTTTGCCCAACAGAAACCAGCAAGGCGAGGCCATCCCCGAGAATCAAGCCGAAAATAGAAGGATTGTGATTCACATTAAAAAGAAATACCAATAAACGACTTGATCACGATTCCTGAAGCGGCGAGCGTCGTAAACCCGAGTGCATACGAAGTAGAAGCACCGAATTGAATCGCCACCCCATCAGACACATACCAGTTAGCTCCCGCCGTTAACCCGAAGTCAAAGGCCGTACTCGCGGCAGCAAGTGACCCAACTCGGCTCAGAATCGAATGACTCATCCCAAAATCCCAGCCAACAAAATAATTGATACCCGGACGAACTGAAACGGATGCACCTTCTTCTGTTCTCGATATAAACACTCCAGGGCCTCCAAGATAGTAACGTTGCCCCACCCCGGCATAGGCATAATTGAGATCGAGCTCCTCCAGATCAGGAGCCAGCACTGCTCTAAGCGAGTAACCATTTTGCGAAGAAGTCATAATGTTACATTCAACATCTAAATAAGGCAGAGTACTAATACTACCCGTAGTCTCTCCAGCGCTAAGCGACCCCAGCAGCATACCGGACCGAACCTGAACCAATACAGGGCCCACAGCACGAGCCTGAGTAGAAATCAACGCGCATAAAAGAATGGCACAAGTGCCTAGGAGCCTATGCGACATTGTCAAGGTCACCGTAGCTTCCTGATCCGCCCGTGAGGCTAGAAAGCCATCTATTCACCACAGGTTTAAGTGATCGCGCAAAACTAGGATTTTGTCTTTGGAAAGTACGCAAGGTGTTTACGATGTTGAACCACATAGATTCTGCGTCTTCCTGTAGCGCACTCAATCTTGCACTATCAAGTCTTACATCATCAACTTCGCCATCAACCAAATCCCTCAGTTTATCCCCACTTGAACCCAGGCAAGACAAAAGAAACTCTGATCGATCACTAGGCTGAGACGCAATGAGCTCAGCTCTATCTGACGGCAACATTCTCGTTAGCACCCTTTGAATGATCTCAGATGGCAAGAAGGTGACCATTGAACTTGGTAGAGTCTTAAGAGCAGTTTCTTTTACAAGATCCACATCACCAGCTTGAAGGAGCATTCTATAAAGAATCAATTCTTTTTCAGGACTTGCGGATGGAATCAGCTCTACTGATTTTTCTAGAAAAACAGATCTCTTGACTTGTCTTGAACGGGTGTCTTGAATCGTGGATTCAATATTTGAAGCTTCTGAAGCAATATTTTTTTCAAAAATTTCGGCCGTTTTATTCGAAACGTTTGCAAAAACTTCGTTTGGAATAGAGTTCATCAAGCCGGAGACTTTAGCCGTAGAAGACGCCGATAGAATCATAGCTGCCATATTTAAATCTTGATTCGCGATGGCAAGAAATTCTTTATCCGTAAGAGAGTCAATCAAGCTTAAGGTCGACTCCGGCATAGATGGCCTTGCACTAACATAGACCTCAGTCACCTGAGCCCTCATATAGTCCAATCCCTCCTTAAGAGCTTCGGCCCCAAAAGGAATAGAGATCAATCGCTTACAAGTACGCTTCATTTCCACGCTTAAATTTCCAAAGAGAATATTGAGCTCTTCTATAGAGGCTCTTTGTCCGAGGACAACAAGAGCCTTGGCGTCATCATTTCCTCTCGCATTGATCCATTTCTTTACGAGACTTTGAGCTACGTCAGGGGCCTTTTTATAGAGCTCCGTAAATTTTTCGAAGCCATCAACATCTTGAGTCCCAGCTTCAACCATCGGAATGCCTCCCATGACCATAGTGCCAGCACCGCCAGCTACAGGGCCAACAGTTGTTTTGACTTTTGTTCCTTCATCGTCAGCAAACGCACCTCCACCGAAGGAAGTATCAACAGCCGTATGATTTTCTTTTTTAAAGCTGATGTAGGAATCAACACTTTCAATTCCACGCCTAAATACAGCCGTAAAATCCTTCGCAACAACAATGCCCAAGCCAGACAAGAGCAACACTCCCAAAAACACGGCTAATAGCAAGCTGATGCCATTCTTAAACTCCAAAATCCAATCCGAGAACCCCCGAGCAACTTCTTTGGCCGGAGCTGTTAGGTCACCTTCAGCTATCTCAACAACGGGCCGTGTGCTCACAAAACCCTGAACGCCGCGGCTTACAATTTCGTCCACTATTTGTCTTTTAGACTCGGCCACCTTTGAGTCCAAGATCACTTTCACATCGACTTGTGCAATTCTTGAAAAAATATTGACCTTCGCTTCTCCACCTTCAGCCATATCCTTAAGAAGCGGAGTCCAAAATCCCAACTTTGACAATGGAAGGTCTGATTTGGCTAGCAGGTCTGAGTTGGTATCTTTCGAGGCCGATACGGCTTCTTCATTAACTGCAATGTTTACACTGAGAACATATTGCCCTTCGTTAAGAACAGGCTTCAACGCCTTATGCAAACGTCCCTCAATTTCGCTTTCAAGATTCAATCTTTGCCATTCGATGGAATCCTGTCCTGCAACAGACAAAAAAGGAAATATAGTTAACAAAAGAAAAAAATAGGTTCTCATTGGATGTTTCAATTTTTTTATCATTGTGATTCTTCCTCACTTAACAAGGGGTCGCTAACTTCAGGACTTGCTGAAGGTACTTGTGCAGATAGTTCATTCGCCATGTTGACGGCATCAACACTTGTTGGGTTGAGAGCCAAAGCTCTTTGAAACGCATCCAAAGCCTTAACTTTTTCACCTTTAATAAAATAGATACCACCCAATAGTTCGTGGACAATAGCGATCGTTGGAACAGCTTCTCGAACAGTTGTTAAAAGCTTTTCAGCATCGTCATATCTTTTCATTTGAATGAACTGCTGAGCTGCAAACATTCTTTCAAGATGGGCATTGAGCTTGGAAGGATTATCAAAACCCGGACCGGCTTCGAGGTCTTTATGAATTTCGATCTTGCCTGAACCAATATCAGTTACAATAAGATCCACAGGCTTATAGCCATCTTTCTTCATTTCAATCGTCAAGGGACCAGAACTCGTAGGTACGCCGTCCAAATCAGCGGGGTTGAAGGTCATAGGAGTTTGCCCCAAATTCTTTTTAGCACCAGAACCAAGCGGCTTCACCCAAACCTCAGCTCCACTAGGATTGCTTGTAATTTGTACACTTGTTGAACAGGCCACAAATGTGAATGCACAAAGCAGACCTAAGATCTGATTTTTGTGTCGCTTGAAGCTGATCAATATTTGTACAATTCTTCCGTGTATTGGCATTTTGGAACCTTCTCCTCAGTACGCTTCGGCATTCCTCAACCAAATCTTAATAAATGCTTTCTGACGAAAACTTAACTTTACGCAATGCAGCAAATTGCTACTATATAAAAATACTTCCAATCACAAAAAGAACGTACGAGGAGAAAACCAGTGAAGAAACTATACAACGATCGATCGAAATCCGGATACAGCCAAGAAGAGGCTTATTTTGCCAGAATCAACCAAGACCTCATTAACAAGATTAGAGAGTCCGTGTCTGATGAGGAGTCAGATGATTCAAATGTGATTGAAGCGAGTCAAAGATTTAAACGGTCTGAAGATTCATCGAATCAGAAGGACAAAGAAGCCGCCTAAAACCGAAAGATTTTCAGGCAAGCTATTAGCGGCCGCTGCACTTAACTTAAGGCGTGAAGAGCGGCCGTAGCCTGCAATACACTCAATACAACGAGCACAAAAAGTAGGATCCAAAGTTGTCTAGTAATAGCCATAAATAAGGAGCCATTCCTATATCTGTGGCTTAGACTCGTCAATCGAGATCTTTCCGAATTTATCACGCGAATTATCAATTATAAGTAACTGTTTTTAATAACATTTTCAATGTAAAGGTCTTTATAGATTTTATCCCTTGTTCGATACACAAGCTCCCCTTATAAGATTCCCAACTCGGGGGAGTTGAAGAGTGTATAGAACGGGGGAACGCTTGAAACGTTTATCTATTGTAGGGAAATTTGTAGGGAAATTTGGCGCAGTAAACTTTTGGCCGAAAAATCAAACGAAGATTCAAAGCAACATACCTAAAAATTTGGCTTTAGCAGGCTTTGGTTTTGTCTTTACCCTCGCCCTACTCACATCTCCTAATGCCCAAGCCGAAGCTCAAATAGAAACAGCTCGTTCCGACTTCGAAGGCCCGTACTTCAATTCCAGCGAAGCTCACAACTACACTGACCCTTATCGCGGCATCTATAGAAAAGGTGACGACTTTGAACGCAGCATTCTTCGGGAGATTGAAAACGCTCGTTACTCGATTGATCTTGCCGTTCAAGAACTACGCCTTCCCTACATTGCAAAAGCCATAGCTCGCAGAAGACAACAAGACGGTCTGAGAGTTCGTATCATACTCGAAAACCAATACAATTTTGCCATTTCAGACTTAAGCCGAGGCGACGTTGATGGAGGCGATCACTCCACAAGCCGCAATCGCGAATATTATAATTTCGTCGACATGAATGGCGATGGTGAGCTGAGCAATTACGAGGTCTCGCAACGAGATGCGATCGCTATCTTAAATCGTAGTGGAGTCCCGGTCCATGATGATAGCTTCGATGGATCCTCAGGAAGCGGACTCATGCACCACAAGTTCATGATTATAGACTCAGCTAGGGTTCTCGTAACTTCTGCCAACTTCACCATGAGTGATGTGCATGGAGACTATTCCGTGCCTGAATCTAGAGGCAACGCGAACGCCTTAATCATCTTTAACAACAGAAATCTCGTCCGCAAATTCCAAACCGAATTCAACATCATGTGGGGCGACCATGGATTCGCTCGATACGGGATGAAAAAGCCATTTCGTGGAGCTCAAAAGGTAAATCTTACGAGAAGCTCTCGCTACGGTAACAGCTCGGTCACGATTCAGTTTGCACCAACTTCAAAACACTATGGCTATGATGCCAGCACCAATGGCCTCATAGCCAAAACTTTGCGCCAGGCGAAGGAAGACGTGAGAATGGCGTTGTTTGTATTCTCCGATCAAGCCATTGCAGATGCTTTGCAGCAAATGCACAACACGACACGCACTATGATCCGCGTGCTCGTTGAAAACACATTCATTTTCCAATGGTACAGCGAAGCCCTCGACATGTTAGGCCTTTCGCTGCTTAGCGCCAACTGCACGGTAGATCAGGGGAACAACCCCTGGTCGCGGCCAATTCAATCTGTGGGGAGCCCAAACCTACCAAAGGGTGACTTCCTCCACCATAAGTTTGCCGTAGTCGATGATCGCTATACAATTTTTGGATCACACAACTGGTCTCCGGCGGCAAACCATACCAACGATGAAACCCTACTTGTGATTGATGATTCAAACGTTGCGGGACAATTCTCAGAAGAATTCGATCGTCTCTACAGGGACTCTCGTTTAGGCGCCTCACCGAGTCTGCTACAAAAGATTCGTCAGCGCGAAATGAATTGCAGATAGTTTTATACTTTGTTCTCGGGTTAGCTTTTAAAAATCAATTTATAACCGGCAGCTTTGACTTTTTCTAAGGCCAAGGCTTGTTTTTCTTTTAGTTCTTTTGCCGGCATTGCTCTTTGAAATTGCACAGTGCCTTGCCCATTCAAGCTAAGATCTACTCTTTCAACTCCATCAGACTCCTGCAAAGCTCCTTGAGCCCGCACCAAACATTTACCGCAAGTCATTCCCTCGACTTCGATAGATATACTTTGCAGATTGTCTGAGTTGCCTTGAAACAACTGAAGTCCTTTGCGTAAATAATCCTGACTCAGAAACAACAGCATCGCGCCAGAAGCCGTATATTGCAGATAGGCCATCATCGATGTTCCATGATCATGATGATGTGACTGATTGGATAGCCGTTCCTGTAAGGTTGTCGATATCCCAGGGAAAAACGTATCAAAGGCCCAACCAAAAAACAAAGAACAAAAGACAATGCTTCCCACGTAGATCCACAAACTTTTCTTACCTAGAGTCTTATACAACAACGCAATACTTGCAGCGTTCGTTGCAGGACCCGCCATCAAAAACACAAAAACACCACCCGCAGGAAATCCCTTCGCTAGCAAAGCCGCTGCCATGGGCACACTCCCCGTAGAACAGATATACATGGGAATTCCTAAGGCCAGAAAAATAAAATACGATAAGAAAAGGTTGTCGTTAAGATTAAGACTCTGAGCCAAATCCTTCGGAATCAGCATCGAAATGAGCGTCGCAAGAACCAGTCCAATGAGCAGCCATTTGCGCAAAGATAACGGCTGATCCCTAAAGACATATTCCACAAAGGCCTTCCAGCTTTTCTCTCGAAGACCTTCTTGCTGAACCTGTTTTTCTAACTCTTTTTCATTCTGCAAGCCGCTAGGCTTTCTATTTGATTCTCCATCAAATAGATCCACCAAAACGCCACCAACAACTCCAGAAACCAAAGCTGCAAAAACTTTAAAAATGGAAAGCGTCCAACCAAAAAAGCTATAAGTGACCAAAATGCTATCAACACCTGTCTGAGGGGTCGCCGTTAGAAATGAGACTGTTGACCCCTTGGAGGCGCCACTTTTGCGAAGAGCAATGCCGGTTGGCACGACACCGCAAGAACAAAGCGGAAGCGGAATCCCGAAGAGCGACGCCCAGACGTTCGACATCAATCGAGAGCGCCCCATCCTTTTAATGATCCATTTTTTGGGAAAATAAAAATGTAGAACTCCGGCGAAAAAAAATCCGATGATGAGATAAAGAGCCATTTCATTAAATAGATACCAAAACTCGTTGGCGAAACGTGTGATCCATTGGGAAAGTTCCATAGCAAAAAGCTATCAGCATAAACCATAATTGGGTAGCGGATTCTACGTCAGCCCTTGAAACTTCCGGATTCAGCCGGTGGCCTTGATTCACCCTCAAAATCAGGGGAAGATTTGAACCATGAATTTTGTGACACTATTGAAGTGCCTTGGTCCAGGACTCATGATGGCCGGAGCTGCCATTGGCGTCTCTCACCTAGTACAATCGGCTAGAGCTGGGGCTAATTTCGGCTGGGATCTGCTACTTGTTGTGATTCTCACAAATGTTTTAAAATACCCTTTCTTTGAAATTGGCCATCGCTATGCGACAGTCACAGGGAAGAACTTGCTACAGGGCTACTCGCACATGAAACAGTCGAAGCTGTTTTTGAGTCTATTTTTCATACTCAATATCATCAGTGCTATCGTAGCCATTGCGGCAGTGACACTGGTGACTGCCCTACTCGCACAGGATCTATTGCCGGGAAAGATATCTGCGGATCTCATTTCAGCAGGGATCCTAGTTCTTTGTTTCTTACTCATTGCGATCGGAAAGTATCCACTACTTGATAGGCTTATGAAAGTCATGATGGCCACCCTTGTTCTTTGCGTCGGGACAGCATTTATCTATGCTCTCTATACGTATGTGCCACCAACAACCGTCCCGGAAGTAAATGGATTAAGCCTTGCAAACCTTGCCTTTCTTATAGCGCTGATGGGTTGGATGCCTGCCCCCATAGAGATCAGTGTGTGGCAATCGCTTTGGATCCAATCAAAAACGGAATCTAGCGACCACGCCATGACTATTGAAGAGGGAAAGATTGATTTTAATTTTGGATATTTGCTTACCATTGTGATGGCGATCGTCTTCCTAGGACTTGGGGCGACACTTATGTTTGGCAAAGGAGCTAACTTTTCAGCATCTTCTGCGGGATTCGCGAAGCAGCTTTTGGAGATGTGCACGCACGGTTTAGGTCCGGCCTTTCGGCCGGTGGTCGCCGCCGCAGCAATGGCCACCATGTTTTCTACCAGCCTGACATTGTTTGATGCGTATCCACGTTCGCTTCATGCGTGCTTTCACCTTTTGAAAAGTGGTGATCATGCTAAACATCCTTTTGAATTCAAGTCCAAACTAAGGTGGCTAAGCACCTTTGGCGCTTTAGCTCTCATCGTGATCTTCTTGTTGGTTGATCAACTTAAAACCCTGGTAGACCTAGCAACAACGATCGCCTTTCTCGCAGCTCCCTTCTTTGCCTACCTTAATTATAAGTTAGTATTTAGTGGAGACTTCCCAGAAAACAAAAAACCAGGCACTCTTTATAGAGGCCTGGCTAAACTTGGTTTGAGTTTCTTAGTACTTTTTTCCCTACTTTACCTCTATCAGGCCATCGTAGGGTTTTAGTGCTAGAGCAGAATTAGGCTTCTGCCACATCTCCGACCGAAGGAACCGTAGGCTCGGCGCCTCGCGATTGCTTCGGACGAATCTTAGCTCGACGAAGATTATAAGTTTGACCAAAGTAGGAAAGGCTTCTTATCGCCCACTTTGTGGGGTCAAAGTGATAAGCTTTGATGCCATTTCTGTAATCATTGGGATAGGTGTGATGGTAATTGTGGAAGCCTTCACCATAAGAAACAAATGCGAACCAAGGATTGTCGACAGCAGTGTGCTTCTCGGAATGTGGTTGATCACCCCAAATGTGACAAATGGAATTGATAAAATATGTGCAATGATGGACGAAAGCCAGTCTCGTAAAACCGGCGACCAGGACATAGGCCAAAACTGATCCACCGGTCATGAGTGCGATGGCTGCAGGAGTCGCAAAACACAAAAAAGCTCCGAGCGGTAAGGCATAAGCATGTTGAAAGCGGATGAGAGGATCCTTGATCAAATCTCGACAGTTTGGAAACTGTTCCATGAGAGACTCCGCGCTGTCGTCTCCTGAAAAATGTGCGCCACCTTGCTCTTTATCATCAGCATAGAAAATCCAAAGTATATGAGACCACAAAAATCCAAGTTTTGCATTGTAGGGGTCCTTGTCTGTGTCGACGAAGCCATGATGGATCCGATGATCCGATGACCATTTGAGTACGGAGTTTTGAAGGGCCATAGAGCCCGCGAGAACCATCGCGACTTCAACCCATCGCTTTGCATCGAAGGTTCGATGGGAAAAATATCGGTGATAGCCCATAGTGATGCCAATCCCAGAAACCCAGTAGAGAACAAAAGCTGCAATCCACGGTCCCCAGGACCACGTGTTCGTTAACGTCAGAACAATCGGAGTTACTAAAAATCCGACAATTCCAAACAGGCTTACAAAAAAAGTGTTGGCCTTATCGAGCTTCAAGCCCTTGTCTTTAATGTGTTGTTTTACAGCAGGGTTAAGAAATGGTTTTATCAAAAATTCCATACCCCTATTATCGCAAGTTTCTCTCCAGGAAAGTAGCTCTCACAGCCCCACTTACAAAAGTCTTACATATTAAATTTCAATAAATTTAATATTTTAGCTTGATGCTTCGCGCAGCATAGATTTAACCTAGTAGACTATGGATGAAGCCCGCCAGAAAGCCTTTAAAAAGCTTCTAGAAGAAGAGCATGAGTGGCCGGGCCCCTACGATTTCAAATTCATTGTCCCCAGTGAGCAAATTGATATGATTTCAAACCTTCTTCCCAACGTTGAACTAACCACACGCTTTTCGGGAAAGGGAAAATTCACCTCTGTTAGCTTCCAGATCCAATGCGAGTCTCCAAACGACGTTGTGGATATCTACATTAGAGTGAAAAACGTCCCTGGCTTGATGGCGTTATAGCTGCTCCGGCATGACGTCGTGATCATTTCTCTGAATCGGCGTTGCAAAAGCTATAGAGCACGGCTTTAATGCTCGTTTGCAAGCATCAGAGGGAAAACAGTGGAAGCGATACTAGCCATTCTCAATACCGAAGAGTTTCGATATCTTCTGCTCTTCTCCGTAGTCCTAATTGTCCCCAAGGTGCTTCTTCGTTACAGGATCCCCGTTGGCCTCACCGCACTAGCCCTAGGAATCATAACCAGCCTCGGAACCGGATGGTTTCAAGACGATCAGCTACTACTCATGTTATCAAGATTAGGAATCACATCTCTCTTCTTATTTGCAGGTATGGAAGTTGACATTCAAGACCTCCAGAAAAATTCGTCCGCTATCTCCAAGAACCTCCTCAAGGCGGTTGGCGTAATCTTTATAACCACGTTTTTGTGTGGCCATTTTCTGGATTTAGGCTTTCGACCTTCTTTGATTTTAGCGCTAGGACTCATGACTCCCTCAACGGGCTTCATTCTAAATTCCCTCAAAGCTAGCAACTTCAAAGAACAAGAAGAATATTGGATCAGGACCAAAGCTATCTCGAAAGAAATTGTGGCTATCTTCTTACTATTTCTAGCTCTTCAATCTCAGACGTGGGAGCAACTATTGTCTTCAACGGCAGTGATTCTTGCCATGATCCTACTTTTACCAACCATTTTCCGTTTTTTCCTCAAACGAATTGCACCTTATGCCCCGGATTCGGAAGTCGCATTCCTGGTATTGATTGCGCTGGTCTGTGGAGTGATAACCATGAAAATTGGGGCCTACTACCTTGTGGGTGCCTTCATAGTCGGAATGACAGCTGGCCGATTCAAGCACTTCATGGAGAACGACAATTCAACCAATACCCTTCAATCTCTAGCTAGCTTCTTCACAGTTTTTATCCCGTTTTACTTCTACAAAGCCGGGCTCGGCTTCTCGAATGACCTTTTCACTCAAGATGGCTTATTGATGGGACTTCTTTTTTTAGGAATTTGCATTCCAGTTCGAATACTCTCAGTTTTTTCGACAATGCACTTTTTCATCAAAGACTTTTGGGAAGATCGCTGGCCGATTGCCATGAATCTTCTCCCGACCTTGATCTTTGGCCTCGTCATCGCCTCAGTCTTAAAACAAGACTTCCAGGTTTCTCCCTATATCATTTCGGGGCTAGTCATCTACACGGTTGTTAGCAGTATTATCCCAACCTTTTACAATAAAAAATCTCCCACCCAAAAGCTCGACCAGAGCACCAACCAGGGATAGCGACTAAGCTCAATGAATCAAGAACCGAAGTCCTCATTTGAAGATCCAGAAATAAGATCCCACATTAAGGGCGCTATCATCAGTATCTTATTGCTTGCGGCAGTGTTGGTCGCGGCCGGTATTTGGCTCGACCCACAACTGAAAGCACTTGGTCGTCAGGTTTACGATGCCATGGGAATTCCGGGACTCACCCTTCTCGTCTACCTAGGTGATTCTATTATCACCCCCATTCCCCCGGACGTTGCTCTCGTTATCATTCAAAGATCCGGACTATCTGAGAACGCTGGTTGGCTCATCACGTGGCTCGGTGTCGTATCTGTATTGGCGGGATTTACAGGTTGGTATTTAGGACACAAGCTCCACGACACCAGCCTTCCTAGGCGAATCTTTGGTCCGAAATTAGAAAGCGCAGAAAAGATGATGAAACGCTTCGGCCCCATAGCTGTAGCTATCGGAGCGTTAACACCGTTTCCCTACTCGGTCACCACCTGGACTGCGGGTATGTTTAACATGCCCTTCAAGCGCATGATCCTTCCCACAATGCTCAGGATTCCGCGGCTCTGGATCTATTACTGGATTTTGGATGGAGCTTTTAAAATTGGCGAGCTCTTTAACTGACGTAAAGTCTGAAGCCTTTATTCAGCAGCTAACTGCTCATCAACGAAAGCATCAATCTGCTTCTTAAGTGCGGGAATGCTTCCGTCATTTTTCCATTTGACCTTGGAAAGCCTGGAAATGACAGCATTGTCCTGCATCTGAAACATCATTTTCACTTCATTCTCACCCATGTGATCACGCTTTGCGATTCGCTTTACTCGCTTATTGAAGTCAGCCTCTATAGCAACGACTCCACGAAGATTTTTGTCCATGCCAGACTCAAAGACTCGCGCCCCCTCAACAAAGCCCAGCTCTACGCCCTGCTCTTTCCATTCGATTCGCTTTTTTTCAACAAGATCGTTTACGAGAGGGTCGATAGCTTCCTCAATACGTTTTCTATCTTCTGGATTCAGCATGAGCTTCTGGCCAAGCTTTCTAGGGTCAAGCTGCCCCAGGGAGTTCAGAACTTCATTTCCAAAAATTTTATAAATTCTTGTGAAGCCCTCTCGACCATCATCCGTGTCTTTATTGATGGATCTACGAAAAAGATCTTCAAGGTTCACTGACGGATATCCAAGAGTTCCCAGATACTCTGTTGCAGTTGATTTCCCGGTACCGAGTTGTCCTGTTAGGCCCCAAACTTTCATGGCTGCAATCCTAGCACAGACGTGCCGAGATGCACAGAGATCCTTCGTTCCACAAAATTGATAAAATTCACTAGGAAGCTACGCAGTAAACTACAGAAGCTACGCAGTAAGGACCAGAAGCTGCGCCGTGCATCTGTCTGACGTCTAAGTCTGGGTCTAAATCTAGAGCGCCCCTCGCTCCAGAAAAGAGATCCAATTGCCTTGGATCCCGCCTACCGGACCTTAGTCCTGAGATTTTAGAGCCAGAGCCTCCAGAAATGGGTTCATCATGGAAGCGTATCCCCATACCAACTAGCCTCACAGCGCGAGTTGATCTTGCTAAGGCCTCGAAGAAGAGCTCTTTAAAAAACTCTTGATCCACCATATCTTCGCCCGGCACATCAAAACTTCTCTCACAAGTGGTCTGAGAAAAGTCATCGAACTTCAATTTTACGAAGGCTTTTGCAATCAAATCTTTTGAGGACTCGGTGTTTCCCCTTTTTCCCCGATACTGCCCCACTCGCCCCTTAAGCTGAGCGTAATACCCTGGGATCAATGCCTCAATTTCGTCATAAGTCATAATATTTGATTCCAGAGTTCTTTCCAAACTCACAGACTTTCTCTGGGGTCTGGCATCGTAATTTTCAGGAAAAAGTTTTTGTGGAGAAAGATTGCCTCCGAAAACTTTTTCACGCAGTTCCAATCCCCAATCTCCCAAGCGCTCGAAGGCCTCATCTCCAGAGAGCCTTTGTAGATCTCGACCAATATGAAGTTGGTGCTTTGCCAAAATTTCTTGAGCCTTTGGCCCCACACCTGGAATTTTTCCAAGAGGGATTTCTGCCATAAACGTGGCCGCCTCTTCCGCTGTTACAAGATTTAAGGCATCGGGTTTCTTGAGCGCGCCCGCAATCTTTGCGAGCATCTTATTTGGGGCGATACCAATCGACACCACAAGACCGGTCTTGTGCAAGATCAAGGCTTTTAACTTGCGCGCCTCCTCCAAGGCAACCTGTGGATTGTAACTCAGCTCAAGATAGCCCTCATCCACCGAAGTCATCATGACCTGGGAATGAGACTCCTTAATGAGAGACTGAATCTTTCGAGATTCCTCACGATAAACATCAAAGCGCATTCCCAAACAAACAAGATCTGGGCACAGCTTCTTGGCCATACCAACTGGCATCGCCGATCTCACACCGAACTTCCTCGCTTCGTAGTTGCATGTGGTAAGAATACCGCGCTGACTCTTCCCCCCGACAGCAATCGGCTTTCCTCTGAGGTAAGGTTTGTCCCTCATTTCAACAGCTGCGTAAAAACAATCCATATCAAAGTGAGCAATCATGCTCCCAGCATACCATACAACTGTATGGATTGCGAATTATGGAATTTCGCGGGTTGACAGGCGTGTTTGGGCGGCCTAACACCTCAAATGCGGGATGGAGCAGTCTGGTAGCTCGTCGGGCTCATAACCCGAAGGTCAGTGGTTCAAATCCGCTTCCCGCAACCAATGCTCAATTCGCCGGTGGCTCATTAACTTAGCCTCCGGCTTTTTTTGTCTTCTCGCCCTAAGGCTCGAAAACTATTAAGGAAATTAGCAAAAAGAAACCCCGAATTGCGTTAGCAATTTGGGGCTTTTTTTTGGCCGGTAGCACAAATCCAGGCCTATTTAAATCACCTCATGCTTTTTATGGTTTGAGGCGCACGACTTAATTCAAAAAAGAGAACCCAAACAAATCGACTTCTTGAAGCTGGTCATGGAACTGCCTCACTTCTTCTTTTGACAAGTAGTTTCTCTGAACAATCAGCATGTGGTAAACCATATCACCATGACAATACAGCCTATGTGCTGTTTTCAATATCTTATCTTTTGAAAGAGGGTCATGCCTGTCGTCATAAAGATGCAAACGTAAAGAGTCTGTTGACGGCTCGTATACGGCCCCTAATCGCTCTTTTAAGTGCCGGCGAATCGCCTTGATTTTTGAGTCGTGCTCGCTAATCAAATAATCTAGATCATTGCGACAGCTTGGATATATGGGAGAGCCTTGAAATCCTTCTTGCCGAATGATTTTTGTCAAAGTTGAATAAAAGCTGTCCTCCAAAGGCTCTGCTAATTCAATACGAAGATAAGTTTCACTTCGAAAGCGATTCGTTACCCTCGGAGCCCCGGGGGTTATGGTGGGGTAGCGCATGGAAACTCGTCTGACTTGGATTTTTTTTATGACTTTTGGATCAAGCACCAGAAAAAGGTCGAGATCAGGATGTGTATTTTTTATACTGTGATTCAAAGGAAGCACAAGTTTTGTTCCATAAAAGCCAATAAGAAACTTATCTTTAAAAAACATTCGCCATTCATTAACGACAAACATCAATATGATTAGTGTTGCAATGAGAATGAGTATCGTCGGCCAAAGGGGCATCTTTAGATCGGCATAACCCCAGTACCCAAAGCCTCCAAAAAAAAGAACAATCAGCGTGCCTTTGATTGGGCTCCAAGCCGACGGCTTGATGGCGAAATCGACATGCAACATGTCTTTGCGAATAATTTCCATAAACTTATGTTACAAGACGATTGGAAAAAGAAGAAATTTTCCTAAGATCCCACTTTACCTGGCAGATTTGTCCCGCAATCGACCCAAATGTTTTGCTCTCCAATGGAGCATCCGGCCTGTGGTGGACAAGTTACGTTTGCACTCCTTTTTTATAAAAGAGGTTATGTGCCGTTTCTGATTTTGGGTCGGCATATCCAACTTTGTGGGTCTGGCCATCACATTAAGACCAAGCATTAAAAACAGATAACGGCGAAACTTTTCATCATTATAGTTTGCCTGAAGAACTGATTGAATTCAATATGATCACATATCTCCGTCTTCTGCACCTAGGAATCTAGGAGCCTCTACCTTCATGCTTTCAAATTTATTCGTACTCAAACTTCCTCCGATTGGAGCTTGGATGACTTTCGTAGTTGAAAATCATTTCAAAGTCTGGAGCACGTCTAACAACAACTCGTCCTTTTAACAACAATTCCTCATTTTCGAGACTCGTACGTACGCCATGAACAAAACCATCCCATGTACTTTGGGCGATTCCAGAAACAATCGTGCTTAATCCACTTTGAGCCCAGGAATTGGTGGACTCCTTGAGAACAATTAGTATCTCGTTGGGATTTTTACGCACATGAGCTTCGGCATAAAATGGATTATACAATAGAGCCGTTTCATAGTTTTTCAAAAACAAACGAAGTGCATTTTGATGGTCGTAGGGTGGCATCTCAGGAGCACGATGAGGTATAATTTTTTTAACACTTCGTCTTCGAGGCCTCGTTTCCTTCTTTTTAATTCGATTATCGACAGCTAACGTTTTTGACAAAACCAACCTCTCAGAGAATGGTTTTAATATAGCTTGCACATAAGCGAGATCAGGAAACACAGTAAATCCAAATCCATAAACCTTTGCCTCGTCCTCTGTTTTTAAGTGACCTCCTTGAACGACGCTCAGTAGCTCGCCTTGATTGTTAAAAAGAGGTGCTCCACTAAAACCCGGCCCACTTTCCACATCCACAATAAGGGCCTTTCGTAGTAATAATTTTCGCTCCAGTTCTTGGTCGAAAATCTTCCCAAGCCTTGCGCCAATGAGATAGGCATCTGCAAGCTCGACAAAACTGCCACGAATTTCAAGACTACGAATTTGTTTCTGCCCTTCCTCATGGTCGCCAATTTGAGCTCCCATAAAATACACAGGATCATTTTCTTTAGGAATCTTCTCTGCGATCTTTACAGCATAGGGGATCTTTCTGGAAACCTCTAAAACCGCTAAATCATGATCAAGCTCAATAGCCAGGAGTTTTGCCTTGCCCAAAGCATTGCCACCCCAATCTGAAACAGACAAAGTGTACTGTGATTCATCTAACTGAAAGTTTTCTAGTTTTGATTCCTTTGACAAACCATCAAGATTTGTTTTTTTAAACACATGCGCACAAGTAAGAATGAGACCATCATTGCTTACAAAAACTCCGTTCACCGTTTTTCTATAACCACCTGATTTGGAGTCATCAACACTAATTCGGACAACACCAACTCTTAGAGCATCATATAAAGAGGTATCTGAATCAATTTTCAGGTCAAACACATTACCTTTTTTCAAAAGAGCTTCATTCGAAGCATAACAAATCAGACTACAGATTGAAAAAAATAAACATAGCCCGTTTTTCCACATAATGTGACGCCCCACTTTTCCGAAAGGTCAGAGAACTAATATACAACAGATTTTTCGAAGCCCTCGGGTCCATTAGAAACTCACACTAGACGCACTAGAAGTCCCGTCGACAGTAACTGAGCCCGCGGCGCCACCTATTCCTATGCCAGAACCCGGAGTTGCAATCACATCACCGACAACAGTGGTGTTATCTACGAGTGTCACAGTACCACCATCACCATTGTCTACTGCCCCACTAGAGCCCCTTGCATAAACGTCAACACCAATCGTTGATCTCGTAATAGCTATCGTTCCACCTCTGGCATCATTTCCAGCACCCGCGTTGGCATTTAAACTTCCCGATGCACTAGAGTCCAGAAAGTTAATCGTACCACCGGCAGCATCAGTTCCGCCTACAGCATTGACCGATACAACATCACTGTTATCACTAACTTCAATAGTACCACCAACACCGCCGGCACCATTGCCATTTGCAGACACAGTGCTCGCAATGGAATTGCCTGTCACCGTGATGGTTCCGCCACTTCCTGCCGTATTGCCATTTGCCGTCAGAGTGCCTGTCGTAGAGAAGTCACTGACTAGAATTGTTCCGCCTGATGCACCTACACCCCCGGTAACATCTACAGTGCCGCTGGCATAAGAACTTTCTGTGATTGTAACATTTCCGCCAGAAACTCCCAAAACTGAACCTCCGCCTTTAGACTCAATAGGTCCTACAGATGAAGAACGAACTATGATGGTTCCACCAGCTGATCCCGAGCCATCAACCATGTTTTCAACTCCATTACTATAAATACCAACAGCGGAGCTTCCGTTAACAATCGAAACATTTCCACCCGCAGGCGGAAGTGATGGCGAGGCCAC
>CAZXHL010000013.1:0-45631 GCA_964640545.1 uncultured Bacteriovorax sp. | reverse complement strand
ATGATTCTTCGATCTTCTGGGTATAGGCAGGCTGAGTATGCCATGCTCCGCGGGTTATCTGGCTTCTACCGCCCGGGGGTTATCGCTCTTGGTCAATCACTTGGCTCACCTTCTGCGATATCCAATCTCGGTGTCGACTATGGGCTTGCTCAGGCATCTAGGGCTTTCGAGCGCATTTGCTCGATGACTCAAAGAAGTAGTGCGCTGCTTGAGGCTGAGGACTGGCGTCGAGAGGAAAGTGCGGCACTTCTGAAGGGGCTTCGAAGGGGTAGAATGGTTGAAAACCTCTTGTTTAAGGAGCAGTGGGCGCAGGGAGCCAAGGCTCAGATCCTGACCTTCTTGCCGCCAAATGTTCGTTCTAGATTCGCCTCGCCAGTGTAGTTTTAACTGTGCGCGCTTAAGTGTTGTAAGGGCGCGTGTAGTAGCCATTCTAAGTCATATTAAATATTTATATTCATTACTCAGGACAAGGGGAGTGCTACTCCCCTCTTGCTGGCTGGCGCCAGCAATTCACCCCATAGTCCTTCGACTGAATCTAAATATTTAATATGACTTAGAATGGCCCCTAAGCTGAGCATGCCCTTACAACACTTAAGCGCGCACAGTTGAAGCTTTTCACGGTAAATTTTCTCCCTACCATATCCCCAAACTAGGTGTTAAAACCTCCTCAAGTACATTTCAGGAGGAAATATGGAAACACTTGTAGGAAAAAAAGCCCCTTATTTTGAAGCCGAAGCCGTTGTCGGTCATGATTTTAAAAAAGTTTCTCTTAATGATTTTAAAGGCAAATATCTTTGTTTGTTTTTCTATCCATTAGATTTTACTTTCGTTTGCCCAACCGAGTTGCATGCTTTTTCTGACAAGCTTGAAGAGTTTAAAAAGAGAAACTGTGAAGTCGTCGGAGTGTCTGTGGATAGTCACTTTAGTCACTTGGCTTGGCTAAACACTCCGAAAAAAGAGGGTGGAATCCAGGGAGTGAAATACCCTCTAGTTTCAGACCTTCACAAAACGATTGCACGCAGCTATGGAACTTTGTTCGAAGACCAAGGCATCGCTTTCCGCGGTTTGTTCTTGATCGACAAAGAGGGTGTTGTTCAGCACGTGACCATCAACAATTTGCCACTCGGAAGAAATGTAAACGAATACCTTCGTTTGCTTGATGCGATCCAATTCCATGAAGAGCACGGCGAAGTTTGTCCTGCTAACTGGCAGTCGGGCGATAAAGGCATGGCAACTAGCTCAGAAGGATTGCAAGAATACTTTAAGTAAGCGGCTGATTAGCAATATTAGGCACTTAATGTGGCGCATCTTTGGGCATTCTCATGCCGAATAGATGCGCCTTTTTCTTTGTTTTTTGGTCAAAAAATCAGCCGTATCTACCGATAAGTTTCCCGTGCCTCAATTCTTAAGAAAACAAACAAAATCAATTGCTTCTAACTTGCTCTCAGCTTCCATTCTGACTTTGGTGCTTGCGGTTCAATCGAGTTGCGCCCCAAAGAATGAGCCTATGAGTAGGCCGTATATTCCAGCACCTGTTACGGAAGAGGCGAAGATCCTTACAGAAGAGCAAAAAGATGAAGTGCGGCTTCGCCTTCAGGAGAATGTCCCATCGATGGTTGTGGCTTCGATCTGCAGAGATGTTGTTGAGACTCGCAAAGCCTTGGCGGCTATCGACGCTAGAGTCATTTACGATCCAAACGACGGGGACATTGCTGAGATCCCCTTCATTGTTTTTGAGATCAATCCTGTTCACTTGCTTGACGATGAGAAAATGAAGTTGATGAACCTCGAAGTTTTTGAAATTTCCGAGGCATCGGCAGAGGGGGGGATGAAGGGGTTCGATTTGCCCAGATTATCCTCCGACGCTACTTACTTAGCTAAGAATTTTCCTACGAAGGAAACTGATCTCGATGCCTTTCGTGAGCAGAAGATCGAAGGCTCTTTGGGGGAAAACGCCTTAGTCGCCGTGATCGATACTGGAATTGACGTCGCCCATCCATACTTTCAGAACCGAGTTGTATATGTGTCTGATGAGACCGATGAAGGCCGATTGAAGGTTCAATCATACAAAGTAGAAGCCGGTGTTGTCGCTGCAAATATTGACGGTTTTGAGAAAATCAAAGTTCCTGATGCCTGGAAAGATCAGGAAGAGGTCAAGCTCGGAGTGATCAGTGAGAGCGTCATTGCCGAACAATCTATGGCGGATGAACCCATGAAGAATCTCAGAGTCGACCTCAATCTTGATGGGGATTTGGAAGATCAGTGGTTGGTGTTCTTCACTAAAGACGAGAAGAAGAATGATGTTGCATTTGTAGATTACTCTCAAGACGGGGAACTCTCCGATGAGGAGTTGTCTCAGCCAATTTCAAGTTTCAATTCTCAGGCAAAATTGAAACAAAAAGATCGAAGCTTCTTCGAGCTAAAATCTAACGTAAAGAAATATCGATATCCATTGGTGTTTGATTTCGGAAAAGATCCAAGCACGTTTTCATTGTTTGCAGATTTTGGGGGTCATGGAACTCACGTTGCGGGAATCATTGGTGGGCATGACGAAGTTTCGGAAGCATTTTCTGGAGTCGCTCCAAAGACAAAGTTTATGGCGATTAAAGGTCTTGGCTCAAAGGGGTCTTCCATCGGAGTTTCTGTGACTCGGTCCATTCTGAAAGCTGTTTTTAACGAGCAAGGACTCGTCCCCGATGTTGTGAATCTATCCTTAGGAAGTTCCAATGCTGAAACCGTTAGGATTGCAGAGGCTGTGATGAGAGATGTGGCCAATCGCACAGGCGTTGTCTTCGTGATCTCAGCCAGTAACTCTGGACCAGCACTCTATACGATCAATGGCATGGGAAAATTTGGTCCCTTTGTTTCGGTGGGGGCGTATGTGAGTCGAGCGATGATCGAGAAAAATCATGTAGGACGCGGAACGGGAGAACCTGCGGATCAAGTTTATAGTTTTAGTAGTTCAGGGCCTACATACACGGGAGAATTGAGGCCAAATATAGTTGCCCCGGGAGGAATGGTTTCTTCAACGCCGCTTGTGCAAGGCGGAGTTGGGATGAAGCAAGGTACAAGCATGTCTGCGCCCTATGTCTCGGGTGCGATCGCTGTTGTTTTATCAGCCTTAAAGGTGGATTCCGAAACTAAAGACTTCTGGACGAAAAGAAAGTCCACGTTATCTGGCAAAGCCAAGAACTCTCTGACCTTCATGCCTATGACTGTTAGGGTCGCCATGGAGAATAGCGCCACTAGAATTGAAGGACGTTCACCGATAGAGCAAGGGCAGGGTCTATTGAAGCTACCGGCGTTTTATGCCGCTCTTAAGAATTCAATCGTCTCAAACAAAACTGTCGATACTGATCTGGTTCTCAATGGCAATGAATTCATTTCAACTGTTACAAAAGGGTATTCAAGAAGTGGGTTGATTGAGCCTTCTCAAACTTTTTCTTTTTCTTTGCCTAGAAATGCGTATTTGGATCACTCAGGTCGGCTCAAGCTGTTGAGTGAGCCTTTAACGGTCAAGCTCGCACGTGTTTATAGTCAGGGAGTCAAGGATCATAAGTTTCAAGAGCTGAAAGACAAACGATCTTGGCCTTTCTATATATTCACCTATGGAGAGCCGAACAAAAAAGTCTATGAAGAGACTTTGAACTGGGCATCGGCCAATCAAGACTTCATCCGAAGTGCGCGAGTGACGAGTAGCTTTGTTGAGGGAACTAGCTATCTTGCAGAGTATGAAGTTTGGTTGAAGGGTGAACGTATCCAGACTTTTGTTGACCTAGTTCATAAACCCATTCAGCTTCCTGCGGCTAAGCAAAAGGTTTATGATCCGTTCTCTGATAAGCATGTTGAAGCTGAGTTTGCTTTTGAGGGAAGGTCGCGAGAGTTGAAGCCGGGGCAGATTGATCGATTGTTTTTCTATGTGCCAAACCAGGTTGGGAGAATGTCATTGTCTCTACGTTTGCATACAAAAGGGTTGATGCAGTTTTCTCTGACTAGTCCAACGGGGCGTGAGGTAACTGGCGGCATTCTTTATGACAATGAAGCGAGAGGGCGTGAGACTAAGGCCTCATGGCAAAGCGAGCGATTGGTGGGGCCGGGGATCTATGAATTGACTTTGGCTAGTTACGACACGTTATGGAGTGAGAAATTAAACTATAGCGTTCTAGTTTCGGGAGATGATTATCAAACGAGTCAGAATAAAATCAAGCTTGTGGCCGGAGAGTCTGAAAAGGCAACGCTCACAGTGACGGGCAAGTTTGATACGGAGGAGTATGGGGAAATCACCTCCCCGAAACTATTTGCTGTGAATACGATTCCCAATCTTGAGTCGGTGGCTCTGCATGAAACCTTGGTCCCATTGCAGGTAGATGAAAAAGGCAAGCTTCAATTGGAGATTGTTGTTGGAACTTGGGGAGTTAAGATCAATCCCATCATTATGAAGTGGAGCTCGACCTACGACAACTACGTAGGCGTCGCTAGGTCTAAAGTGGTGGATGGATCTCGAATCCAAGTAACACTAGATCCAGGACAATACTTTGTGTCTGTTTTGAATAGTGAAGTCGATAGTGATCTCAGGTCTAGATTTGATTTGAGAGTTCATCACTTGGATAGAAAGGCTCCAGCTAATTTGGTTCAGGTCACAGAACCCGATGGACTCAATCCAGGCTTTAGAACCTATATGTTTGAGTTGATGAATTCTAAAATTAAAGAAGATTATTCAGGATCGTTTTGGATCACCAATCCCTACGAGCAGAAAGTTCCTGTCGAAATCAAGGCTGCAAGGCCCTAGGTCTCAGTTCTCCTGGCTAATTTTTGGAGTCGCGCCAATCGAGGGCGGCTTCGGGGTCGTCGGTGATGATGCCTTTGGCGCCCCACAGGCTTAAGTTGTTCCATTCAGCTTCGTGATTTGATGTCCACACATAAAAGTTGAGCGAAGCGTCTCTAAGAAGCTTGCAGCGCTCTTCGTTGAGGAGGCTGACCTTGGGGGATACGTTCGATATTTCTAGATCTTTGCAGGTGTCGACAATGTCATCTGACCAAGAATCAATCAAATATGAAATTTCGTGCTCCGAACCTTCAGCTTTTAGTGCCAGAATCATTCGAGGATCAAAACTCTGGAATAAGATTCGTTTTTTGGCGATATCGTATTGGTTTAAGAGGGGAAGGATCGCCCTCGCAAATTTCATTGGTTCCCAGGTTTCTTCGGGATGAAAGGGGCATGTTTTGATTTCTAGGTTTAAACCGACCTGTGGGTAGGGGTCGAAAAACTGTAAAAATGATTCAAGGCTAGGAATGCGGCTATTTGAAGTCGTAACTTGTAGTGGAAAGTCGGGATTTGGTTTGGAGCCCACATCAAAAGTTTGAATTTCTTCCCAGGTAAGGTCTTTTAACAACTTTCCATCGATACTTCTGTCGTGATTGAGCACGAGCATACCATCTTTGCTCATTCCAATATCAACTTCAATAGCGTCTGCTCCTACCTGCATGGCATACCTGAAGCCGTTCATTGTGTTTTCGGGCATTCTTGCCCGGGCTCCGCGGTGTCCGTGAATCTCAATCATGGGCAGACCCTAGAAAAACTTTTTTACACTTTCAATGACATAACTTTGCTCAGACTCTGTCATGTAGGCGAAGCATGGCAAGTTGACGACTGAGCTGGTGACTTGGTCGGCGCTTCCATCGAGCCAAGTTTCGTGTGGGAAGGCTTGAAGGCCCGGTTGTTGGGCTACGGGAGTTGGGTAGACCGTGCCGTGCCCAATGTTGTGCTCTTTCAAATGCGCTACAAATCTTTCCCGATGATCGGGATTCATGGTGGCCACTGATAGGTAGCCATTTTCTGTGATGCCGTCTTCAGCATTGTGAATTTGGAAGTGCTCGCTATTGAGTTCTTCTTTGTATCTTTGGCAGACGCTTCTGCGGCTCTCGATGCGGGGCTGAATGTGCTTGATGCTTTCTTCTAGGAAGATGCATTCATAGATTCCCACTCGGCTGTTCCAGCCTACATGGCCGTGTTGGTAGTGGTTGCTTCTGCCATGGTCAGCAAGAGTGTAGCAAAGTTTGGTCATTTCTTCGTTGGTGCTAAAAACAGCGCCCGCGTCTCCTGAGGCACCAAGAACTTTTGCGGGATAGAAGCTGGTAGTCGCTAGGGGCGAAGTCCCAATAAGAGATTTGCCATTCAACTCTACGCCGATGGCCTGCGCAGAATCTTCAACGAGGACTTTGTTGTGATCGGAACAAAACTTTCTAATCGATTCTGTTCCCGGGTTGGCCCATCCAAAGAGGTGAACGAGCATGATTCCATCCGCTTGAAATTTCTCAAAGGCTTCAAGACATTTTTGAGGGTTGAGATGGAAGCTCTCTTTGTCGATGTCTAAAACGACTGGAGTGGCTCCAACATTGATGATCGCTTCAGCGCTTGCCCAGAAGGTGAGGTTGGGAACAATGATCTTGTGTCCTGCTTTGATGCCGCTAGCTCGTAAAGCAAGTTGTAGGGCGTCTGTTCCGTTTGCGCAAAGGGTGAGAAAGGGGGCTTGGCTAAAATTCTTAAGTGCTTCTTCACAGCTTCCACGTTCTGGGCCGCCGACAAAATGAGCTTCTTTGATGGCAAGATTTACTCGCTCACTTACAGTGTCTAAAAAACCATCCTCAAATCTCTTGAGGTCGATGAAGGGAACGGATTGAGTCGTCATTGAATGTGAAAATAGCAGCATACAAGAACGAAAAAAAGGAGCCGACAAAAATCGACTCCTTTTTTCTAAGGATATTTTTTCGCGTCTCCTTTAGGAGACAGTGTAGTTATTTTCTGTATACACATTTTGAGCGGTAAGAGTTGCTTGTTAGCTCGATGTTGTCACCCTTCATCGTGACGTTGAAGCCAAACTCAAGAACGGTAACGAGTTCAGGCGGGCGACCGGGGCTGTATGGAGGGCGAGCTGGTTCGCCTTGTGTCCAATATTCGAAGCCTTCGCGATACACTAGTGACTTGCTAGTTGTGTAGCTTTCTTGAAAGTTTCTGCCATCACGAAAAGTTCCAGAATTAACGGCAGGAAAAGCTACAAGCCTTCCGATGAATTGGTTTGTAAGAACGAGATCAGTTCGTCCGTTTTCATGAGTGTAAGAGTTGATGGAAAATGTTTGCGGGCAACCAATCGTCTCGTTTTCCAAGACAAGCTTTTCGCCCTCAATCAAGTTGCCGTAGCTTCCGACGAACTGACTAGGATTTTTGCTTGGTGCTTTTGATCCACCAGCTAAGACGTTTGATGAGATAAAAAAGGTGATGAGAGTGAGCAAGATTGTTTTTGATTTCATGGGGCCGAGCCTAGGTCCGGCAAGGGATGAAATCAACCGAAAATAAATTGGGCCCCACGTCAAGACGAGGGGCCCAAGCAATAAAAAGATCTAAGTATTCGAAACTACGTAGTTGCTTAGTCGCTCATTAACAGTCGCTCATTAACAGTCGCTAACTAAAAATAGTAGCGTCCACCGAGGGCGCCGTGGATCCAAAAGTCGGAGTCTGGCACAAGAGCCACAAAGGCAGCCAGTTCAAAGAAAACTTGGATAGCTGGCTTTTTGAAGTAGTAGCTCACTCCAACGGGGGCACGAAAACCAATTCCAGTAAAACCATCAGCCGTAACAATTCCAGCACCTGCACCGTAATGTAGATCAAAGTTAGCGCTGTCGATGCGGAAAAAATTTGGTTTTTCCCAGAGGTAGTCTGCAGAAATCGCAACGTATCCATTGCTGCTCAGGGACCATCCAAGACTCGCATCAATGGCATTGTTTCCTCCAAGGCTGTAGCGAGCAGAAAGACCGGAAGGTTGTCCGATGACGGCACCTAAGCCAAACGGTCCAGCAGCGAGGGATGATAGGGAAACTAGGCTAAGCGCGAGTGTAAGAACTTTGATAATTGATTTCATAAGGGATGGTCTATCTCTAGGCCGGCCAGAATTCAATACGTTCTCGTTTTAATTGGTGGGCGCCTGAATAAGGCGTGGCTAGGTTGTAGCCAGCGTCTCTAAGGCTTCGTTGAAATTTCGAATTACAAGCATAACTAAAGGCTATGCTTTTTGGTTTTAGTGTAGATTTCAGACGTTCAAGTGCAGGAGCTTGATAGGCTTCGGGATTGACGTCGTATCCAAAGGGATCGAAAAAACAGATATCAAATTTGCCATTCTCTGTAGTTGTCGTCTCATCTGCGACATTGTCGAGTGAAGGAAGTATTTGTATTTTTTCCTTTGCGATTTCGAGGAGCGATTTTAATTCAGGGCTCGTGGGGAAAAGTAAGTTCTCTTGTTGGCCCTCGCCATAGCACGATTTTCTAATCATAGACGGAACTTCGTCGCAAGAGTCGATCCAAAATTGGCAGCCTATCTCAAAACTACTGGTGTCTTTTTCAATCGCAACGTATTGAATCTCTCGACCGTTTAGATTTGGGTCGATGCTGGAGAACACGGTCCACAGGAGCCAGTTTGTTCCTGGGCCTAGGCCAAATTCCAAAACTCGAATCGGTTTATCTGTCGGTTTATCGGTGGACGCGCTTTTGTTGGCAAACTCTAGGGCGGGTTTCACAAAAACATGAAAACTTTCGGTAAAAGCACCTTTTTGAGAGCGAAATGCGGCGCCTTCTTCGTTGTGAAAAAGAGTGGGGGAGCCATCACGAGTCCTGATCCAGGAAAAACGATCGAAAGTGCGCATGGCTCCTCTTATAGGGGGACAGCCTATGGAGGGCAAGCTTTGCTTGACCAACATGGCTTGTATGGTGTTTGAAGGGGGTGCAATGCATGCAATCACCGAGACACAATGGCAATCCCAGGAATTTGCCCCCAAGAGATGGAATTATTTTAAGGACGTATTGATTCGTCGTTTTGGGACGAAAGTTTATAAGGTCGGAGTGAACGCTGGTTTCGACTGTCCCAACCGTGATGGCACCAAGGGCTTCGGTGGCTGTGCTTACTGCTCTCAGGAAGGTTCCTTGAGCCCTCATCAAGATCCCAAGGCCGCTGTAGCTGAGCAAATGGAAAAGGGTAAGGCCTTCGTTAAGCGTCGCTACAACGCCGAGAAATACATCGCGTATTTCCAGGCTTTCACCAATACTTATGCTCCTGTTGAAACCTTGCGAGAGCGCTTTGAGCCGGCGATTGGCGGAGAAGATTGCGTGGGTCTTAGTGTGGCCACACGCCCCGATTGCGTGAACGAGGATAACATTGGATATCTTGCGGAGCTTGCTGAGCGCTTGCCGTATTTTACTTTGGAGCTCGGCCTTCAAAGCGTTTATCAAAATCGTTTGGATTGGGTGAACAGGCAAGAAACGGTTCAGGACTACGTCAATGCCATGGAACTTTTGAACAAGCATAACGTAAAGGTGATCACGCATGTGATTCTTGGTTTCCCTGGAGAGTCACTTCAGGAGATGGAAGACACCGTGAGGCTCGCCGACAGAATGGGAACCCTAGGCATCAAGCTTCAAATGCTTCATGTGATCAAACGCACGAAGCTCGCCTTTCTCTACAATAAAGAACCTTTTAAGCTCATGGATATGGAAGAATACTTGGACACGGTCATCCACATGATTGAAAGGTTGCGTCCGGAAGTGGAAATTCACCGTATCACTGGTGAGACCGATTCTCGCGATTTGGTTGCGCCCGAATGGACCAATCAAAAAGGCATTTTCTTCAAACGCTTCGATGAAGAAATGGAAAAACGCAACACCTGGCAAGGGCGCTGCGTTTAGGGGGCTAAAGCTCCGGCATATCCAAATTGCTCAGTTATTAAAGTTTATGGCGCATCGGCGTTAAAGCTTGACGTGAAATCTCTATTTATTCTTTGAAACTTTGTTTGAGTCTTTTGAAAGCTCATTAATACTACTTGGAATTTTACTAAGGAGGATTGATGGGAACTTATAAATTAATGTTACGAGGACTTTTTTTTGTGGGGCTAAGTGTGATCTTTCCAGGGCACGCTTTTGCAAAGGCTTGTATCGGGTTTGGTCCGCAAACTCCAAGGGATATTTCGTCTAAGAAAGGAACGAACCCTGTTCAATTCAGTTTTGCGCCAGCGGCAAAAGATATGAACTTGTGCAATATTCACTTTCATAAGAACGCTGAACACAAAGGGCCAGGCTATAGCTTGGATGGTGGTGAGGGAGATCACGGTGGTTTTAAGTGTAACGATACCCCGAAGTTAACTGCGGCTCAGTTGTCTGAACCAAAGGTCACTGGCTGTGAAAATATCAAGCCAGGAGACACTGTGGAAGTCCACTGGGTTCACACGTCTTGTGATGTGGCCCCTGGAAAAGGGCTTGGGTCATGTTTGTCTGACGCCTGCCCGAACCCTCAATTAAGAGTAGAAACACAGGTTTTCTTGGTTGTGAACGACAACAAGGCCCAGGCTAAATTTTCGGATTATGTCTACACGGGGAAAAGGTCTAAGTCTGGCTACCATCAGGCAAAGAAGATTCCTGCTTTTGGAGATGCTGTGCAGTTCTTGGGGTCTACGACTGGTCCAAGTTATACGGAAGAGAAATGTTCTCCACTCCAAGTCACCTGGAATGTTCGTGAGCAGTGTGCAACTTTGGACATCAATACTCTCAATCAGTGGTGTAAGAAGAACGTCTTCGAGGAAGATCACGCACATGGCGTTCGCAAACTTGTGACGAATCCAGCGTTATTGGATGCCATATAATTCGTAGGCGAAGAAATGCTTCAACAAAAAAAGAGCTGAGCACATCACGGTGCTCAGCTCTTTTTTTGTTTTTAGGCAGAGAAATTACTTTTGTTGACGATTCTTCATGAAGTTCAAAGCTGCGGCCATGCCCGGATTCATCGGAGCTTGGCTGGCTCGAGCGTCTTCTGACTGGTCGCCGTCATGCTCTTTCGGTCCTGAGAGAGCCATGTTGCGCTCTTGCTCAAGCCTGGCTCTTTGCATCTCTCTATTGCGAGCTTCTTCCTCTTCCTTGCTCATGAAGCGGAAAGTGTAGAGTCTCGTAAGCGCGTTTTGGCGAATGGTCTGGTCAAGAAGCTTGAACATCGCAAAACCTTCTTTTCTGTATTCCACAAGAGGATCTTTCTGAGCGTAACCGCGTAGATAGATCCCTTCCTTGAGGTGGTCGAGAGAAAGCAAATGCTCTTTCCAGTTTTGGTCGATCGACTGAATGAAGAAATATCTTTCGATGTCAGACATTCTTTCTTCACCGTATTCTTCAACTTTGGCACGGTAGATTTCGTTGGCGCGTGTAGCGATGTCTTTGGCAATATCTTCAGCATTGATATTCCCTTTTTTCTTTTCCCAGGCATTCACGTCATCGGCTGTGTAGCTCATGGCAAAAGTCGTTCTCACGGCGTTGCTGAGTCCTTCAAGGTCCCAATGTTCAGGGTCAATTTTTGCAGGGCAGAACTGACTAACGATATCGTTTGAAAGAACTTCCGTGAGATCAAAAATCAAGTCACGAGTTTCTTTGCCTTCTAGGACAAGTCTTCTCATGGAGTAGATGACTTCGCGTTGCTTGTTCAAAACATCGTCATACTTGAGCAAATGCTCGCGCTGATCGAAATGATGCGATTCAACTTTCTTTACGGCGTTCGCAATCGTTTTGGAAATGAGGCCATCACTAATGGGCACATCCTCTTCCATTCCTAAACGGTCCATAATGTTGACGATGCGATCGCCCGCGAAAATTCTCATCAAATCATCTTCGAGCGAAAGGTAAAACACACTAGAGCCAGGGTCACCTTGGCGACCGGCACGACCGCGAAGCTGATTGTCGATACGACGAGATTCGTGACGTTCTGTCGCGATGACGTGTAGTCCGCCGGCTTCACGCACGCCATGCCCAAGGACAATATCCGTTCCACGTCCAGCCATGTTCGTTGCGATGGTCACGGATCCAGTATGGCCCGCTTTCGCAATGATCTCGGCTTCGTTCTCATGGTTCTTCGCGTTCAAAACATTATGAGGAATGCCCACGCGCGAAAGGAGTTTGGATACCCTCTCACTTTTTGCGACGCTGACTGTTCCGACGAGAATCGGGCGACCTTCTTGGTATTTCTCTTTGACGTCTTCGATGACCGCTCGGTATTTGCCGGCTTCATTGCGGTAGACGAGGTCGTTGGTGTCTTTGCGAATGACAGGTTTGTTGGTGGGGATGGAAAGAACACCAAGTCCATAAATTTTCTTGAACTCAGTTTCTTCTGTCATAGCTGTTCCGGTCATACCAGAGAGCTTGTTGTAGGTTCTGAAGTAGTTTTGAAGTGTGATGGTGGCGAGAGTTTGGTTCTCGGCTTGGATTCCCACACCTTCTTTAGCTTCGACGGCTTGGTGAAGTCCATCAGACCAACGGCGACCTGGCATCATACGGCCAGTGAATTCGTCGACGATGATAATCTCACCTCCGCGAGAAACGTAGTCGATGTCCTTGCGGAAGATGGCATGAGCCCTAAGGCTGGCTTGGCAATGGTGCACAAGGCTTAGGTTCTCGGGAGCGTATAGGTTTTCGACTTGTAGTAAGCCCTCTAGTCTCAAGATACCTTCTTCGGTAAGAGTCACACCTTTTGATTTTTCTTCAATCGTGTAATCGATGTCTTTGCGTAAGTGTCTGACGGCTTTGTCGGATTGAACATACATTTCAGCGCGGTCTTCGGCAGGTCCACTGATGATGAGTGGCGTTCTCGCTTCGTCGATCAAGATCGAATCCACTTCGTCAATGATGGCGAAATTTGGATCGCGTTGAACATACATGTCGAGTTGCGGTTTCATGTTGTCACGAAGGTAATCGAAACCAAACTCGTTGTTGGTTCCGTAGGTGATGTCTGCTGCGTAAACGGCTTTTCGTTCTTGATCGCCCATGTCGTTGAGCAAGCAAGCAACGTCAAGTCCTAGGTATCTGTGTATGCGTCCCATCCACTCGGCGTCACGCTTTGCGAGATAGTCGTTGACTGTGACGACATGAACGCCTTTGCCGCTAAGACCGTTGAGGTAACAAGCCAAGGTTGAAACAAGTGTTTTACCTTCACCTGTTTTCATCTCAGCAATTTTTCCGTTGTGAAGGGCCATGCCTCCGATGAGCTGAACATCGAAATGTCTCATGCCCAAAACACGTGCGCCCGCTTCACGGCAGACCGCAAAGGACTCGACAAGCAAGTCGTCTAGCGAAGCGCCATTATCGAGCTTGGTTTTGAATTCTCCGGTTTTAGCCTGAAGCTGAGCATCGCTCAGCTTACGAATATCTTTCTCGAGCCGATTGATCAGCTGCACTTTGGGCAGGAGCTTTTTCAGTTCTTTATCGTTTTCAGATCCAACAATTTTTGTCCATATAGACTTGAGCAACATCGTGGAGAAAAAATTAGCACCAACCAAGGGGGAAAACGAATTTATGCTCCGCATTATTCTCATCAAACTAAGCTGCCTCTGTTGCACTGGGTCTGGGGCCATAAAGAAATTGAGAGTCGGGCCAAGCCATGCTGAACTGCCAGCCGTGATCAAAGACCTATTGCTCGTTTCAAAAAAAGACGATGATTTGGCTGTCCGGGCCAAAAATGCCCTAAGCACCATTGCACAGCAACGTGGGCTGAATGTCGTGGAGCCTGAGCTCGATGAGTTAGATGCCCATGGGAACTCCCACAAAGCCGATCTTGTCATTTGCATCGGAGGCGACGGGACCTTTCTCTCGACTTTGCGCAAGCTCGGACCGTTGAGGCACGAGGCGAAAATTCTAGGTGTTCACGGAAGTCGAGGTTTGGGCTTTTTGCACCCCTTGAGAATGCCGCAGCCAGATGAAGACGCGGATTTGTGGGCCACTCAAATTTTTGATGCGTTACTTTCCGATCAATTCGATCTCGAAGATTGGTGGGGGCTTGAGGCCCGAATTGAGGGAAAAGACAAGAATTGGCATTGGGCTTTGAATGATTTTGTCGTCGGTCGTTCTTCGATCTCGAGGATGGTAGATCTAGAGCTTCAGGTCGACAACGACATTCTTGTGCCGCAGCTAAAGGGGGATGGCATGATAGTATCCTCCTCGACGGGATCAACGGCGTATTCTCTGTCTGCCGGAGGGCCTGTCTTGGATCCTCTCATTCGTTCCATTCTTGTCACGCCGATTTGCAGCCATACCATGATGATTCGTCCGATGGTTTTGAAACATAAAAAAGTTCTAAAGATTCGTCGTTTAGACGACAACACAGAAAGTTTGTTGACCGCTGATGGCCAAGAAGCAAAAGCTTTGGGCCACGGTGAGACCGTTGAAATTCGTTGCAGTCCCAAATCAATTCAAATTGTAAAACCAAACTCCAAGGAATGTTCTTCGCCAAGTTATCTCGAGGTTTTGCGTTCAAAGCTAGGCTTTGGAAAGGATCGTCATGCTAAGTGAATTAAGAGTCAAAAACTTCGCCATCGTTGAGGATGGACATTTAGAATTTACGAAGGGCATGATTGCCTTCACTGGTGAGACGGGAGCAGGAAAAAGTCTATTGCTCGATGCGATCACTTTGTTACTAGGTGCAAAAGCTAGACGTGATCTCGTGAGGTCAGGAACCGAAACGGCAGAAGTCGAAGGTGTTTTTGATCTCAGCCTAGCTCCCGAGCAAAGAGAACGCTTGAACCACCTTGGTTTTGAAGTTGATGGTGAGGATGGACATTTGCTCCTTGTTCGCCGTGAATTTTCAGCAGAGCACATCAATCGAAATCGTATATGGATCCAGGGCAAATCAGCGACTCGCAAACAGTTGCAAAGTGCTCTTGGAGATTTGGTGGAGATTTCTGGACAACATGAGTTTCTACGCCTCGGGAGAGAAGATTTTATTTTAAATTTAGTGGACCAATATGGTGGTCTACGCAGTGATATACAAGAATACGAAGCTTTGTATTTCCAGTATCACGATATGAAAGAAGAGCTTGATGAACTAGAGCGTGGCGCCGGCGAAAAGCAGAGCCGCATTGATTTCCTGAAGTTTCAGATCGATGAGCTCGAGAGAGTCGGAATCGCTCCAGGGCTTGAAGAAGAAGAAGCGGAATGGATGCAGATTCGAAGCCGTCTTGGCAATGTGGAGCGTCTGCAGCTAGCTTTGTCTAAATCCAAAGCTTTGCTCGATGGGGCTGATAGTGGTTCCGACGGAGTTGTTGCGGCTTTGGCAACGATCGAGCGAGAGTGCGCGGGGCTTGATAGCTTCGGAGCGCAATTCAAGGAACTTGCAGCCAGTGCCGAGACGCTCAGAGTCCAAGCTGATGAGCTCAATCGCAGTGTGACTGATATGCTTGAGAATTTAGAGGCTGATCCTGCAACTTTAGACGATGCAGAAGAGCGTCTGTCTCAGCTCAAGAGATTGAAGCGAAAATATTCTCTTGAAACCGAGGGGCTCATCAAACATGTGGTTGATCTTCGGGCTGAGCTTGAGCGTCTTGATATGTCTGAGGAAAATATTTCTCTGCGCCGCCAGAAGTTCGATACGATGGCAAAGGCCCTCTTTGACAAAGCTCAAATGCTTCACGAACGCAGAGTTTTGGCAGCAAAAGAAATGCAGAAACTGTGGGAAGCCGACATCCGAATGCTCGGCATGCCGCAGGCCGAATTGAAGCTCGAGTTAAATCTAGTTGAAGAGCCAGGTCATTCGGGAATGACACGCATTCAGGCGATGTTCACTGCCAACAAAGGTGAAAAACTTCACGTCCTCGGCCGAGTGGCTAGTGGGGGGGAGTTGTCTCGCATATTGCTGGCTCTCAAAAATATAGTGGCTTCTAAGAGTGAAGTTGGTGTTTATCTCTTTGATGAAGTGGATGCTGGGATCGGTGGTGAGACCGCGCTTCGAGTGGCGGAGCGCTTGAAGCAAATCGCCTCGGACAACCAGGTTCTCGTTGTCACTCACCTCGCGAGCATCGCGGCCTATGCCAATTCTCAAGTTTTCATTGAGAAGGAAACGCAAAAGGGGCGCACTCGCACTCAGATCAAAGTTCTTACGGAAAAAGAGCGAGTCCATGAAATTGCTCGAATGTTGGGACAGTCCTCTTCGAAGGCTGCTCTAAAGCTCGCTGGAGAGATGCTTGAAAATGTGAAAAATTCAAAACCAGCATCTTCTAAGAATAAGGCGGCGACTTCTAAGGCAGCTCTTGCAAAGAAAAAAGCCAAAACTAACGGCAAGTCTACCTCTTCAAGGCGCCGAGGGGCGGAAGCTTGAGTCAGGATATTTGGGACGCGGAACAGTCCATTGAAACCTTGCGAGCCATGCTCGCCGGTGTTTCTGGCGTAGATAAATACGATATTTTTGTTAGAAGGATTGGTGAGCTTGAAATCAGAGCCAAGAACCAAAACCTCAGTGAGCTGAGAAATGAGTCGCTGTGTGCGGCCTCAGTTCGTCTTCAAAAAGGTGGGGACTGTGTCGTGGCATCTAGTTCAGATTTGTCTGATGCTGGTCTGCGGGCGTTGCTTTCAGATGCTAGAGCCTTACTTCGCGGTGCTCAATCCGGTCCTGCAAAACGCATCGTAACCCCAGAAGGGGTGCCGATTGGAATGGAATATGATGGCTGCTTCACAGATGTTTCCGTAGACGAGAAAGTTTCTCGTGTTCTGAACATGTGTAGCAACATCGTGAAGAACTCTGAGAGATATCCCAAAGACGTTAAATCGACTTATTATGAGCAGAAGCTTGAGGAGTGGATGTGGGCCTCTGGGGCTCGAAGTGTTTTAAAGCACAAAAGCATGTGGGGTAATATCACGGCGAGGGCTTTGCTCGAGCAAACAGAAGGCTCCAGGGGTTTCCTGAGTTCAGAACTTAAGACTCAGTATTTTGATCTTGATTGGTCTGGCGTTTCTAAGTCAGCGGCTGAGGGCGCAGCTTTGATTGATAATTCTCGCGCTCCGAAGAGCGGAACATTCCGAGCGATTGTTGATGCTCCCGTCGCCACATCATTGCTGCAGCTTTTGGCTAAGGCACTTCGTGGAGATCGCGTTCTTAAGGGCCGATCGTTTTTAGAAATTGATGATTTGAATAGGCCGTTATTCTCGAAGGCACTTAACCTTGTGGATGATCCAGAGAGAAGTTCTCGCTCGGGTTATCGCTTCTGGGATGCAGAGGGCGGTCTGACCTCCAAAAAAGTATTTATTGACGAAGGCCGTTTGGTGGCCTTTGCTTTTGATAATAGTGCAGGGTGGGGTGAGGGCTTTGAGTCTAATATGCAGGCCATTCGCCCGAGACTATCTGCACACCCACATCCAGGATTCCATTCTCTTTCCATCGTTCCTGAAAATAAGGATGTTGTTGATCTCAGGCGCGAGATGGATGATGGCTTGTGGCTCAAAACTTTGGATTCTTTGGCCATGCTTCAGCCGGGTTCAGGGGAATATATCGCGACATTTTCTGGCGCCTGGGTTTCCAAGGGGGATCTACAACATGGTTTGACTCGGATTATCGTCCGGGGGGATTTAAAAACTTTATTTTCCAAGATAGTCTCTGTAGGTAGAGATATGCATTGGGGCGAGCACTTTGGTGCACCAAGTCTGTTGCTTTCCGAAATCGAAGTGATTGGGGAGTAATTGGCATTGAATCGCTTCTGGGTGCAAATTGTGAGAATGAGTTGGGAATAAAATGAAAGTTACAGTCCACGGAAAAAGTGATATCGGCCGTAAACGAAGCAATAATCAGGATTCGTTTATGATTAAGCCTGAGTTGTCGCTCTTTGCCGTTGCTGATGGAATGGGTGGACACAAGGGGGGCGAAGTCGCCTCTGCCATGGCTGTTAAGACTCTTGAAAAGATATTCTATGATCGAGTGGATCTATCTGTTGAGAAACGATTGCTTGAGTCCGCTCAGCTTGCCAATCAAGCGATTTGGGAACATTCCAATAAGCAGCCGGACCTACGAGGCATGGGAACGACTTTGACGGCCGTAGCCCTAGAAGAAGACTGGCTTTACATTGCACAGGTCGGAGATTCTCGATGTTATCTCTATCGCGAGCACGAACTTTTTCAGATCACAGAAGATCACTCTCAGTATTACGAGCTTCTTCGTGCGGGAATGATTCACGAAATTGAAAGCTTTGGAGTTCAGAAGAACGTTATTACCAGGTCAGTCGGATATGAGAGAGACGTTAAAGTCGACCTCTATGCTAGAAAAATGCTGCCAGGCGATCAGTATCTTGTCTGTAGTGATGGTTTAACGGGAATGGTTTCTAATGAGCAAATCTCCCAAATTCTTCAAAATTTTGACAATGAAAATGCGGTTCAAAATTTGGTCGACCTAGCCAACCTCCAAGGCGGCGAAGACAACATTTCAGTTGTTGTCTTCAATGTTGAGTGAGGTTGACTCTAAATGCTTCCTTTAAGGGCATCCGAATCCGTTAAAAAGTTTCCCGTTGGGGTTCTGTCGTTCATCGGCTTCTTGATCATTTTGCAGGTTCTCACTTACCTTCTGGGAGATGGTTCTCGTGGAGAGCTAGTGGCGTCTTGGGCGCTTAAGGGCCAGGGCTTCCTTGGTTTAAGACACTTTTTAAGTGGGCTTTTTCTACACGAAAACTTTTTTGCTTTATGGATTTCCTGTGTTTACCTATGGAGTTTTGCTCCTAGGTTGTTTGAGCGCCGGCCCTATTGGCTTGTGGTCCCAGGTGCATTGTTAAGCACATTGCTTTCTGCGGCTGTGTATTTTCTTTATCATGGCCCGCTTCCGGGAACGCCGATTCTTCTGGGGCAAGTTTTCGTGAGTGCTTTGCTAGGAATTGCGATGAGGGGAGAGATCTGGTCCAACATCAATACTTTGGTTTTTGGTCCGAAGCTGATGCAAGTCTTCGAGGTGCCGAGCTATGTGCTTTTGTTTTTCTGGTTCTTCTACATCATGCTAGGGAACTTGTTTATGTCGGCACCGTTTAGTGATGCGCCGACACTATATTTTTTGCCGCTAATGTCTTCGTTATTCGGATTCTTGTTTGAACTCGGTGCCGAATACCTTGTCCCAAAACGTCGTTAAAACGCCAAAGTTAGTTTCTTCTCGCACATGGTGAATTCGGTGGTGGGCCTTTACGCCTTTGAACCATTTGTTCTTAAAATTGAAGTGGTGAGTGCTGTGGTGAACAGCGCAATAACCAATGAAGCCAAGCCACCAAGCTCCCATGAGAACCCCTACGGAACCTGGAGCATTGAAGAGATAAGCTAACCCGTAATAGGCACCGATGATAACAGGATAGGGGAAATACCATGGTAGTCCCAAAAGCCCCTTGGGCATCTCGTGATGCAAGCCATGTCCTGTAGAGAAGGGAGAATTCACTTCATGATAAAGCCATCTGTGGAAAACGTATTCCGTGAAAGTGTAGATGAAGATTCCAAGCGCTGTGAGACCGAGGACTTTTGTGATGGTGAAGGCTTCTGTTCCAGAATCAGCCCCTGGATAGAAAGCGCGGCTAATGAGCCAGCCGACCAAAATAAAATTGGCGACGTAACCAAACCAGTAATTAAACTTTGAGTCTGCGAGTTTTCGGATCCAGTTATGGCTTTCAATGCTATTTGTGCTCACTATATTTTCGCTTTCCTACGACCTAGGGCTCATATTTGCCCCCTAACTTGGAGGCTTTCAACTCATTTATTCTAGAAGGAAATTCCGAGCTGAGAAAGCAAGGCATCTACTGCGCCGCGGCATTGATTCTCTTATCTCCTGCTTCTTTGGATTCGGGCCAACCCCATGCCAAGAAGATGATCGGGACTCCTATCAGAAGTCTTGAGAGGATCCATACAAGGTGAATGGCGCTGGAATAGGCTAGGGCCTCACTTTCGGCCAGGTTAATGATACCTGCTAGAGCAACGGCGGCCCATTGCGCGGCTCCGAGCCCCGCAGGAAGCATGGGAATGGCTCCAGCAAGTGTCATGCTGACCAGCAAGGCAAAAGCGACTTTGGGGTCGCCCGTTACTGCCAAGATCCCCAGGGAATTGGCAATCCAAGTGCATGTCGAAATGAGAACCGCCCAGAAAAACTTTTCACCTTTTTTTAAGGTGCCTGTATCGGGCCTTAAGTTTGGTTTTTTGAAATAGTCTTTGGTCTTGAGCCGCCTCAGGCAAAGCAGCATCGAGACTCCAATGAAGACGATTCCCCATAACGAGGCATTCGGAGCGATGTGACCTTCGAGCTTCAAGAGTGGCGCGTAGTAGATCAGGGCTCCAAATATGACAAAGATGAGCATGCTGGTGAACTCACTGATTTTTTCAAAGACAGTCCAGCCGATAAGTTCTTTGAGGTTGATGTGAGACCACCATCTCTTGAGATAGGTTGGGCGAACAGCTTCCCCAGCTCTACCAGGAAGTAAGATGTTCATGGTGTGATTGCAGAAGTTTAAACCAATATGTTGCCACACGTTCGCACGCGTAGGAAAAATGATGAAAAAGCGAAGGCCTTGAAGAGCAACGTAGACGATACTCCATGCTAGTAGCCAAGGAAGTTGGCCAGCGTCCCAGAATTTTTGGATCTGCCTCTGAAACTCCTCCAAATCAATTCGCTGAAAGAGGAAAAACAAAAGACCAAAGGCCAAAAGACTAGAGAGCAAAATGGCATACTTCTTTGGCACAGTTTCACCAGTAAAATCGTCCTATGGGTTTTTCGCAAGTTGGCTTGTCATTATCTTGACCTACTTGGATCTCACCGCGAGGAGCGGCATACTATAGGTAGTATGGATATCGAACAACGCGAACGAGCTTTGCTGCGCAAGACTCAAATGAAAGTCTTGGCGCTCTTTGGGGCAGCTGCTGTTCTAGCTTTAGTCTTTGCTTATTGGCTTGGAGCTTTTGGGCTTGGCTCTAGCTATCAGATTGATTTGCGTTATCGATTTGCCGGCGGCATTGATAAGGGCTCTCCTGTTCGTCTCGGGGGCATTCGAGTTGGCCGAGTGTCTGGTGTGAAATTTGTAGATGACCCTGAGGCGAACATTCAAGTCTCGATCAAGTTAAGTCCTGATGCTTTCGCTCAGATTACATCGGATTCCAATTTCTATATCAATCTCGCAGGTTTGATTGGTGAGCGCTATGTTGAGGTTGTCACAGGTGGTGGAAGCAAGGTGGAGGATGGAATGACTCTGCGAGGAATTGACCCCCCAAGAATTGATCAACTCATCAGCCAGGGCTACGGATTCTTTGAAGACGTCAGATCTTTCTTTAATGAAAACAAAACGGAGTTGGGAGAACTGTTGAGTTCTCTAAATGCACTATCTCAAAACATGAACACCATGCTGGGTGGAAAAAATGGAAAGTCTTTTGTGAATGGGGCTAAGGGCATCAATCAGCTGAGTCAGGAATTGCTTGTCCTCGTGAAAAAGGTCAACAAAGGCTTCAGCTACATGGAAGATCATGAAATCGGAACGACCTATAAAGATCTCCAGTCATTGCTGAGCAAAGGCAATAAAATTCATGTGAATGACATTCGAAGACTGATGCTGGAAGACGGAGTTCATGTGAACTTTGGGTCTAAGAAGATCCCCCGAGCTCCGGGTGAAAAATGGGAACTGCCTACGGAAGAGCGAAATTCTTCTAAGTAGTTGCAGCTCACAGGTATAAGTTTTAGAATCAAAAGAGTGAAACGTCTGTATCGCTACCTATTACTTCCTTGTGTTTTTGTGGCTTCAGCTAGTCATGCTCTGCCTCAAGATGTTTCCAATGTTTTTGACAAGAACAAGCGTCGTCTTGATGCGCCTCCGTCTGAGCTTAGGTCGGATGATGTGGGCGGGGATGAGAGATATCAGGTTGCAGACGAGAGTCTCAATGTGATCATGCAGGTTGATGACAATACGGACAAAAAAGTTGTGCGTGTGAATCCTGCTCGATCTGAACAACGTCAGAATTCATTGCAGCGATACGCGTTTTCTGGAAAACGGATTTTTGGAGTTGGTTTCGTTGGCGCTGGGGCGTACGGCATTTTTGGCGGCGAAGTTGATTTTGGATTTGGGAATGAGTGGTCTGGTGGCTTTGGTATCGGAACTGGGATGGCTTATTCCACTTGGGGTATCCACGCTCGAAAGTATTTTCAAGAGGGTAGTCTGACGCCTTATTTCCAGGCTGGATACGCCAATTGGATCATGAATCGCAATCCTGTCCGTGAATCTGAGATTTATCCTCTTTATTTGGGTGAGCAGTTTCTGATGAATAGCGACGGTAGCTGGAAGGTGAAGAAGCGTATTCACCTCATTTATCCGGCAATTGGGGTCCTTTTTCAGTCCTCAAGTGGGATATCCTTCAATCTCCACCTCCAATATCTGATCTCAGCACTCGATTTTACGGGGGCTTTGGCCGGATCTTTTGGGCTACACTTCTATTTTTGATTGTTTTCCCCCGACGTGTGGGTTAGGAATGGGCCTAGATGGCAAGAGACGATTTAGCTAAAATTGATGGTGTAATTACAGCAACTCCGGGCGGCGGAAACTATATGGTGGAGCTCGCAAACGGCAAAGTCATCACAGCTAAACTCTCAGGCAAAATGAAACAATTTAAAATCCGTTGCATCGTGGGCGATGTGGTCACGATTGGGATTTCCGCATACGACCTTACCAATGGCATCATTATGTTCCGTCAGCGTGGCGCTAAGAAGCCACCATCTGGATCTCCTTCTGGCGGCAATGCTGACGACGCCAGCACTGATAGTTAACTCGTTTTGATTTTTAGCTTTCTGTATTTTTAACTTACTAAGTAACTATTGGGCGATATACCTGCGTCCCAATTTTTCCCACAAGACGTTGTCTTTCGTGGGGGTGAAGCGGTAAAAGCCTGAATAGATTCCTGAACCGTCTTGTCCTGAGATCCAATGGTGATCAAGGGAGCCGTCAAAAGTGGATATTGGTGCGCATTGCCCGGCTGAGGTAACAACCTGGCAGCCTGACACTTTCGCAAGCTCACTCCCGAAATCCTCCGCAATGTTACAAGAGTGAATCTGAATCAAACATCTTGAGCAGAAACGAATTTTTTTCTTCTTTACAAGTTTCTTGAGATCAACCAACGAACGAGCTTCGCTTGATCCGAACGGGCCCCATCCGGTTCGATATTCTTTATCTTTCTTTGAGGCTTTGTCGGTGTAAAACCCAGTTCCAAATCCCCCCATCGGAAGCCCTGGACCTCCTTCGGGGTCGCCCCATCCATGACCCGCAAAAGTTAGTTTCGGAATGCAACGGTGTCTGCTTTTGTCACTTTCACTTTCAAGGTGAGCTAGGAAGTCCTTTGCCGACTCTGCAAAAAATGGGTTGCCGCTAAACTTCCTAGCATTGTTTTTGAAGACCATTTCATTACCCGTATAGATAGAAACACCGTCCTTCTCACTACGGCCATACATCTGCTTCCACTCTCGGTGGTAAGCTTGGGTGAACTGCGAATTTTGGGTGCCTTGTCCATCTCCGCCGTGGCCTGCTGATTGAGCTAGGCCGGTGGTGGGGCTCGTCATAGTAGTTAGACAAATTGATACGCTCAATAGGGCAATTACTTTTTTCATTTGTTACAATACTAAATCAAAATGAAGGCTGAAGAGCGTTAAGATTTGATGAAGGCTCACCCGTATTTGTAGCGTTTGCGGGCGTAGACCAATCGAATCAAGACAGGCAATAAAACCATCGCAGAGGTGATCGACGCTAGCTCTCCAAGAAGGGCTAGTTTTGCGAAACTAACTAGGGCCTGGTTTGAGGCCCCGAGTAAGGTTGAATATCCAATGATTGTTGTTAAGGCACATAAAATCACAGCTGTTCCGGTTGTCGTGAGGACTTTACCGAATTCCTGATAATTGAGTTCCCTAAATCTCACAAAAGCATTGATCGGGTAGTCAATTCCGATACCAAAGGTAAGTGGGAGGGCGATGAAATTGAGGAAATTGTATTTCAGCTCAATCATACCTTGCATACACAGTAGCCACCAGGTTCCAAAGAGCATGCAGGTTGCCATGAGCAGTCCGCTTTTAACAGATCCAGTGAGAACAAAAGCGAGAGCCAAAACACATAAAAATGCGAAGAAAGAAGCTCTTGGCCCATCGACGCTTATGCCGCGAAGTAGGTCCGCAAGAATAAAGTGCTCACCTGCTGCTGACACGATGGTTTCCGTTCCCGGCAGCCAAATTTTTCTAAAGCTCTTCGTGTAGTTGAGGAGATTTCTGCCATCTTCCAGGGGTTTGGCGTTGTCTGGATAGATGAAACCAATAAGACCTAGGTCTCCACTCTTCTCGATGAATCGAGCTTTAAGTTGATCGGGAATATCTTTCAAAGAAGGAGTTTTCTCAGAGGCATTGCGATGAATGCGCTTCAGAAGTCCTGCGAGATCAGAGTCGGAAAACTTCAACCATCTGTCTCCCATTAGCTGAAGAATGTCTGCTCGAAGTGTGCGGCGAAGTTTGGATTCTTCCTCGGATACGGCTTTCGGTGGTAACAAATCATAAAGGCTGAGGCAGGCTTCAAATACTTTGTCCTTCTCGGGGATCTTCGCGACTAGATTTCTAACGGTAGGGCAAAGTTCCCGAGCTTGCTCGTCACTCTCCAGAAGTATAACGGCAGGAACGAGGCTGCTCTTGTAAACATCTTCTTGAATCCGCCAGTGAAGCGCTGAGGCCCCGCTGCCTTTGGTGGTTTTGTTTTGCAGTTTTGAAAAATCATATTCGAGTGGGTTATCCCAGAGTGTTTTAAATCCAGTAGCACCCAATGCCGTGAAAACGAGAAGCACGCTAGCCATAAGGGGTGCTTTACGAATGATGAAATGTCCCGTTTTCATCCCAAATTTGTGGAATATTGGGCCTAAGGGATGGGGCTTTACTGGTTTTGGAAAGCGTCTCTCAACCAGGTCAATCCATAAGGGCAGAATCGTAAAACAACTTGTCCAGCAAAGAATCACACCGAAGCCACCTATGATTCCAAACTGCGAGAAACCTTTGTTGTTGGCGACAAGAAGGCTGATGAAGGAGGCTGCTGTCGTTCCAGAGGCAAGAAGAGTTGCGAGTGATGTGGATGAAAGGCTGCGAATTAAGGCTTCTCGAGCCTCAATGCCAGACTTGCGCTCTTCAAGGTATCTTGAAATCAAAATGATGCCGTAGTTGATTCCTGTTCCCGCAACGAGACTGCTTAAGAAGGCGGTCATGGTGTTGAGGTAGCCCACGGCTAATTGGGTGAAGCCAAAGGTGCAAATAACTGCAAAAATCAAATTACCCAGAACGAGGAAAACCCAGCGCGGTGACCAAAGAAATAGAAACAACACTGCGATGATTAGGGTCATGAGCATCAGGGCTGTGCTCATAATGTCTTTTTTGATGGTGTCGACTTCTTCGATGGCTCGCTTAACGTTGCCAGCGTAGTTAACCTTCATTTCTTCGTGAAAAGATTTGGGGTCGAGTTCTTTCACCATCTCATCGATGGTTTTGACTAGGTCCTGAGCTTCGTTCAAAGAAAGACTAGAATTAGCGGCTTGGAGCCCCATGGCGACAAGGAGTCCGTCGTCTGAGGCGAGATAATTATCTGGATAGGAAAGAAAGCGTTGAATTCGGGGGTCAACTTCTCCGAGGACTTCATCTTTGGAGATGGTATCAGGCTTGGCCTTAGGCTCTGGCTCTTCATCATCGAATAAATTGTCGAAACCGAGAAAGCCTCCGAAGGCTTCATCTTTGTTCTGTTGAATGGTCGTAGATAGATTGTCTTTAAGTTTGAAGAGGTCAGAGGTCGCGAGATAGTGCAGGCCATATTTTTCGAAAAATCTGGCGATCTTTGAAAACTTGTATTCGAAAGATTTGATTTTTGTTCCTTCGATGGCTTCGAGCTTAAGAGCTAGAGCATCGGCAAACTTCTTGTTAGCCTTGAAATTAGGGCTTTCGATTCCGATTAGTAGCAGGCCCGTTCCGCCAAATCGCTCTGATACTAGCTGAGCCTGCTGGACGCTTTCTAGGTGTTGGGGCAGAAGGGCCGAAAAGCTAGGCTTGAGTTTGAGCTTGGTAGCTAGAGCAAGGCCGCCAATGACCATGATCAAGGTGATGGCATGAATTTTCCAACGGTGCCTGAAGAGCCAGTCGAAATAGCGTCTTGCGCGATCTAGTCTTTGTTCACTCATTGGGTTTCAGTCCTGTGTTTCTCTTGCCTTCAGTATCTTCTGTCTTCAGCTTTTCGTAGGCTCAGACCTAATTGAGTAGACTTTTGTCTCTTAAGTAGAATTCTGGAATCTCCACATCCAACATGTTTCCTTCAGGGTCTTTGAAGATGTAGCTACCTTTCATGGATCCTGTAGGGGTGTCTAGGGGGCATGAGCTTGTATAGGAGTAGCTTTCACCGGGAGAAAGGATTGGCTTTTCACCGATGACTCCATCGCCTTCCACTGTTTCTACTTCTCCGAGGGCGTTGCAAATTTCCCAACGTCTCTTTTGGAGTTGAACAGTGGATTGGCTTTCGTTTGTCATGGTGACGGTATAAACGTAAAAATACTTGCTGATCTCAGCGTTTGAATTCTCGGGGATAAAGCGCGGAAGAACTGTGACCCTAATATTCTGCGTGATGGCCTCATATAGAGGTGATGTGCTTAGGGGTGTTTCCATGTCTGTAGTGGATTCCATTTCTTTCTCCTTATTTGCCGGCTGAGTCGCTGGCTTGTGAGGCAAGGCGTCTGTCAAACTTTTCTAGTAAGGCTTCGCCCCATTCGGAAAGATTTTTCATATCAAAGTATACAAGCAAATCGTAACACTTGAATACAGGGTCGTAGGCAGGACGTCCCAAAACTTTGGCACCAAACTCTAAATACATGGCGACAAGAGGGGGAACCTGAGCTTTGCCTTTTGAGGCATCGCCTTTGAATTGATTGCCGGCAAGCGGTGCCGCTTCGATGTTATGATCAATGCGATTCGCGTCGATAAGCTCTTTAAATGTAGCTTCTGCGTCATCAGAACTCATGAGAGGTAAGGATCCGCAACCCATAAAAAATTGCGAGCCTTTGTATTCAGCGTATTGATGTAGGGCCCAGAAAAGCGACATCAAGGTGCTGCGCTTGCGATACACGGGGTCAATGCAGGCCCTTCCGAGCTCGACCATCAGGTCCATGTTGAAAGGGAGCTTCGAAATATCAAATTCACTTTGGGTATAAAAACCCTCTTTGGGACGTTGAGGCCCAGGTAATAGGCGGTAAGTTCCTATGACACGCTCTTCTTCGATGACAAGTAAATGATCACAGAATTGATCAAAATAGTCGGTATCCATCCCGGTCTTCTCGTTTTCAGGAATGCCTTCCTTGAGCTCTTCATTGAAGACTCGGTAACGAAGGCGATAGGCTTGTTCTTTTTCTTCCTGAGTTGACGCTAATTTGACGATTTGCGATCCGCAGGGAAGTCCGGTTTTGATATCTGACACATCTTAGACTTTAGAACCGGATGGCGTCATGCTCAAGCGTTTAGCAGAAGTTTTTCACGCCCTTACAGCTTGCGTGTTAGAGGGAGCCGTGGGAACTTTGTATAGTGAATGCTATGGCGAAGAAAATTCAGGTAGGCGTCGCGGGAGCCAGTGGGTATTCCGGGCAAGAAATTCATCAATATCTCAGGTTTTCACCTCATTTTGAGCTTGTAGCTTCTGTCGGGCGAGAGGGCTTTGATTCGGCCCAACTGAAGGCGCTCGATCTGGTGTTTTTGTGCACTCCTAACGAAGTGTCACTCGAATGGGCTCCGAAGGCCCTCGACCACGGCTGTAATGTTGTGGATCTCTCTGGTGCCTTCAGGCTTAAAAAGCACAGTTATGAAGAGTGGTATGGATTCTCTCACACTCAGAAAGATTGGCTAAGCAAATCTGAATATTCTTTGCTTCCTTGGCAGAAATTACCGAGCCTTGATACAAAACCTGGACCACGTTTGATTGCGAATCCAGGTTGCTACGCAACGGCTACTGAAATGGTGCTAATTCCCCTCATTAAAGACGGACTCATCGACCCAAAGAGAATTAGTGTTGATGCGAAAAGTGGTACCTCCGGCGCGGGTCGAAAGGCAGATGTCGGATTGCTCTTTACGGAACTGTCGGGAGAATTCAAGCCTTATAAAATTGGTCGTCATCAACATTGGCCGGAGATCAAAGAAGCTATCGAGAACTATGCTGGCAAAGAAACTGAGTTTTCTTTTATTACGGAGCTATTGCCGATTGAGAGAGGGATCTCCGCATCATTTTTTCTCGATTGGGATAGTGACGTTTCTGATGAAAAGCGAAGCGCAGAAACTTTGCTTCAGTCTTTCCAAAAATATTATGCTAAATGCGAAGACATTATGGTCGGGACAGAAGAGTCATTTTCTCATTTGAAGCAGGTACAAAGAAGCAATCGCATCAGCATCCAATGTGGTGTGGCCTTTGGCCGGCCGATGGTATTTTCTTGCATTGACAACCTAGGACGAGGCGCAGCCGGACAGGCCGTTGCTAATGCCCATGCCCTATATGGGATAGAATTATCGGAGTGTCTAAAATGATTCCAAACGTAGACTTACCAAAAGGATTTTCAGCAACAGGTATTAACGCGGGAGTGAGAAGATACCGTCCCGACTTGGGGATCTTGATGAGTGATTCCCCCTGCGTAGCAGTGGGTACTTTCACAAAGAACACCTTCAAGGCTTCGCCCGTTTTGTACAATATGTCTTTGATGCCTTCTGATGGCATTAGAGCCATTGTCTGCAATAGTGGACATGCCAATGCGGCAACCGGTGAGCAGGGCCGGATAGACAACCTAGAATTCGCTACGGAAACTGCGAAAGCTCTGGGCATTAAACAGGAAGAAGTCCTTGTGGCCAGCACGGGAGTTGTGGGTGAGCGCTTGCCCTTGATGAAGTTGATTCCTGCTTTACCAATGGCGGTTCGTGGGTTTTCTCATCAGATGAATAACTTCGCACTAGCGATTATGACGACGGACTTGGTGCCAAAATTTGGCACGGAGGTGGTTAAACTCTCTGGTGGGGAAGTGAGAATCACTGCCTGCACAAAGGGGTCGGGAATGATTCACCCGAATATGGCGACCATGCTCGGATTCCTGGCAACAGATCTAGATATTGCAAAAGATGACTTTTTAAAAATATTACAAGACTCTGTCAAAGACACTTTCAATATGATTAGTGTTGATGGTGAGACAAGCACTAATGATATGGTGCTCGCTCTTGCCAATGGAGAAAGCAAAGTTTCGTTGAAGACCGAAGAAGACCGAAAAATATTTTTCGCGGCCTTCGAAGGACTTTTGAGGTCGTTGTCTATCGCTATTGCCAAAGATGGTGAGGGAGCTTCAAAGCTAATCACCGTAGAAGTGCATAAGGCTCCTAGCGACGAGCTTGCGAGAGAATGCGCCCGAATGATCACGATTTCTCCCCTTATTAAGTCAGCGGTTCATGGGGAAGATCCTAACTGGGGCCGGATCTTAGTGCGTCTTGGTCAAACCGGTGTTCCTGAAGAACTTTTTAATAAGTTAGAAATTTGGATGCAGGATTTTCCTGTTTTCCAACAAGGAAGCCCTCAGCCAATTGATCGTAAGCTTGCTAAAGAAAAGCTAGGTAGCGACGAAGTCCTGATTAAAGTGATTCTCGGTGATGGAAATTTCTCAGCTACGGCCTGGGGTTGTGACCTTACGAAGCGATACGTTGAGATCAACACCGAGTATTCCTGAGGAAGAGTCGATATGGCTATTGTTGTAAAATTAGGTGGGAAGGTTCTTGAAAATCTGATCGAGAATCCAAAGTTGATTACAGGATGGAATAAGGTTTCTGAACCCTTATGCTTTGTGCATGGAGGAGGGGCTGCAATCAATCAAACGGCTGAGAAATTGGGTCTCAAGTTTAGTTTTGTCGACGGGCAACGAGTCAGTAGTCCTGAAGTCGTTGATGTTGTGGAGATGGTCTTGCGTGGAAAGATGAATCCGGCCTTGGTGAGATGCCTTGAGAAGAACGGTTTGAACGCGCTTGGTGTGTGTGCGTCTGATGCAAAGATCCTTGAGTGCGAGCTCGAGGAACCCAGGTTGGGACTTGTTGGCAAAATCAAAAAAACCAATGCTAAGCCGCTGCGGCTACTGATCGAAAATGCTTATGTCCCAGTGGTAGCGCCTTTGGGTTCTTATAAAAGTGAAACTCGCGATATTGTTAACTGCAATGCTGATGTTGGTGCCTTGGCCATTTCATCAGCCTTAAAAGCATCAACATTGATTTTCCTTTCTGACACTGATGGTGTGCTTGATAAAGACAAAAACAACATCCCGCACTTGAATGCTTCGAAAATTCAGGAGTTGGTTGATGATGAGACGATCCAGGGCGGAATGCACATCAAGATTCGCTCGATCTTGAATTTTTTGGGGACGGACTCTGAGAAGGAAGTTTGGATCGTCAATGGACTAAAGTCTTTCGATATGGCTCATTTATTGAAATCGAAAGGTAGTGAGTATGGAACCCGCATCACCTATTCATAAAAGCGGTATTGCCTGGGCCTATACCGATGGAGCCTGTTCAGGAAATCCGGGAATTGGTGGATGGGCCTATCTGGTGGCCTACCAAGATTTAAAAAAGAAATTGAAAATTGTTGAAGCCTCGGATCTAGAAGCCAAGACGACGAATAATCAAATGGAGATGATGGCTGTTCTTAAGGTCATGCGACATTTGAAGCAGTCGGGTTTTGAGCAAGATGTAAAGTGCTATACGGATTCTTCCTACGTTGCGAATGGACTCAACGCTTGGGTCTTTGGCTGGGCCAAAAATGGCTGGAGAAAAAAAGACGGTAGTGATGTCGCCAATGCTGAGATCTGGAAGAACTTGATGGCTGCTAAGAAAGCGTTCAAGAGCTTTGAGCTTCTAGTTGTGCCTGGACATAGTGAGGTTCTGGGCAATGAATACGTAGATAAATTAGCTGTAGCTGCTTATGAATTTAAGAAGGGCCTTGGCCCGCGCGAAGTCAAAGATGGTGGAAAGGCTGTGTATGAGGCTTTCGAAAAATCGCCTAAACTGCGTTCTGAAATGGATCAGTCGGCTTCCAAGAGTAGTAGTGGGTCGAAGAAAAAAGCTTTGTTCTATTTGAGCTATGTCGATGGCGAATTACAAAGACACCAAACCTGGTCTGAATGCGAAGCAAGAGTGAAGGGTAGGGGCGGAGCTAGATTTAAAAAAGTCACGGCTCCCGAAGAGGAAGCCGTGATCTTAAAAGGTTGGGGTCTTTAGAGTTGCTTAATTCGTAAAAGCTTTACCGTCAGCTGATTTATCACCAACAATGATTCCACCTGCTTTGGGATACTGAAGCTCAACAAGATCAGCCAACACGTCGAGAGATTCATCCAAATAAGGTTTCTGAAGATCAGCAACGCGCTCTTTAAACGACTTATCCTTGTCGGCCTTAGACTTCGCTTTTTCTTCTTTCTCTTTTTTGATCATTTCAGCAAGTTTAACTGTGCCGTCGTTCTTGTTCATTTCGGCAATGTCTTTTTCAATCTCTTTGAATTTTTCACTAGCAGATACTCGTTTATGGGAGAGTTCACTAACTTTAGAGGCAACCTTGGCTGTGATTGGCTTCCACTGGGTGTCTCCGATATCTTTGCTTTTGAAGGGGTTGATCTTGAGTGGAGGCAAAGCGTTGTCGAGGTTTTTCTCTCCTAGATCATCGTTGCTGAGAGTCGAAGGCAAAATGACGTGCCCAGCTACTCCTAGATTTTGGGTAGAGTTTCCTCCTGGAACGAAGAACATTCCAGTAGTGACTTTCATCGCTCCGAGGTCAGGAGGCAGGTCCAAAACAGCTTGCACGCTTCCTTTTCCGAAGGTGTTATCCGCTCCAACGATCAAGGCTCTGTTGTAGTCTCTTAGGGCGCCAGCCAAAATTTCTGAAGCTGAAGCGCTGGCGCGACTTGTGAGAACGACAAGTGGTTTCTCGAATTGGATGGCTGGATCCTTGTCGCGAAGGATGTTGACGTCCTTGCGAGAGTTTAATGTTGCGACGATCGCACCTTCTTTGATGAAAAGACCAGAGATGCGAACCGCGTCTTCAAGGAGACCACCGCCGTTACGAGAGAGGTTAAGAACCAATCCGTCCACGTTCTTGCTATTGGCTTCTGCAATAAGTTTCTTCATGTCGTTGTAGCCTGAGCGTTCACCGCTTTGATCTCCGTAGAAAGAAGGTAGATCAATGATGGCAAGGTTCAGGCTCTTGCCATCTTTGGTGTCGCGTTTGTGGTAGGTAATCTTGGCTGCTTGGTCAGCTAGGTTGATTTTGTCACGAACAATCGTTACTTCCACTCTTTTAGTGCTGTCGCCTTCCTTACGAAGAAGGCTCAATCTGACTTTCGTCCCCTTTTTTCCACGAATGAGTCTGACAACATCTTTGAGGTCCATATCGATCACGCCATTTGTTGGGCCTTTTTCCCCCTGACCTACTGCAATGATCTTGTCCTTAGGCACTAGCACTTTGGCTTGGTCGGCAGCGCCGCCCGGAATGATTTCTTCAACAATCGTGTAACCATCGCTAGAGCTTAGAGAGGCTCCGATACCTTCCAGTGAAAGGCTCATGTCGATTCTAAAATCATCGAGACGCTCTCTTGAGAAATAGCTTGTGTGTGGGTCAAGGGCGTTAGTGAAGGCGTCGATGAAACTTACGAGAAGGTCTTCTTTGCTTCGCTCTACCACTCGCTTTGTGGCGAGTTCGTAGCGGTGAACCAATTTTTCTCTCGCTTCACTTTCTTTGGTGTCAGAACTTAGGTAGTTCCACATTTGAAAGTGCATGCTCTTTCGTAGGAGTTCTTCTTTTTCAGCAACTGTCTTAGCTCTGTGTCTTTTATCGGGGTTGAGAACAAGTTCAATCGACTCATCGATTTTGAATTCTTTGTCACCGACCAATTTTCTTACAGCTGCTTCATTCTCTTTGACTCTCTTCACTATGAGGTTTTGGATCTCATCCAGTGGGGAGCAGTCGCCTTTTTTGCGAATGCCAAGAAATAGCTTTTGAATGTTTTTCTTAACGACTTTGACGTCCTCTTCGAGGAAAAGCATTTTTGTGGGATCGGTTAGTTTTACATACTGCTCCATCGTACGACTTTGCAGTTCGGGAGTTAGGCTCTTGTGAACGATGTGCTGGGTTAGATAGGCTCTAAATAAGTCAGGAATCGTTTTGCAAGTTAGCTCGTAGCTCGCTGCTTGGACGGGCGATGCGAATGAGCCCCACAAAACTAATGAGAGGACGAATACAGAGGAAAAGACAGAGGGTAGGTTCATTAATCGCTTCAAGTTCATCAAAAAATATTCTCCTAGAATTTATCTATTTTAGCCTTGTAGTTCAGAACGCAAAAGTGAAGTTTGTGTTTGTGACGCGGGTTTGTTGGGAAGTATATTGCAGCGAAGCAGGCCAGGCGTTAAATAAGGCGTATGACAAGAATTGCCTCATGGAATGTTAATGGAATTAGAGCTTGCGCCAAGAAGGGCTTTGTGGATTGGGTGGAGTCAGAGGACTTTGATGCCATCTTGCTCCAAGAGGTGCGAGCTGATGAAAGCCAGATTCCCAAGGAAGTTCAACTACTTAGCGAATATCATAAGGCATGGTTTCCGGCGACATCTAAGAAGGGCTACAGCGGAGTGGCTATTCTGAGCAAGGAAGAGCCACTGAAGGTGCATCGCGGAATGGGCTCGGAAGAATTTGACGTAGAAGGTCGAGTTATCTCTGCAGAGTTTGAAGAAATGATTTTGGTGAGTGCCTACTTCCCTAACAGCCAGGATAAGGGCAAGCGCATCGACTATAAATTGGCGTTTTGTGATCAGATGGTGAAATGGCTTACTAAGTTACGTAAGACGGGCAAAGTCGTCGTGCTTGCGGGAGATTTTAATATTGCGCATGAAGAAATCGATTTGGCGAGACCAGACTCCAACCACGAATCACCGGGATTTTTGCCTGGTGAAAGAAAGTGGATGGACCAGTTCGTCGAAAAGGGTTGGGTTGATACGTTTCGCTCCTTGTATCCCGAGGAAGTTCAATATAGCTGGTGGAGTGCTCGCACAAAAGCAAGGGACCGTAATATCGGATGGAGAATCGATTATCATACGATTCATGAAGATGACGTGGATGTTCTTGCTGATGCGGGAATTCAAACTCAAGTGCTTGGCTCGGACCATTGTCCAGTAACGCTAGATTTGCATATTTAATTTTGCATATTTAATATTGAGTTTTGATTTTATTGCTCACTAGCGTCTTGAACCCATTGTGCAAAAGCTGGAAAAGCTTCTTCGGAGGAATAAGCCGCCAAAGCAGGTATATCATAGGGGTGAAGGCTTGCGATAAATGATTCTAGCTCTGGCCAATTTTCTTCGCTAGTTTTTAGAAGCAGGAGAGTCTCGCTCTCTTGCTGAATTTTGCCTTCCCATTCGTAGATCGAAGTCACACCGGGAAGAATGTTAGCGCAAGCAGCTAGTTTCTTGGAAATGCAGGCCTCTGCAATCCGGTGGGCGGTAGAGTCTTCTGGGCACGTGACATAAACGAGATACATACATTCAGCATAAGCGAGACGGGCCGAAAAACAATACCGGAATATTTTGGCGCTTATTGCGGGAGTCTCGTAACCGGATAAGATAAAAACAAATGGCTTCGTCTGAGTTAACACCTAATGCCGCTCCTGCTGGAAAACGAGAGCTCACCCCTTTTTGGTGTTTGTTGATTCTTACGGGACTTAATCTCTTTAACTATTTTGACCGCTTTGTCCTTTCGTCGACGTTGACTCCGATGAAGGAAGAGTTGGGCTTGAGTGATGGGCAACTCGGCAGTCTTTCTACAGCTTTTTTGATTGGATATTTCGTCAGTTCTCCGTTCTTCGGGTATCTCGGTGACCGCTTCAATAGAAAATGGTTAATTTCCGCCGGAGTTCTTGTTTGGAGTGCGGCTACTTTTGGAACTGGCTTTGCGCTTGGTTTTGCATCGCTTATAGCAATGCGAGTTCTCGTCGGATTTGGTGAAGCGAGCTATGCGACGATTTCACCGAGTCTTATCACTGATGTTTTTCCGTCGAAGAAACGAAACAACGCCCTAACTATTTTTTATGTTGCGATTCCTGTGGGTTCAGCACTTGGGTTCATGTTCGGTGGTATTATGAGTGAAAGCCATTCTTGGAGAATAGCTTTCATGGCAGCTGGTGCTCCGGGGATATTGCTAATGTTGGCTCTTCTTCCTTTCAAGGAACCGAAGCGTGGACAGAGTGATGTTGCTGTTCAAAAAGACGGCGTCGTCGATGAAGCTGTTGCTGAAGGCAAAGCTCTACCCAATTGGAAAGACGTTTTCTCTCTTTTTAAGATCAAAGAATACGCGATGGTTTGCTGGGGCTATACCGCATACACGTTTGCGCTAGGCGCTTATGCACACTGGGGCCCTACATTTCTCCACCGTGCTCACGGTGTTTCAAACAAAGATGCTTCTCTTTTCTTTGGCGGGGTCTTGGTTGTGGCCGGACTCGTTGGTACTTTGCTTGGAGGCCTTCTCGCCACGAAACTCTATAAGAAAAATCCAGCGGGCTACTCTTGGGTCTTGGCGATCTCGACATTCTTGACGGTGCCTGCATCGTTGATAGCTTTCTGGTCTCCGAACGCTTTGGTTTCAGAAATTTGCCTGGGGCTTGCGATGTTGTTTGCTTTCTTACCAACGGGACCCGTGAACACGTTGATTCTAGAAACTGTCCCAGCGACACTGAGAGCTAGTGCGATGGCACTTTCTTTGTTTGTGACTCATCTGTTCGGAGACATGTGGTCGCCCGCGATTGTTGGTGCCTTGTCTGATTTTTGGGGAGACTTGAGACCTGCGATTTCAATTCTTCCGATAGCCTTTTTTATCGGAGCTGTCCTCTGGCTGAGAGTCGCTTTGAGACAGCAAAAAAGCGGACGTTTGGTCGCTTGACTCTCGTAAACGCTGGAATCACGCTTAGCTGACTAGAAAATCGACAGTTTTATCTAGAATCTCTTGGTAATATCAGGTGCTTATATGGGCACTCCTTTTGCTATCAATTAGGATGATGAGAATTCTCAATTCCTGCCTGCTGCTTCCTTCGATTCTGTTGGTGGGCGCATGCTCTGAGGTTGCGCCTGAAACCCTTGTTCCTCCACTTCACTATGAGCAAAGTGCCACAGCAGTGGGGAGTGATGAAGAGCTTGAGAGGCTTGATAAAACTGACGAAGTTTTAAAAAAACACACGGATCGCTGCGAGCATCGTTTGGAAGTGGGCAAGCGGCAAGTCTACGAGCTCGCTCAATCCCTCACTAAGGATTACGAAGAGTATAAGGCGGCTCAAGAAGCTGAAAGTGATCTTTCTCCTGTTAAGCCTGGAGATCCACCGAAGGCGATTCCCATTGATGAATCCTACGATCCTATTGGTGACAAGATGCTTTATTCCTTCGGAGCTCGTGGAGAGAAGGCTTTGGATCGCCATCGAAAGATGAGGGCTGAGGGCCGCAGTTATCTAGTGCAAGATTCTGAATTGGCGGAGAAGTATTCGAGTTTTGATTTTGGCTGGAGCAATACTTACGCTGCCTTGAGGGAAGTCGATCGCTCTATCAGTACCTCGTTCGGCAGAGATTTTTCTGATAAAGCAAAAGTTAAGAGAATGCACCTCTTCTTGAATCGAGTGACGAGACTTGTGAACATGGACTTTTATCGTCTGGTTTATGACTGGGATTATTACACCAATCACGATGACGTTAAGTTCTTATTTCAGATGAAGACGATGCTTGATTCTTATAAGGGGCGAGACAATGTTAATGATTTTTGGCTTAGAGCCAGTCGCTCAAAGGGCAAAGACTTTTTTTCTTTCTGGATGTCGATACCTTACTTTCGGCGAGTTTTAAAACAAAGCAGATCTGGGCAGTTGGGTGAGGAGTCTCGCTTTCGAACTTTTAAGATCAAGGTTGAGCAATGGAGCGAAAGTCGTTTTGGTCGAAAGTCCTCAAGCTTTGAATTGCTAGACAAGCGTAGGGCTCAGGTCCATTTACTTGCGAATGATTTTGAGGGCGCTGAGAATATACTGGAAGCTCTCTTCGAGGGAGAATGGAACTTTCATAAGAAGTTGAGCTTCGATATCTTGTGGTCTAGATCTTCAAATTTGCTCGAAGGTGGGTTTCGTGCGATGCCCCTGGTTTATCACGATAGTTTTTCTGTTACGCCGAGTGTGAACTGGAGCGATTATCAAATGAACCTCCCCGCGGGATTTCATGATGCGACCTTCATGCATGAAATGGGTCATGTATTAGGTTTGCCAGATGAATACTATAACGTTTGGGATGAAAAGCGGTGTGTGTATAGCGTTGTAAGTGACGAGTCCAACATCATGTCTAATTCTCGAACTGGTATTCCTAAGGGGCACCATATAGAAAGATTGCGGGAGCTACATAACTTATAGTAATTCGGGAGTGTATTTAGAGATCTGCGACTAGCGCAGATCTCTAAAATCGTCCGTTGCTCTCACGAGTGCATCTACCAATTGAGGCTCACTGGCCGAATGTCCACACCTAGGAATAATCTCAAGCGTAGCCTTAGGCCAGGCCTTGCTAAGCTCCCAAGCATTTTCTAGCGGACACACAACATCGTATCTTCCGTGTAAAATTCGCCCCGGAATCTTCTCGAGTTTTTTGGCGTTCTCGAGAATCCAATTCGGACTTTCCATAAAGGCATCATTGATGAAGTAATGGTTTTCAATACGTGCGAAGGGTAGAGCTTTAACGGGTTCTGTGAAAGCTTCCACATCCTTGATGTCGGTTTCCATTCTACAAAGCGTCGCTTCCCAGATGGACCAGGCTCTTGCGGCTTCCAGTTTTTCTTCCTCGTCGTCGGAATTGAGCCTCTCGTAGTAGGCGCTGACCATATCTCCACGCTCTTCGATGGGGATGGGAGCAATGAATTTCTCCCAAGCATCAGGAAAGAGGTGGTGAGCCCCAAACTGATAGAACCAATAAATTTCTTTAGGTCTACAGAGGAAAATTCCCCTCACGATGAGGCCTTTGACTTTTTCTGTATGCTTGATGGCGTAGGATAGGGCGAGAGTGCTGCCCCACGATCCGCCAAAGACGACCCACTTGTCGATGCCAAGGTGCTTACGAATGCGTTCGATGTCGTCGATCAAATTCCAAGTCGTGTTGTGATTGAGCTCTGCGAAGGGCTTGCTTCTTCCGCAGCCGCGTTGGTCAAATAAAACGATTCGGTAAGCTTCAGGGTCGAAGTATTGCCTATGGCCTTCATCGCATCCGCCTCCAGGTCCGCCGTGTAAGAATACAACGGGCAAACCTTTCGGGTTTCCGCATTCTTCAAAATAAATCTCGTGACCATTGCCCACGTCGAGCATGCCATGGTTGTAGGGTTCAATTTCCGGGTATTTCTCTTTGAATGTTGTGGTCACGTTCGAAGTTTTCCTTATATAAATTTTCAATTTCATCCACCAATGTCAGGTGGCCTTGAATGTTCATGAGTCTGTTGATGAGAGGAAGCGCGGTGGGGCTTGTGATGTTGACTTCGGTGAGATTTTCTCCGATGAAGTCGAGGCCGATGAGATAAATGCCTTCTTTGGCAAGATCCTCGGAAACGACTTTCGCGCAGTTCCTATGGAAGTCGGTGATCTCGTAAGCTTCGCCGTGGGCGCCTTGGTGAAGATTGGCTAGGCGTGAGCCTTTCTTTGGCACTCGCAAGACGCTACCCAGTATGGCGCCATTCATCATCAAGACTCTCAGGTCGCCTGAGTTTTCAATTTCTTTGATGAAAGGTTGAACGATCACTCGCGGCTGGCGCTTTCTCCAATAGGCTTTCAAAATATTTTCATCGACATCGTTTTTGTAGAACTCGATGCCTAGCCCTGAACACTCATTGTGCGGTTTGCAGACCGCTTCCGTCGGACAGGCACGAACGGCTTCGACAAATTCTTCGTAACTTTGGCAAACATAAGTCTTCGCACAGAAATCGGGATAGCGCAGCGGAATCTCGTGTTCGTGAAGAGTTGCGATCTTTTCGGGATTGTTGATCTGAAGAATGCTTTTCGGAAGCGTCGCGAAGATCTTACACTTTTTCTCGAAGAAAGCGTCAACGGGCGGATCTTTGCGATGAATGACGATATCATATTCATCCAAGACATTTTTGCTTTCAGCGGGCGCAAGTCCGATAAAGCATGGATCGTCGTTGTCCGCGAACAACACTTTCTGAACCTTTAGGTTTTTGAGATAAGCTTCCGGCTCTTGATCCAAGTTTGTCTGGAATAGATCACAGTAATCCACGTCGTAGCCACGTTTTAAAAGCTCGTGACACATCAAAAGTGTCGTGTCGAATTCCGGTTGCATGGTTTTTGTGGGATCACCAGTGATGAGAAAACGAGGGGTGGAGTTTGGCTCTTTTGCCAAATAAGGCGAAGTCATAAATTATCCATAGTCTTAACAGCACTCTCTGACCCTTCCAAGGTGCCGCGCACCTAAGAAAAGGTGCGCGGCACCTTGGAATAGGCGTCGCGCCCCCTTCTTCGTGCGGTGCGCTAGGGCGTGTGTGTTCTGAAGCTGATGTGGCTGGCGCTTTCTTGCTAAGAATTGGCCTAGGTGGTTGAATATTCACAGGTCGGAGGGACTTATCTTGAAACAAACAAATTCTCATATCGCGAAATCGCTCATCAAATTTTCTACACTTTCTCTAACAGCGGTTGTGGCTGTGTCAGCTACGGCTGGAGGCTTTGAGAAATCTACGACTTGGTCTGGGAAAAACACCGGCGTAGGAAACGCAGTTGTTTCAAGTGTTAATGACTCGGAATCTTTGTATTTCAATCCAGCAGGTTTGGCGTTCATGGAAGATGGGTACGATGCTTCTTTGAATTTTTCTCCAACATTTGGGCAGTTTAAGGGGCCTTTGAATAACGGGGGAAGTGGTGCTCTGCGGGAAAACACAAGCAATCGTGCAATGTCTCCAGTTTTCGGGGCGACGTTTGGATATAAGCCTAGTGCGAGAGTTGGTTTTGGGGCTGGCGTTTTTGTGTCTGGAGGAAATAAGGCTGTTTATGAAGAGCTAGATTTTTCTCAGGTAAATGCAAATTTTGTTTACAAGCCACGAGCTAGCACGGAGTTATCCTTGACAGAGATTTCTGCAGGAGCAGCCTTTAAGGTAACTTCAAACTTTTCCCTAGGGGCGGGTTGGAGATTCGCATTGGTTAAGGCGGCTCTATGGGAGCCGACGATCGGAGGTAGCGCCATTACTGAAACCTCTTTTAAGGATTTATCGGATACAAATGGTGCTTCCTTTCGTGTCGGAGCGCAGTATAAGACTGACTCATTTGGAGTTGGTGTCAATGTTCGGACTCCAATCAAATTTAAGGCGGAAGGAACTTTAGGTGTCCGCACAATCAATCATGGAACTACAACTCCTGTGAATCAATCGGGCTCGGGAGATGGAACGGCAGCTAGTATTGAGGCGACCTTCCCCTTACAGGTCGAGCTCGGCACGCATTTTATGATCGGCAGTAGCGGAAGGCTTATGCTGGTATATGGCTATTCAAAATACTCGGTTAACGAAAGCTTGATTCAGAATACAATCGGAGGAACAAGTAGGACTTTGTTGAATTGGAACGACCAACATCATGTGAGACTGGGGTATGAGCAGCAACAGTTCTTCGGAAAAATGCCTCTTCGTGTAGGATATGTTGTTAACTCTGCTGTGGTGCCTAGTCGCGTGGCTAAGATTACGTTCTCTTCGCCGGCTCCAGGTCACACAATCAACGTAGGTTCAGGTTATGAATTCGGCAGTGGTCTGAATCTCGACTTTTCTCTCGAATACGCTTTCGCAAACGGAAATGATGCTTACTCTCTTAGTGGTGTATTCGGAGACTACAAGTCTAACGCTTACGCCTTCCATACTGGCGTAAACTACAAGTTCTAAACTTTAGCTAACAAGCTATGAATAAAAGCCCGCTTCCGTAATAGGATGCGGGCTTTTTGCCTTCTGGGAATCCTTGTTGCCTCTATCAGGGCTTCATCTCGACCTTGCCTCGCCCCTCAATCACCTCTATGCTCGCCGTTGATGGAAAAAGTTTTCTGGCAACCCCAATCGCAAGGCCGCAATTCCATGATGGGCGAATTTGCTCAGAAATTTGCGAGCGAACTCCGCACAGAATTTAAAGACTACGAAGAGCTTTTTCAGGCGAGCGTGACGAAGTTGCCACAGTTTTGGCAAAGCTATTTGAAATTCTCTGGACTTATTTTTTCTGGTGACGCCTCTGTCGTTCAGGCCGAGGGCAAAGAGTTTTTTCAGAGACAATTTTTTCCGAAGCTAAAACTTTCTTATCCCAAAAACCTTCTTAGAAATTATAAGTCTGAATCGGACACCGTTCTGGTTGGTTTGGTCGAAAACCAGGAGCAACGCCGAGTTTGGACTCTTGGGGCTCTTAAGAAGGCCATTGCTGAGCTCCAACAAGTCTTGAAAACAGCCGGAGTTTCTAAGGGTGACAGAGTCGCAGCCCTCATGCCCAACTCTCCTGAGACTGTGATCGCGATGATGGCGGCCACAGGACTCGGTGCCATTTGGTCTAGCTGCTCACCTGATTTTGGGGAGAAGGGGATACTGGATCGCTTTTCTCAAATCGATGCGAAGTTCCTCTTTGTGGCAGACCAAGTTTTATACAACGGAAAAGTTTTTGATCTCGCAGAGAAGAATCAAAATCTCATTTCTCAATTACCAACACTAAAGGGCCATCACACCTTTAAGCATCTCACCTCGTCTTGCGATGAGGCGTTGAACCTCGCTTCGTCAGGCGCACCCGCGGGAGCGGAGACGTCTCAGTCCCTAGCCGGGCAAGCCTCTCCTGAATTCCTTGAAGTCGAATTCAATCATCCTCTCTTCATCATGTTCTCCTCGGGAACGACTGGCACACCTAAGTGCATCGTCCACGGAGTCGGTGGCACTACGCTCCAACATTCCAAAGAGCACCAGCTCCACTGCGACCTTCGGTATCAGGAAAAACTTTTCTACTATTCTACCTGTGGTTGGATGATGTGGAACTGGCTAGTGGGCGGCATGCTCCAGGGCGCACAAGTCTATTGTTTTGATGGCTCTCCTGCCGCGCCAGAAGCTGACTCGATTTGGCAACTCGCAGAACGCGAAGAGCTCGCCGTTTTTGGGACCTCCGCCAAATTTATCGGCGCTTGCCGCAACCAAGGCCTCAAGCTCAATCAAAAATTTCGTTTTGAGAAAATGCGTCTCGTGCTTTCCACGGGCTCGCCTCTGCTTCCTGAAGACTTTGATTATTTTTACGCCGATGTTCAATCCAAATCTCCGGTCCAGCTCGCCTCCATCAGCGGAGGCACAGATATCATTTCCTGCTTCATGCTTGGCTCCCCGATGAAGCCGGTGGTGCGCGGCGAGATTCAAGCACGTGGTTTAGGGATGGACGTGGAAGCTTGGAATTCTAAAGGCGAAGCGGTTAGCGGAGAACAAGCAGAACTTGTTTGTTGTTCTCCTTTCCCCTCTATGCCTGTGATGTTTTGGAATGACCCTGACCATAAGAAGTTTCAAAAAGCTTACTTCGGCGAATTCAAAAATATCTGGCACCACGGGGATTATGTTGAGATTCGTGAGAACGGAGGCGTCGTGGTCTACGGAAGATCGGATGCGACGCTCAATCCGGGCGGGGTTCGCATCGGCACTGCCGAGATTTACAGACAGGTCGAAACACATCCTTTGGTTGCCGATTGCATCGCGGTGGGCAAGCGTATTGAGGGCGATGAAGAAGTGCAGCTATTTGTGAAGTTCAAAGATGCAACGCAAAATCTGAACGATGACTTGATCAAGGATTTGAAATCTCGCATTCGAAGCGGTGCGTCGCCTCGGCATGTGCCCAAGGCCATTTTTAAAGTGAACGACATTCCCTACACAGTTAGCGGTAAGAAAGTTGAAATTGCCGTTAAGAAGGTGATTCACGGCGAAGACCCTGGAAACCGTGAAGCTCTTTCCAATCCTGAGTCTTTAGAAGAATTCAAAAAATTTTTATAGCCCGCCCTTGACCTCTTGTTTTGCGATACCACCTTTAGTGTATGGGGCGAGCTAAAGCCCTTAACAAAAAATTAAAAATAAAGGAGATAGCATTATGAGAAACGGAACACTTTTCCCTGAACTTTGGAATGGCATGGACCATTGGTTTGCCGACACCCTTCCGAACTCTCTTCCAGGCACTCCTTATGCGGGCAACCGCAAGGGGCTTGGATTGGTGGATGTCGAGGAGACTGAAAATGCCTTCCACTTGCACTTTGATATCCCAGGAATGAAGAAAGAAGATGTCAAAATCGAGATCCAAGCCAATGAATTGAAGGTTTCAGGTACTCGAAATTTTGAAAAAAATGAAAAGCACTTGGGCTTTAAAATTCGAGAAAGAAACATCGGCTCTTTCGAGCGCATTTTTCACCTTGGAGAACACGTCGATCTCGATTCTGTCGAGGCGAGCTTTGAAGATGGTGTCCTGAGCATCAACTTAGCCAAGAAACCAACACAACAACCAAGACAAATTTCCATTAAATAAGTGAAAGATAGATCCTCCCCGATCTTCTAAGATAAGATCTTTCACTCATGGTTTTAGGCCAAGGTTTTTAATAAACCTTGGCCTATTTTTTTGAAGACCTGCCGCCTCAATGCTGATACGGTTTTGAATTATGGGTGATCCTAATTTTGTACCAAAACAGATCAATGCTGAGACATTAAAGGAAATCATTTCCAAAGGCTTTTCCGTGGGTTCTGTGGTGGAAGTCGTCGATGTGACGGGAGACGGGTATCATTTTGAAGTTCAGGTCTTTTCGCCTGACTTCGAAGGTCTGAATACCCTCAAGCAGCATCAGAAAGTCTATTCCTTGGTTGGGGAAGAGTTTAAAGACAAATTGCACGCTATGACCTTGAAGACGGGTATGCCCGCCTCATAAATCGATTAGAGTTATAAATATCCCGGGCTTTAGGGGATGATTGACTGCATGGGTCTTTGACCTTAAGGAGAGAGAAATGAACGAAGCTGAAAGCCACAAATTTATTGAAGAAGAAGTTAAAGCCAATCCGGTTGTTTTATTCATGAAGGGGACTCCAGATTTTCCTATGTGTGGATTTTCTGGAAGAGTTGTTCAGATCCTTAGGCATTTCGGAGTTCCATTCAAGGGAATCAACATTCTTGATGACGAGGGCCTTCGTCAGGGCATTAAGACTTTCAGTAACTGGCCGACGATTCCTCAGCTTTACGTCAAAGGTGAATTTCTTGGTGGATGTGACATCGCCATCGAAATGGCTCAAAGCGGAGAACTTGAAAAAGTTCTTGCCGACGTCAAAGCGTAGTTTCGGACTGCTTCCGGACTGCTTCCGGATTACAGAGCTAGCTGTTTTAGTATTGCGTAAATTCGTTTTCGGTTGGCGCCCATGTCCGAGTAGCCAACTCGCGATGACGATCTAAAGTGCAGAAGCTTTGCTTCAGGATCGTAGAGAAAAATCACATCATCCACGAAGCGAAAAATCTTTGATTTGAACTCGGCGCGAATCATGGAGTCAGTGACTTCAATGACGGTGTATTGTTTGTTGTCCTCGAATATTCCTAATATTTTTGAAATGGGATTTTGCTCAGAGGAAACGGGTGCCAGATAGTGTTCCTTGTCGCCTGGGTCATCCATGCTGCAGACACAATTTGGTTTGTCGGGGCAAGGCAAAAAGACTCCGTCTTTGATTAATTCTGGTTTTTTCATTGTGATACTCTTTTGTCCTTCGGAATATAGTTTAGCCGCGAATGCAACTACTGCGATAATGATAATACCCAGTATGATTTTTAATACTTTCAAAATTCAAATCCTCATTTCAAAGGATCAAGCGTTGTCGCCGAAGGCTGATCGGTGGGAAGGATCACAAGTTCTTGAATGTTGATGTGCTTTGGCTGTTCGACGATCCAGGCGATGTTCTCGGCCACATCATTTGATGTCATGGTTCTGTATCCTTCATAGACACTTTTTGCTTTGTCCATATCGCCCTTGTAGCGAACTTCTGAAAATTCTGTTTCAGCAACGCGCCCAGGGGCCACCGTCGATACGCGAATCCCTGTGCCCCCAAGGTCCATGCGAAGACAATCGGTGATCATGTGAACAGCGGCTTTCGTTGCGCAGTAAGTGGTCCCACCTTTGTAGGGGGTGATGCCAGCAACAGAGCCTAGGTTCAAAACATGGCCCCACTTGTTGGCCTTCATAAGTGGCAAGATCGCGCGAGTGAGAGTCAGCAGACCCGTGATGTTGGTTGCGATCATGGTGTCGTGGTCTTCGTCGGTTGTTTCCGGAAAAGCTGCTTGCCCTAGTGCGAGGCCCGCATTGTTAATCAAGACATCAATACCCTTGAGCCAATCTTTATGGTTTTCGCAAAAATTTTGTATCGCAATCTTATTGGTCACATCGAGTTCATCGACGAGTAGAGTGCCCACAACTGTCGAAGATGTGCGTGCAATCTCTTCTAACTTTTCCTTGCGTCTTGCGACCATAAAAACATCATGACCTTTTCTTGCCAGCAAAAGTGCTGTCGCCTTTCCAATTCCACTCGATGCACCCGTAATCAAAATTTTCATACTCTCTCCCTCTCAGGTATCCGATACCTGTATCTGGCACCACTCTTTGTAAAAAGCCTTTGCGCCGTCTTCTAGGCTTGTGAATTCACCTTTGTATCCAGCCGCGCGAAGTCGGTCGAGCTTGGCTTCAGTGAAGTATTGGTAGTGCTCGCGAAGTTTTTC
>CAZXHL010000012.1:0-45683 GCA_964640545.1 uncultured Bacteriovorax sp. | reverse complement strand
AGAAGTTCTTCTCATTGAGTAGATAGTTGATTGAGGCATTGGTGGTGAGTCTCATATTGAGAGAGTCCAGTTCATAGTCGATGTGATTGCTGCCTCTTTTTGGGGTAAAGGTCTCAGCTCCATATTCATACTTAGGTCGACAACGAACTTTGATCTCCGGCTTTCCTTTGATGATCTCTACTTTTCTCATAACCATTAATGGTTTGAAAAATCGCTCGTAAAGTTCAAATCGTGGTGCAAAATCAATCACACGAAAATGTTCGTCCTCGTTTTTGAATTCGGTAATGAGAATGTTTGTGTTTGACAAGTAGTGTTGTGAACTTACAAATTTGCTTTCTTGTGCTGGGCTGATGAAGAAATCTCCACCACTATCCTTGTCAATGAGGGAACCAAATACGAAGCTACTATCCATTCTGGGCCAGCACAGCCAATTCAAGTTGGCTTTCTTATTGATATATCCGAGAAAATTGCAGTTACCGATAATGCCCATTTCGTATTCATGTCTTGTAGTCATCAAAGTTTCCTCTGCAAAAAATAATACTATATAGTATAGCTATTCTGTAGATTCCGATGAAAAAAAGCAGCAATTCAAAATGGATCATAGTTAGCAACCGTCTTCCACTTGTCAGTGACCGCACTGGAAAACTTAAACGAGGTAGTGGGGGGCTGATTACAGCCATAACCGGCATCAAATCTCAGCAGGAAATGTTGTGGATGGGCTCCGTCCCTTATTCGGCTGAATCATCAAAAGCGAAGTTTAAAAAAGAGTTGAAAGGATTGAAGGATAAAATTTCCTTTTCACCAATTTTTATCCAGCAAGATAAGTACGATCGGTACTATAACGGTATCTGTAACGATGTGCTCTGGCCTCTATTTCACTATGAGCCTGGTTATGTGAAGTTTTCCGAAGATAAGTGGCTAGATTATCTTGATGTGAACCGACAATTTGCTCACGAGATCGCGAAGGTTGCAAAAGATGATGATGTCATTTGGATTCAGGATTTTCATTTGTTCTTTGTTGGTCAATACTTGAAGGAACTGCGCCCTAATTTGAAGATAGGATTTTTCTTACACATTCCTTTCCCCAGTTCCGAAATTTTTAGGCAGTTTCCAAAGGCTTGGGAGATTCTCAATGCACTGGCAAAAATTGAGCTTATTGGATTCCATGAATATTCTTATGTGAGACATTTTAGTCAGAGTATTAAGGAGCTGATGGGGATCGAATCAAGTCTGCTCTCGATAGAACTAGATAATCACGTGGCGAAGGTCGGTGTTTTTCCAGCGAGTATTGATTCTAGAAAATTTGAGAAGCAAGCTGGTCAAAAGAAAACCTTGGAAATCATTAAAAAATGGCAGAAGAGTATGCCAAAAAATATGCAGACCATTTTGGGGGTCGATAGATTGGATTATTCTAAAGGGATAGATCTTAAGCTAGAGGCCTATAAGTATTTCTTGGAGAAGAACCCTAGCTTTCGCGGCAAGGTTCAGCTCATTCAGCTGGCGATTCCCTCTAGAACCGAGGTTCCAGAATATGTCGAACTAAGAAATCATGTTGAGAGATTGGTTTCAGAGATTAATGGTCTTTATGGCAGCGCTGACTATGTTCCTGTGAAGTATATTTTTAATACTGTGAATGCTAATGAATTGTCGGCACTCTATAAACTTTCAGACATGCTTCTAGTTACGAGCAAACGAGATGGCATGAATTTGGTGGCTCTTGAGTATGTTGTGTCTCAGGATGACGCAGATCCGGGGACGGTACTTCTCAGTTACTTTACAGGTGCGATCTCCACGCTTTTCCACGCCAAGCCTATCAATCCCTGGGACACAGCTTCAACGGCACAGGCTATTCGCGATGGTTTGATGAGACCATCTAAACAGCGGATCGTAGAGAACCAGCAGATGAAGGAATACCTCGATAAATATACTGCGACCGTTTGGGCCCAGCGGTTTATGAAAGAGTTGCATGCGTCTTCGGTTTCTCAATTTCAAGCCACGATTGATTTGTCAGACATTAGGAGTAGGGCTGAACACAGTTTGGTGAAAAGGCTGAAACAGGCAAAAAGTGTTGTGTTTTTTATAGACTTTGACGGAACGTTAAGCCCCATTGTTAGAGATCCTCAGAAGGCCACGATCAAAAAAGAAACTTTTGAACTTCTCAGAAGACTACGCTCTAAAGAGAAGATCGATTCGTTGACTATAGTAAGCGGACGAGATGGACAGTTCTTGGAGAAGATTTTTGGTAGAAGTGAATTTGATCTGGCGGGAGAGCATGGTTCAATTTTTTATAACTCTCAAAAAAAGAAGTGGAAGCATCTTACAAATCGAGGGAAAGGTAAGTGGTACGGCACGTCTCTAAAGATTGTTAATGACTTTACTACCAGAGTCCCGAAGAGTTTCGTGGAGGTTAAAGATAAAGCTATTGCTTGGCACTACCGAAATTCACCTGAAAGCTTTGCTGAGTATCAAGCAAAGAAGCTTAAAATTGAATTAGAAGGTTTGATGTCAGACTTTCCAATTACCGTAATGATGGGGAAAAAGGTTGTTGAAATTAAGGATGTGATGGCCAACAAAGGGCAATTTGTGCGATGGGCGAATCAAGCTTCTCGACATCATGAAGATACTTTGTATGTGGCGATTGGTGATGATGCTACGGATGAAGATATGTTCAAGGAGTTGGATAACAAGAATTCCATTACGATTAAAGTGGGCCCTGGAGAGACCTGTGCCGAGTTTCGATTAAGCAGGCAAGATCAGGTTCATGATCTTTTGGAAAAGCTTGAAGATTTGATATAGCCTCTACTCAGGCCGGATCAAGTTGAGAGAATCAATATTCATATAGCTCGGAGTCCAGCTAGGTGGGAACAAAGTTCGGCCGACGCTTTGATTTCGGATTGCGAGAGATTCCCAGTTAGCCTCGGGAGAAACTTCAAAAACAAAGTTTCCGTCGCCATCTTTACCACGAAGCTTTATGGGTTCGTAGTCTGCAATGTCGGCATTGGGATCGCGAAGCGAACGTAGCTTGGCCATTTCAGCTTGGTATTGGTGGTAACCATCTGGAGTCATCGTTAGCTGCTCCGTATTCTTTGAGCCGAATCCAATCTCTCTAGCATTTCTAGCGATGCTGGCCTCGACTCCGGTTCTAAAGGTTTTCTTGTTAACCGTGACGTCATTAAAAAACTCTGCTGGCATTCTTACAAAGGCGGCTGCCATGACGACGTCATAAGTTAAGAAATCTGTTCCTATACTTTTTAGTTGCGCATCAAGTTGGGCTTTCATCTTGATTCTATAGTCTTGAAGTTCTTTTTTCTTTTGGGGGTCGGAGGTGTTATCAATCTGATGTTGGATCTTTTGAATTTCCTCATGTCCGGTCTTGTAGGATTGATATGCGCCGTAGGCTTCAGGGCCGGCCATAATGGCTGTTGACGCGGCTGAGGCTTGGAGGTTTGCAATCATATTGGCTGTGTTAGGACTTTCTTTCAGGATCTGCGAAAAAGTTCTTCCTTTTGAAAGAGGTTGCATGATTCTCCAGGGAGTCGACGCTCCAAATTTATAATAGTGGCCAATAGAAGCAAAGCCAGTGCCCATAACTCCCATCATCATCGCGCTTTTGGGGTTGTTCATTCCTTCAAAGCTCGTGGCGTATTCATCTCTCCAAGTAGCCCAATAGTCACTTTCGCCACCTTGATCGAGCACAGAATCGTGCTGGAACTTGGTCCGTATGGAAACGCCAAGAGGGTTGATGGCGTTCGCAAATCCAAACATGACTGTTCCTGTCCGGGCTCCTTGTGTAAATGCTGTTCGACCGGCGGCATTGAAAAGTGTTCGTCCAAAGGCTCCTGATGCCTGACCAAATCCTGCTCTCGTTGTTGCGATGGTGCCAAGTCTTGCCGCGATGCTGGCTCCCCTAACTGCGCTGACTCCAGATGCCGCGGCTCTCAAGCCTACGGCGCTTACTGCGCCAGCTCCAGCTGCGATGGGGTAGGCTGCAACGGCAGCAATAAGTTTGCCTCCCGTGCTTTTTCCACTTTGGATCAGATACTCGGAGTTTGCTTTGATCCCTTTAAAGACTTCGTCGAATCCTGCTTGAGTCATATTCTGAGGATCAAAATGTTCGGTTTGTCTAAAAGAGTCGCGAAGTGCGCCGGTTAGAGGAGTTTCAGATCCCAAGCCATATCTGAGATTGTAGCGGCTCATCTTTTTGCTGGCCTCTAAAACAGCATCTCTTGTTGTATCGAGTTTTCGAAGTTCTTTAGTGGGAGCCCCTTTGATCGGCTGCGCCCCAAATAGGTCCCGAGTCATGTCAGTGAGACCTCTTGTTCCGATTACAAAAAAGTTTTTGTATGGCATCCATCCGCCAGCTTTTATGGCGGCTGAAGCCTCCCCATAATCCGTGATGGTTTTTATCATCTCATCATAGGCGGCTTTGCCGTCCTTGCAGGCCTTTTGCCTATATTCCTCAAGTGGCATTTGAAAGACTTTCAGGTCATGTTTGTGTCTTAGGGTGCCGTATTGATTTCTATACTCGGTAAAATCCGAGCCGACCCAAAAAACCGTATCACCTATGACTTGTGGTCCCAGGCCATCGCTTCGTTTCGCACCCTCGGTCTCTGCGTAGATTTTTAACTTATTAAGTAATTCGAGTGAAGGCAGTGCTTGAGGACCTAGTGATTGCATTAGTGTTTCCCTGGCCTGATCGTCGTTCAGTAATTCTTCTGCCTTAGAGATGTCGAACTTGCTAAAATCCAGTGACCTTTTTCCGTCACTAGATACAGAAATATTGTATTTAGATTTGAGCCATTTTCCGCCTTCTCTTTGGTGAGCGCGGAGGGCATTCAGTGCTGCAAGTGGGTCACCAGAGCTGCCGTTAGCAGTAGACTGTTCTTTGGCGGAGTATCTGACAATGTAGTCCATCCCCTGTTCATGGGCTTTGAGCGGGACTCCGAAGGCCATGGCTTGGTGTACGGCAGCTGTTTGCTCGACCATAAAGTTCCTATAAATTTCATCGGCAGTTTCCAGAGCCTCTTTTCTCAGTCGTTTAAGTTCTGGAGGAAAAAGTTTGTCAATGCAGGGAGTGTTGGAAGTTTGAAGACGAAGTAGAAAATTATCGTAAGAAGACTTATCTAGATTTGGAGGGGGAGACGCTAGTGCTTGTTTCCATTGTTTCTGTAGGCATCTTTCAAGGTAGAGACTCTGTTTGCTCGATAAAAGTGTGTAGGCATCGTATTTTTTGTAGGCGCCTTTGTGTCCAGAGTACGGATCAGCATCACTGCCTTGGATGTCGGATTCTCCATCGTAGTCGAGGTCCAGGTCCCAGACGGGGTTAGTGGCGTCCATATGCTCTCTTTTGTAGAGCGCTGATTCATAATTCACGGACTGATCAAAAGCTTCTTTGTATTCGTCCGGAATGTTGTCGTGCGTATTTAATCCATTTTCGGCACGAACCTTTTTCTCTGCGTGAGCTCGAGCTTTCTCATTTAAATCTTTGCTTAAATGAAACTGAAGCCCATTTTTGCGCACACGCAATTCAAATATCATATTTTGTGCGAGCTTTGTTCTTAAACTTAAACGCAGCTGATTTCGCATCTTTTCAAGTTCGGCTTTGACTTCAGTTAGCTTTGCTAAGAGCTCGGACTTTCGAGGTTCTTGAGCCGTCTTAAGTTGATCTTCGTAGGTTTTTTCGAGACTTAGGAAAGTAGAAAAATCTTTTTGAAATTTGTTTCCGAGCGGATCATCAGGATAGATGTCAGGCGACAGGTGGAAGAAGCTAACACCTTTTCCGTTTAGTGCTTTTTCGAAAGAATCATTCCAGGTTGCTTTCAACTCATCCATAGATTTTTGGGGATTATCTTTGTCTGGGTTGAGAATTCGATTGAGAATATGTATCTTGATGTCGTCGGTAAGAGGGGCGTCCGTATCAAAGACAAAATCCTTTTCTGAAATAGCACTATCGTGAGGAATGTTGCCGGCAGGAGATCTACTGCCACCATGGCTTGAATTTGAAGATTCACCTAAGTTTTTGATAGATTTTTGTCTCTCATTTTCCACGAGACCAATAGATTGCTTCCAGGCTAGATCAATAGAGTCGCCCAATGCAAAACTTCGGCTTCCATGAGAATTATCATTGGAAGCAAAGTCTTTGCGGCTCAAGTCTGAAGGAATTCCAGAAGAATTCGCTGATCTGACCCAATCGCTCCAAGATTTCGAGGCAAAGCGCGAGAACTCTTCCACCCGTGGCTTGGCTAAAGCGTAAGCTTGGTCTGAAATTTTTCGATTGTAGGCTTTCTCTAGCTCTAAAGTGACGAAGTTGGGAACCTCATGGTCTGGAAGTGCTTGGTAGGGCTCGGGAACGTTGAGTCCGGCGGCTTTTGCTCGTTGCCATTGTGTGTAGCGATCATTTTTCACCTTCTCAAAAAACTTGTTGAGTTCACTGTCGGAGAGGCTGTCAATATAGCTATCGAAACCTGTTTGCCACTTTTCAGAGATTACTTTTTCAAAGCGTTCTCTGTTACTAGATTTTTCTTCAGGGCTCAGTTGAAAAACCTCCGAGAGAACATCTCGGCTTAGGCCCGGTGGGGGAGATCCAGAGAGTTTGGATCTCTGGCTATCTACGTCGTCTTGCAGCCGGCCTAAAACAGATTCCCAAATCGGCGATCCAGATAGGTTGAGTTCTTCGTCTGTAGAATAAGCATCGTCCTTTGAGAAATCATATTTATAGGATGCGCGTAAGGCGCCGTGACTGATTCGGGGATCGTGTGGAATGGGGGGCAAATCTTCAGGGCCCATGTCGCATTGAAACGCAAAGGCAGGAGAAATATTCCCCAAAATCAAACTGCCTATCAATAGCGTTCTAAACATCAAATACATTCGATCAACCTGTGTGGCTCTGACAGTAATTATAGGAGAGATCAGTGTTAATATTGTGTGAAGATCGGATCTTCACACAAACTTTATAGCAAAGTGAAAGGTCTAACATTAGACTAACGTTTAACCGATAAGTTTTTGGGACTATATATATGGGAGCAATACAGTTATGAAGTCGAATCACTTTAACTATTTAAAGCAGCTGGCAAAGAGTTTTGTTGTCGTGAATATACTGGTTTTCTCTCTTCATTCATTGGCTTTGAAACCCTTTGTTAAGAACTTCAAGGGCTTTGACCCCACTCAAGTTAGGGGCGATGTTGATCAAATCAGGTTCAAATTTAATGACCCGGAAAGAGCTGGTAGGACTTCAGTTGAGGATATTCAAAAATCTCTAGCTCTTAGGTTTCAGCAATTGGGTGATTCGATCCATGCCAAGGCTGAGACCAATCAGTTTCCAAGTTTCGAGGATCCCAATAGGCCAATCGCTTCCGGAGTTGCTAGTGAGAAACCAGCCTTTGGGTCGCACGACGGAAGTGCTGTTTCTAAGGTGGCTTCAAGGTTAGAGGGCTATTCCAAGAATCAGATGTCTACCAAGGAAAAGGGAGAAATGTTGGAAGACATTTTGGCGCTAAAGGGGCTTGATCCAAATGACCCGAGAGTAGGCGCCTTTATCGAGGGACTGCCTGCTGATGACTTTGCCTTCGCCACGGTTGTGAGGGCGATGAGGGAGATGGATGCGAAAACTCTCAACAGGGTTCTCGCCAACTCAGAAAGCCCTGCGTATAGAACGGCTTATCGAGAGTTTTTAGAGAAATTAATTTCAAACAAGGACCTAATGGAAAACAAACCAGATACCGTCTTCGCGCTCAGTAAACAGCTTCTTGAAAACTATGATCTTCCTACAATTCAAAAGCTAAGTGTGCTTAGGGGTGAGGTTGATGGAGAATTGGCCAAACTAACGACGAAGGATGCCAAGGTTGAAAGGGCTGAAGCTATCGTGTCCAATCTTAAAGAGCGTAAAAGTAAAATTGCTGCTGAACTGGAGAAGCATAGTAAATCCGGGGATCAAGTAAAAATGGCTGGAGCAGCGAAAGCGCTCAACGCTATTGATAAGTCTATTAGCGATATCGAAAATGTGTTGACGCCGTACCGATCGAAAGGTGGCGAGAACAATCATGGGCCAGCATTTGATAGTGTGCTTCGTCAAGCAGTTGCGACAGATATGCTTCGTGGGAACCTCGATCCAGGCGACGTCGTAAAAGATGTTTTAGATGGTGACTATTTAGTGCGCAGATGCGGCGGTTCCGTTTAATTCGAGAGCGTTGTGTCTTTGGGGTACTGGCTCAGCTCTATTTTTGTTTTAGCTCTTTCCTCTTGCGCATCTCAGGAGAGATTTTCCGATATTAACCCGTATCAGAAAACTTTGTTTGAGCCTTTTCAAAAAGGGTTCGCCGAAAATAAACATCAGACTATTTTTCTTTTTGAAGAGGATCGAGAAGGGCAAATAGATGTATGTCCTTGTGAGTTTCTTCCCATGGGTGGCGTCAGGCAGGCTAGTAGCTATATCTCCAAAACTCGCAAGGAAGGAAAAGTTGTGTTTTTAAGCGCAGGTAATGCTGTTGTTCCTGGTGAGTATGTGACACCTTTGTCAAAGGAAGAGGCTCTCAAACTGCCGACTTTAGTTGAATATTACAATCAGAATAAACTGATTGCTTATGGAGCTAATTCAAGAGATTTTATCAATGGTTTAGAATATTTTCGCAAACGTATGAGCGGAGCAAAATTTTCAATTTTAAGCTCAAATATTTTTGATTCTAAGATGAAACCGATATTCTCGAATTTTTACGACTTGAAAGATTCTGCGATTGGTGAACCCGTTTTCCGTATCATTTCTTTGAGTAGTTCTAAAGGTCCAGAATTACCGAAGGGGTTTGTGAGGGAGAGTCCGATAAAGACCTTTAAAGAACTTCAAAAAGATTCTGCCGACCATGTCTTTGCGATGTGGATCGTATTGGGAGATTTGAACTCAACAGAGGTGGAAGAGCTTAGAAGCATTTCCCAGAAGCCAGTTATGATTTTGGGTGGCAGAGGAACTGGACAAGGTATCGTCATTGATGATCAAGGGCAGTCTCTGTGGGTCTCGGGTAGGGGCGAGGGGAAAACGCTTAACCGCATTGATTTGGCCGTGAAACCAGGGCGGCCTGGAAATTTTCTAGACCCGTTTCGCTGGGAGAGAAGCTCGGATTTGTATAGCAGACTTCTTGTTCAGTATGGTCAGGGAATTGATAAGGGCAATGCCCTAGATACTTTGAACTATCTCTTTGACCGGGTGCCCGATCCCGATGGCGAATATCAGTTGTATAGAGCTGAAGAGGTGCCCCTGTTCTAGGTCGTGCTGGCTTTGAGTCTCACACTGTGCGCCGGGAATGGTTGGTGGTCCTGGAGGTTAAGAATCGCATCGTGATTGATCTCAATGATTTTAAGCTGTTGAGATGGATCGTAGCGATCCAATATGGGCCACCAACCATTCCCGGCGCACAGTGTGAGGCTAATGTCAGACTAGGTTTGACACGTCGTGTTAAGACTGTGTAAGCTATTAATTATGTTGGCTCGTGCTAGGAAATCAATCTCAGAACTGTCGTTCATCCTGGCTTTTACTGTTGGCCTGCATGCTCCGCAATCTCATGCTGTTGAGGAGGTCGTTGATGGCGATGTTGCTGCCGCTTGTGCCTCCGCAAAAAACAAAAGTTACTCTGTAGCTGAGGTTCGGTCTGGCTCAAAAGCTTCCAAGTCGAATACAGCAAAAATATTTGCGGAGACTTTGTCTGACGAAGAAATTCAGGATGTCTTGAAGGCTCATTACAAACTCGATGATAAAACCTACGAAGAGATGATGGCTCTGACGATGGGAATTCTCGCGGCCGAATCCAAAAACGGAGAGAGTCCGAAGTATTGGGTTAAGGAAAGACTGCCTTGGCTTGTGAGTTCGGCTAAAGAGTTTCGTGATAAAGAGATCAACTTGAATGATCGCTGGACTTCAAAAAATAAATATCTAGATAAGTTTTATAAGTTCGGGGATGTTCTTCATGACTATCGTCACGCGAGTGATGAGGGGAAGAAGAAGTTAAAGAACTCTCTTTTACTTGGGCTTGTGCACGAAGCGGCTGATGCTGCCTTTGATGGCTATGACGGGAAGCTTATTCTTCCCATCCTCTTTGACGTTGAGATGAACAGTCGTGGCCCCACTCAGATCAAATATTTACCAGGAAAATTGAAGGAAGCTTTCCCTCACATTGAAAAAGAAAATCTGCAAGACAGTGCTAACGCTGCGATCGCAACGATGGCCTACCTTGCAGAGGCGATGCCCCTCCTCAAACATCATGCTAAGAAATCTGGTTTTCAAATCCCCGAAGGGCGAGAGGTGGACCATTTGATCTATCTCTACAAAGGGATGACCAAGGAGATCACTAACGCTACGGCGACGATTGAGAAAAACAATTACTACCGAAGCGTCGACAACGGCCGAAAAGATTATGACTTTTCATCCTATACAAAACAAGTTGGTGAAAATTGTCTAGACGAAGCCCCTGCTGAATCTCAACCTTCACAGCACACTCCTTGATATGGTCCTAAGTCCAAACTCGCTTTTGTCTGCGTTCCGCGAATACAAAAACCAACCCCAAAAGTAAGAACATAATTCCGCCATTGGTGACCACGCTCATCTTGTGAAGAGATGCGAATTGTTCGATGGCTTCCAGGGGCGGGTTCTCAGAATAGTAGGATGGATAGAGTCCAATCAATGTGGGGGTGATGTGCCATAGGCTGAAGGCGCTCACCGCAGCTCCAAGCCAGGCCACGCCGCTTCCATAGATGAATTGCATCTTGGAAAGTGAATTTTTCTGCAGCAGGATCGTCAAGCCCACAATGATGGAGCAGACAAACGCTGCCATGTAATAAGCAGGGAAGATCGAAGCTTGGAGAGCGGCTGCTGCCGGGCGCTCAAGCACCTTGAAAACTCGAGGTGCAAAGATCACGACGAAAAACAAAAGTTCTCCTAGCCAGAAACAGACGGCTAGGTTTCTGAGGAAAGAGAGAACTTGTTGTCCCATTAATTTTTCTCCTTAGGATTCTTCCCTTCGCCTAAATCAAAGACTAAAGATTTGAAATATCTTAGGTCTGGAATTTTGGTAGGAGAGTTTTTGCAGAAGTAATCGAGGTCATCGGCTAATGAATCGAAGCGATTTTTGACTAAGGCTCTCGAAGCCTCTGGGGCTTGCTCTACGACGAGATTAAGGGCCTTTGAAAAAGAGTCCTTATTGAATTTCGGACTGCGAGTCGCCCAGTCTTCTATGCTTAGCGGGGCCGAGCTGATGTTATTCGCATCTGGAGATGTATTTTGTCTGAAGAGTGCCGTCGCAAGTCTTGCGTAGGCACTCTCATTGGGAAGTAGGGGTCTCTTCTCAAAATCCATAATGGTTTTAAGATCTCCGAGGAAAAACTTCTGAAGCCAGCCAAGCTGGGCGAGTCGTTCGCCGATCTTCACAATGCCGCCGAGTGTGAGCAAATCTTTGGAGCTCATCTCAAGATCTTTTAAATAAAGGTCGTCAAGTTCCGGGTGGCGACTCATCAATGATTGGAGAATCTCCTGGTCTGGTGATCCGAAGAAACTCACAGGCGTTGTGGCGATGAGCTGCCTTGCTGCGGTTTGCAGATCCTGAACCACGAGCCAGCCCAATCGATAGACCTGCATCAGTGGTTGTGTCTCAAGCCAGTTAGCGCCTTGCTCAGCTTGTCCTTGAGAAAGGTAAGAGAGTCCAAGGTCCATGTAGAGTCTACCTCGTTTGGTGTTTTTTCCAATGGTGTCGAGGTCTCCGTGAAGGGCTCCATCAGCTGCAAGTCCAGCATTCAGTGTTCGCAAAATTTCTTGAAGCAAGATCTCGCGAGTTTGTGGGTCTTTGACTTCGGCGAGAGCTTTTGCCAGGAATCCATCTGAGAAAATCGGTTCAGCAATCACTTGCGGAAGCCACTCCTCAGGAGAGAAAGGATTCACTTCCTCGGAGCCTTCCTCTAATCCTTCTTTCATGGAGTGAGCACGCATTTTGGTAGATTTGGAAATGGGATTCTGTATGAGTTCTTCTTTGAGCTTGCGTGCGTTGCCATGGGCGTAGAGGCTGATGGCTTCGTGGTAATCGACAAATCCCATGTCTTCGATGCGACCCTTTTTGATTTGGTATGAGAATTCTTCAAGGTCAGAAATCTGTTCCCACTTGCAACTCTCAAGGTGTCTTCGCATAAGATCTAGATTGCCAGCTGAGAATTTGTTGAGCCATTGGTAAAGCATTTCTCTAATGTCGGGAGCTTCTGTTTTTAGAAACAAAACATATTTGTTGTCTGGAGTGAGAAGAAAACTTTTCTCCGGAAAATCCAAAGGCTCGCTGTGGTCGTAGTCTAAGACTTGGCAAAACTCCAATAGGATCCTTACGATATATTCCGGATCCAAATCCTTCATATACTCTCTGATTTTAATAGGGTGAAGCTGAGTGATCTCCCTGAAGAAGATGGCACCTCTCTCGGGAAGAAATTCGCTGCCCGCCCAGCAATCAATGTCTATGAGGCCTTGGACCTGTGCCGGAAGGGCGTTCTCCATGAACCACTGCGTGACTTCGTTGTCGGCATCTTTGAGGGCAAGATAAAGAGTCTCGATGGGTAGTTCTTGTAGAACGTCGATTTCGGAGTCGGGGGTGACCTGCGGAAAATTCGGAATGATGGGCTTTAGAAAATTACCTAAACTCAATTGGAGTCCTTTCGCGAAGTGGTAGCGACTTCGGCTGTTATCTACTTAGAGATTTCTGAGCATTGTGGGGCGCTGAGTTTGCGACGAGTCCCAGAGTTTGAACGATCTGGTTGAGCTCTTTATCATTGTTGCCTTTCATGTAGGCGCGAATTTGTCCGCCTTGATCGACGATGACGAAATGCTCTCCATGAGTGATTTCCATGAGGTTCATATTTTGATCTGCGCCCATGTCTTCATTGATGAAAATAGGGTTCTGTGCGGCGACGTGAAACCCGTTGACGACGGTGTCGTGAATTTGGTCGAGATCTCCCGTCAAGAAGCTCCAATGCCTAAAGCGCGCTTGGTACTTTTCACCGTAGGCCTTTAGCACTTCTGGTGTGTCTGTGCCGGGATCAACCGTGATTGAAATAAGGCGAATGATCGGAGCAGCCGACTGCAGGCGGGATTGCACTTTGGCCATTTGCTGACTGAGCAAAGGGCAAACGGTTGGGCATGAAGTGAAGATGAAATTTACAAGCAATACGGAACCTTTGTATTCGTTCGTGTAAGTAACTTCACGGCCATCTTGATTGGTGAGCTTGAAGTCTGGCACTTGTCCGAGAACTGGCGGAAGATCTGGCTGAGGTGCCTTAAAGCTGAAATAAAGCGGGACCGCAAAGAGCACCAGGAGGGTTGCGAGCCAGGCTAAAGGGTTTTCGAAAATCTTAGTGAAATCAGTCTTTTGAGGCATGCGCTACATATAGAAAGATTGTTCTAGAGTTTCAAGCATTGTTTTGGGGGCGAATAGGTTGCTGGGGCCTAAAGGGGAGTGAGGTTTTGTGAAGTAAGTTCTTGATATTGCTTTGTTTCTAGTAAAAACCGCGCCGTTACTCACCTTTGGCTTGGATGCAGCCCTCAATTAGTGTGATTGAAGCTTTCGTGTTGGGAAAGTACTCCGACACGATGGCGGTGCGATCCTCGATGAAACGGTTGATGAGTGAGTTCTCCGACTTGTCGTAGTTTCTTTGAATTGAGAGAACATACTCACCTTTGCGGTTGGGGGTGCAGACAAACTTTTTCTTTAGGCGGTAGTAGTCGAAGCGTCCTTTTGTATGGCTATAGTAATAGGTCTTTTTCATTACGGATTTTGCATGATCCGCTTCGGGCAAGGGGCGCTTCATGTGGATGCCGATCTCAGTGTCTAATTCTCCGTCGCCTCGTTGCCCAGCTTTTGCATAGACCCCGCTAGTTCCACCGAATTTTTTCGTGTCGATATTGAGCTTGATGCTGGAAAGGGTGTCTTGCTCTGTGATCTGGCTGAGGATTCCGATTCCAATGGTGGTTCCACTACTCTTTTGGAGGTCTGTTTTTACATCGCCGCCGACTGACACGGACTGTTCTCCAGTCACTGTTGTTTGGGCTGATACGGTGAATTCTTTGTCATTTAGGGTGAGCTTTGATTTTGCATTGAGCTGGTAGCTTTGCGAATCTCCATTGTTTGAAACTTTCAGGCCCACGTCTGTTTTTCCCAACTGCTTACTTGCAGAAAAGGCGCTTTCTCCCTTTTCATTGGTATCTACTCTGAGTTTTCCGGCTTTCCCTTCTAAATCTATGCCGCCAACATATTGAGTTTCGCCTTCGGAGTTTTTTTTGGTTTTCAGGTCGCCGCCGATGCCAGATTCAGTTTGATGTCTGATTCCGGCCTCCACACTCTCGCCGCCGTCGGCTTCGGTTCCCGTGGCTCCAATACTTACATTGCTTCGCCCATCTTCGCTTGAGATCACTTTTTTGATGGAGGCTTTGGATTGATCACCACTGAGTACTAGTTTGTTTTTTCCGCCTTCAGAGTAGGTGGCTTCGAAGTTTTTGTCGGAGGCTTTGCCTGAAAGTTTGGATTTTTCTTCCTGGGCTACTTCTTGCAGTTGTTCGAGGCCGATAATTCTTAGGTCTCGATAAAAACTTTCTTCCTGGGTCTTGTAGATTGCTACCAAAAAATAGACATCTTGTTTTTGTATCTTTCCCTTGTACAAAAGTTTGCGAGCCTCGGGCGTCTCGCTGCTAATACGAACGAGATCACGAAGGGAGGCGGTGTCTTTCTCCTGGTAGAATGCTTTTGTAGGGTGAAGTTTGAACTGCCCCTCGCGACTTTTTCCCGTCTCGATAAGAAGTTCGATCGACTGTGGTCCTTTGACGTCAAACATGTGGGCGAGGTCTGCGCGGTGTATCTCGAAAAGAGAGTCTACAATCAGTTCAAAGATACCTCGGTCACGGGCGGAGATATTTTCAGTCATGTAGATCTCCCCCAAGAGTGCGGAAGTGACCTCTGCTGGTGTTCTTTGAGAGGCGAGGTTTGCTTGGCTGAGAAATGTCAGAACAAGAGCTTGATATCTTATGGCTGATTTCCATCGCATCACAAAGTTCTTTTCGGGTGATGAGCCTACTTTCTCAAGGAAAGTGAGGGAAATCTCGCCAAAATTAATCAAAACCTAATACAAGATTGGCTTAAGTGAAAAACATGTAGCAAATGATGATCGCGCTTACGACTCCAGCGAAATCTGCGCAGAGTCCGCAGAGGGCGGCGTGCCTGGTGTTTTTAATTCCTACGGAACCAAAGTATACCGCTAAAACGTAGAAAGTTGTTTCGGTGCTTCCTTGAATGGTTGAAACCATTCGTGACACCATGGACTCCGGACCATGGGTCTTTATGGTTTCGATCATCAGTCCTCGGGCGCCCGACCCACTAAGTGGTTTCATCAGGGCGGTGGGGAGTGCTTTTACGAATTCTAAATCAATCTGCGCCGAAGCTAAGATCCCAACTTTGTAGAGTGCCCACGCGCAGCCATTAAAAAACCCCTCTAGCAAACTCATCAAGTATTCCATGGCACCACTCGCACGAAAAATGCCAATAGCTACAAGCATGGCTATCAAGTAGGGAATAATTTTGATTGCGGTTTGAAATCCGTCTTTAGCCCCCTCAATGAATTCATTGTAGACATTAATTTTTCTGAAGGCTGCATTGATGACAAAAGTAGCAATGATTCCAAAGATGATAAAGTTACTCACAATTAGTGAAAATTGATTGAGGGCCTCTGGGCTCAGCCGGTTTAGCTGCCAAATGGCGAAAACTAATGCACCGAAAAGTAGTGAGAGCATCCACCATAGGCCGGTTTTGAACAATGAAATTTTGTGGAAAAAGCAGGTCACCGTAATGCCGACGAGAGTAGAGAAAGACGTCGCCATTAGGATGGGAAGAAAAACTTCAGTAGGGTTGGGGTGGTTGAGCTCGTGTAGGTAGGTGAAGATCGACACTGGTATCAATGTGACGGCTGATGTGTTGATGACGAGAAACATCACTTGCGCATTGGTCGCCGTGTCTTTGTTGGGGTTGAGGTCTTGAAGATCGTTCATCGCCTTAAGTCCTAGAGGGGTTGCGGCGTTGTCTAGCCCCAACATATTTGCTGCTAGATTCATCATCATGGATCCCATGGCAGGATGGTCAACCGGCACTGCGGGGAAGAGCCTACGAAAGAAAGGGCGAGTGAGACGACTCAGAACTTTTACGAGTCCGCCAGCTTCTCCAACTCTCATAATTCCTAGCCAAAATGCCATAACACCTGTGAGACCAAGTGAGATTTCAAAACCAACTTTGGACATTGAAAACACAGACTTCATAATCGCATCAAAAAGATATTCTCCGTGGAAGGCCTTGCTGATAGCTGAAATGAGGGCGAAGACGAAAAAACTTATCCAAATCTTGTTGAGCATGCCTCTATTAAAAAGGTCATTGCATAATTTTGCATCTTTTCAGGCAATTCTTTTCCGCAAAAAAACCCTGCTTCAATTTAAGGAAGCAGGGTTTCGCGAATTGATGTGAATTTTGCTTATCTGGCCTTTGCTTATCTGGCCATAGAACGGTTTTGGTTCAGGCTCTTGAAGAACTCTTGTCTAGCTTTCCAGTTCCACTTCAATTTCTGAAGTGATTCTACGTAATACGCGAGGGCCCAGAGATTCTTTTCGTCTTCCTCTTTGTCGCCAGTGAGAGAGAGCATGCCTCTCCATGCGGGCATGGTCGTGCCATTTACGCCAACAACAAGTCTCTTGTAAATGTCTTCTCGTGTGCGGGCTGAGCGGATGTGGTGCCTTGTGAGGTCTGGAGGCATGTACGAATGACCGTAGCTGCTCCCTTGATTAAGGGAGAGATGTGGATTCTCGCGAAGCTCTTCAGTTTCCGTGTCTGTAAGCTCCTTGGATGCTGCGCTAACTTCGTCAAGTGTCGCGTAAGAGGGGTGGCAGGTGTAGCACTGAGCCAGTCCGTGGTAGACTTTTTTGCCTTGGAGAATGGCTTCGCTAGCGAGTTCGGGTCCCCAGGGATCTGGTTGGAATACCACTGATGTGCCTGAGGAATTCTTCTTCCACTCAGGGGAAAATGTTTTGATGTATTGAATAACGGCCATAAGACGTTCGTCTGAAATATCCCAGGGAAGCATTGGCGTTCCGTTGAGACCGTGGCGGATGATTCGTTTGAGATCCTCGTCGGTAGGAAGTTCCCCCATGGTAACGGTTCCAAATTTGTAGAGACCTTGTTTGAAGTTTCGTGGTTGAGGTACCATGCCTTGCGCGGCTGGGCCATTTCCTCCACCGTCCATTCCATGGCACTGCATGCAATAGTTGTTGTAGGTTTCCCAGCCTTGGTTGAGTTGTTTTGCAGAAACCCATGTTCCACCAAGTTTTTCAGGACCCGTGAAGGGTTCTTTCATACAGCCTGAAAGAATGAGGAGCGTGGCACCTAAAGAAAGAAGGTGGGCGCTTCTTGCTTTGAGTGCGTTGAAAATACTTGAGTGAAAGCTACTGGTGAACATCTTTTTTCCTCCGAAATTTAAATCAAACTTCTTCATTTTAATACCAAACCAAAAGGACGCATGTGAGAACCCATACGACGTCTAAAAAATGCCACATCCATGAAGCGAGCACAGGATTCTGCACGGTTGGTGTCTTATAGGCACCGGCTAGTGATTTAAGGTGGACGGCAAGCATCCATCCCCAGGCCACAATGACGTGGAGGGCGTGAAAAACTACGAGTGTGTAAGAGATTGAGGCGAAAATTCCGCTCTCAACGCGAAGGCCTTGCTGCCACATCTGCATAACAAAAACGCTTTGCATTGCGAGGAACACAAGTCCCGACCAGGTTCCGATCGACCAATACTTTTTGAATTGAGCAAAATTGCTGTTTCTCAAAGCCTTGATCGCATGGTGCACGAAAATGGAGGATCCTAGTAGGACAATCGTCGACAATGTTGTGATTTGCTTGTCGAGGGGCTCAACTCCGATAGGGGGCCAAACGTTTTGTCTCGCGCGAATGAGCAAGTAGCTCAAAAGCATCGTTCCAAATAGCATCGTAAACGAGGCAATAGCCACGAGCATGCCAAGTTGACTGTTTGTCAGTTTGGCACGCTCAGATGGGTGCTGCTGCATTCGTACTCCAGACGAGGCAGATGCTGATGAAACTTCGGCAGGCATTACGAGTGACTCACTCCTTCGACATATTCATCCTGAGGGATGAATAGTCGACCCGGTGTTTTGGGGTTGCTTAATTCATGTGGTCCATTGTGGACAACGGGAATTTCCTTGAAGTTGTAGTAAGGAGCTGGGGAAGGGATCGTCCATTCCAAAGTACCAATCTCCCAAGGGTTGCTTCCGCATTTCACGCCGTGGTGGCGGGAGCGCCAGTAGTTAAACACGAAGATGAACTGTGCAAAGAACGCTATAGCTACCGCTACTCCAATGTATTGGTTCAAAGCCAAAAGGTGTTGGAGATAGTTGTACTCGTAAGGGTTGTAGGTCCGGCGGTGCATGCCTGCGTAGCCGACAATCATCATGGTTACGAAGATGTAAACAATCGGGACGAAAGAAAGCCAAAAGTGAGCTTGGCCTAAACGCTTGTTCATCATGCGTCCGTACATTTTAGGAAAGTAGAAATAGACCGCGGCGTAACTAGCTAGCAAGCTAGATGCCGCCATTGTGAGGTGGAAGTGACCTACAACAAAGTAAGTGTTGTGGAGCATGATGTTTGTGGATACCGCTGCAAGGTGAAGTCCTGTGAGTCCACCAAGTCCGAATGTGAAGACCATCCCCAAGCTAAAGAGCATAGGGTTTGTGAAGCGGATGCTGCCTCTCCACAGTGTTCCAAGCCAGTTGAGGAAGAAGATTCCAGATGGAATCGAAATCAACAAGGTGAGCGTCGTGAACGCTGCCGTAAGAAGCGGTGATAATCCCGTTGTGAACATGTGGTGACCGTAAACCAGTGCTGACAACACTGAGATTGCTGACATGGAGATCGCTGTAGCTCTGTAGCCGAAGGCTGGCTTGCGGGCGAAGAAGGAGAGAAGGTCAGAAACAAGGCCCCAGGCAGGCAAGATCACGATGTAAACTTCCGGGTGGCCAAAAATCCAGAACAAATGTTGATAAAGGATCGGATCACCTTGAGTTCCAGCCTCACTGATGGAGGCTGCAAGGAAGAAGGTTGTTCCAAATTCTCTGTCGATCAAGAGAAGCAATAGGCCTGCTGCGAGAACGGGAAGGAAGAGGGCATTAAGAATAGAGGTTAGGAAGATGCCCCAAAGTGTGAGAGGAAGATCTCTCCATCTCATGCCCGGTGCACGAAGACGAATGATGGTGGAAATATAGTTGATGGCTCCCATTAGCGAGGAAACCCCTGCAAGGAAGAGAGCTACGAGCCAAAGAGAATGGCCAGGCCCTGGTGTCCATTGTGAGTGGGCTAGAGTTGGGTAAGATGTCCATCCCACTGAGCTTGGCCCCATGGGAACGAAGATCGAGTAAAGCATGATAAGTCCTGAGGCGAAGAAAACCCAAAAGCTTGCCATGTTTAGCCATGGAAAGAGCATGTCTCTCGCGCCGATCATTAACGGAATAGCGTAGTTGCCAAGGAATCCGATAATAAGTGGAGTGAGCGCAAAGAAGATCATGATCGTTCCATGCATTGTGAACAATGATGAATACCAATCTGGAGGGATCACGCCACCCGTGTGAGGGAAGAGGAATTGCCCGATGATCGGGAAAGGAACGCCCGGTTGAGCTAAGCACCAGCGAATCATCACTGACATCAGCGCTCCGAGGAAGCCCCAACACAATCCGTAAACAAGGAATTGTTTCGCGATGACTTTATGGTCAAAGGAGAAAATGTACTTCGTCCAAATTGATGTTGGCTCCGGGTGGAGGTGGTCATCGTGATTGGAGTAGAGTTTATTGTAGGCTTTAACTTCTGTTGTTTGATCTTGATTGTTGTCTGACATTTTTAATTACCAAATCCTTACTGACTGATTTTAATATTAATTGTTAATGGACCAGTTCCAACCCCATTTTACGCTAGGGTCTTCAGCGTCATAAGCCGCCTGAGCCCACTCGGAGCTTTCGACGAACCATTCTTCGTAGTCACTTTCTTCCATGACGGTCATGAAAGCTTTCATTTTGTAGTGGGCTGTTCCGCAGAGGTGATAACAGGCAATTTCGAAATCACCTGTTTCCGTGGCATCAAACCAGAACTTTGTGATGAGGCCTGGAATCGCGTCGATTTGTGAGCGAACGTTCGGTGCCATAAAGCCATGAATCACATCTTTTGATTTGATCTGAGCAAGAACTGGAGTCCCTTTGGGAATGCGAAGTTCGTTGATGGTGGTGATGTCGTCGGGAGTGTTGAAGATGCCGTCTTTGCCCGCATAGCGAAAGTTCCAGGCCCATTGTTGGGGCATGATCTGAACTTTTACGACGTCTTCACCTTGTGGGTAGTTCCACATGATGTCACGAGTGTGAAGGTAGCTGGAGCCCATCAAAACTAGGTCTAGAGAGACGAAAACAGCGAGGTCGAGAAATTTCGGTGCCCATTTCTCTGACTTCGTTGATTTGCCGTGTGTGTAATAAGCTTTGTGTCCAGGACGTTCACGATATTTGATGATGAAATACCCGAGGGCAATGACCATGATCATAAAGAAGACAAAGGCAGCCCAAGAAGTGTACTTGAAAAGCCAGTCAATGCGGTGACCGTAAGTAGAAATGCTGTGCGGAGGTGCGTAGCGGTTCCAAAAGTATTCATTTGGATTGGCTTCTTTTCCTACGGCATGAGTTTGTGCTCCGTCAGTGGTGTCAAGCTGGTGGTAAGTTTCTTCGGTCTGCGCATGTGCTTCAGGTATAGCTGTACGGACTACAGTCTGCAAGGCAGACTGAGCACCAGATCCTGGAGCTAGCATTCCAAGGCTAAATGCCATGCCTAATACAATTGCGAATTGGATGAGTTTTGTTTTCATAGTGTTTCTTCTCGCTGTTTTCATTTGCATCATTAATTCCCAAGCCATGTTTGAATTCTTTGATCAATAACCCACATTCCTAGAACAATCGGCAAGTAAGCCAACGATCCAAAAAACGCAGTTCTTATCCAATGTGAACTTTGGCCTTCTTTGAGCCCCATTAAGCAGGGAATCAAAAAGGCTACGGAGAGCAAACAAGCCACGCCGAAGTAAAGAGGGCTTGCAAGTCCGAAGAAGGCAGGGAGGACGCTGACAATTCCAAGAACACCAGTCCAAAAAATCATTTGAAGCATGGCACTGTGTGCGCCCATAGTTCCGGGAACTGTTTTGAGTCCCGCGTTGTCGTATTCGGATTGTCTAAATAGAGAGATCGCAATGAAGTGTGGCAGCTGCCATACGAACAATATTCCAAAGAGAATCCATGCGCCCAAGCCCAAATTGTTTTCAACAGCGGCCCAGCCCATCAGTGGGGGAATGGCGCCCGGGATCGCTCCAGTAAACAGTGCGCCCATACTTTTACGTTTCATGGGAGTGTAGATCGCAACGTAGGAAACGTATCCGAGAAAACCAAGCAGCATCGTGTTGAGATTGAGTTGAAACAACAGGTAAAGGCCAAGGTTCGCCGTAAAGACGGAGAAAAATAAAGCTTCTACCGGAGCCATGCGACCCGTTACTAGGGGACGATCAGCCGTGCGTTCCATAAGGGCATCGACATCACGCTCAAGAAAACAATTCATGGCGTTGGCTGCGCCGACAATAAAAACGGTTCCACTAATAAGGTAGAACCAAGATAGAATTGAGAATTGGCCTAAAGCATCGGGAGCAACCGCAGCGCCGCAAGCCGCCGTTAGAATCACCAAGGCGCTAAGCCTCAGCTTCATCAGCGATAGATAGTCAGAAATCTTTTGCGTCAATGTTGTCTTCACAGTTTGTTTTCTCAGTTGAGCTCGTAGGCGGACTAAGCTTCAGCGCCTTTTTGTGCTTGATCTGCGATTGAATCAATCGAAAACTTTGCAAAATGGCGACCTCTATTTACATATATCTTTCTACGAGTTTTTTGCTTCCCGACTGAGTATATTCAAACTTATGAGTAGCGCAAAGAGGGCGGCTGCAAAAGTTAAGTGCAGCGTTACGGCGCTTGGGCCAAGGTGGCTCATCACGCTCATGATCCCAAGAATGACTTGAAGCAGCACGGCCACGTGGGCGGCGACACACAATATGCGTATGACTTTATGGCCATTGGCCTTGGCCCATTTAATGAGGGGAATTGTGGCGCCCACAATGAAGAAGACCATGAGAATGCCAAGATATCTGTGGATCACATGAAATTGAGATTGCGCTTGCTCCGGCCACCATGTCGTGCCGCCAGTTGCGGCGTCCAAGCAAAGAACAGAATACTCGGGACCTAAGCCGCAGGCGGCTCCGGCCCCGGTGTGCCTCATGGCGGCGCCGATGAGCATTTGAAGAAAGAGGAGGCCAGTCACGGTTGCTAAAAATTTTAGGATTTTACTGCTCGGCGCTGGGCCGCTTAGTGAATTTCCGCGAGAGCGCAAGACCATCCAAAGTGTGATGGCGAAGTAGATTTGCGAGAGTCCAAGATGTGATGTTGAAACCATTGGGGGGAGTTTGTAGATGACGGTAATGCCGCCAAGTATCCCTTGAACTATGACGGCTAAAAGTGCGTAAATACTTACTTTGTAGAGTTTTGGGTGTTGAGCTCTAATGGGGTGAGCCAGATAAACAAGCCCTATACTTAAGAGTCCTACAAAGCTTGCAAGAAGACGGTGCGAGTGCTCGATCGCGACGCCACCTTCCATTTTCGGCATGACTTGGCCGAAGCAGAGTGGCCAATCTGGACAGGCCAAAGACGACCCTGTGTTGTGAACAAAACCGCCCAGTGTGATCAGTGCTAAAGTGCTAAGGGCTGTGATCCACGCCAAAATGTGGAAACGTTTTAGGGACTGTGTGTGCTTCAACGTGGCTTCCATATCTTTTGCTTCCTTCTAAAACACAGGCCCGCTAGTTGGGCTGAAAATAATGTAAAGCATGAGGTAAACGATCACGCCGGTGACCGAGGTGTACATCCAGGCTGGCCAGACCCATTTGGCGATTTTGGCATGTTCTTGGAATCGTTTTTTATAGGCCAGCCATAACATCCTAAAGATAAATGGGAGCTGGACTACGGCCAAAATAATGTGGCTGATGAGAATGAAAAAATAGACGGGGCGCCAAAAACCTTCTCCGGCAAATTTATAGGAATCGTAATTGAAGTGATAGTAGAGATAGCTGCTCAAAAAAATGGCGGAGGCCACTACGGCTGCGAACATGATCTTCCCGTGGGTTTCTTTTTTGCCGGCTTTGATGGCTCGATATCCGAAAAATAGCAAAACGGCTGCTGTGAAATTCATGCAAGCATTGAAGGTGGGAAAGAAAAATGAATAGTTGCCGGCTGCCTCTTCTAACATGGTGTCCAAATTACTTACTCGAGCTTCTGGATCTCAGCAACTTCACTTTAAAGATCATTGCCGTTGATGAACGGGCATTTTCGATCTAGTTTATGGGGTCAAATGGCAACAACAACTCATGATGAACACCACGGTGACTACGCCGGCCCTAAGAAGCCTCGTAATGTCGATGAATTTGGAACTGCAAGCCACGGCAAAATAGGCATGTGGCTATACATCGTTACGGATGCGATGATGTTTGCTGGATTTTTACTGGGCTATGCCTTAATCAGGGCCAGAACTCCGGATTGGCCTCATCCTGCTAGTATTTTGGGTATTGGGTTATCAACAGCGATGACCACTCTTCTTATCGTGTCTTCTGTGACCATGGTTATTGCGCAAGCCAAAGGCGAAGCCAAGGACCGTGCGGGGATGTTGAAGTATCTCGGATTCACAATCTTCGGTGGGATCTTGTTCCTTGGTTTACAGGCTTACGAATACAATCATTTGGCAGATGCCTTTGGGATGACTCTATCTAACTTCACGGGAGGACATCCTCTCTTTGCCTCAACTTTCTTCGTGGTCACGGGCTTTCACGGTTTGCACGTCTTATCTGGGGTGATCTACCTGATCGTTATCGCTGGTCGCGCGGCTGCTGGTAAGTATGACAGTGGTGATTGTAATGAAGTCGAAGTCTGTGGACTCTTCTGGCACTTTGTGGATTTGGTGTGGATTTTGGTATTCACATTCATGTATTTGATTTGAGGATTTAGACGATGGCTGCATTAACTTATGATGAAAAAATAAAAACTTATATCAAAGTCGCTATTATCCTCGCGGTTATTACGGTGGTGGAAGTGGGGCTGACTTTCGTTCCTCACGCTGAGCAACCCATGAAGACGATCATCACAATGGCGATTGTGGCTCTGTCATGTTCTAAGGCTTTTTTTGTGGCTTACTATTATATGCACCTTAATCATGAAAAGCCATGGACCATTTGGGTTGCGGCCTCTCCACTTTGCATTTTGATTTATGTAGGAGCGTTGATCGCTGACACTCCGTCTCGTCCGATCAGTATTTATGAAGCTGAGCCGGCACGAGGCGTGGTCTATCCAACCACGAGTGGACAGGGTGACTCAAATGAGCACGCAGAGGCGCATGCTGGAATGTCTTCAGAAAAAGAAGATACGCACGGGGCTCCTGCTCAGGAAGAAGTGCTTGCAGAGCCTGAAGAAGGCGGCGAGTGGGAGTGAGTCTCTACTCGAAACCATTGAATAGGGGGACGCTTAGATCGAATCTAAGCGTCTTTTTTATTGCTCTTTTTCTGGGTGGAATCACTCTTTATTCTACTTCCTTATGGGCATGCGCCACTTGTGGGCAGAGCTTTGCATTTACGCCTAAAATTCTGGCGATCAGTACAGCCTTTTTCTTTTTACCTGTGAGCATTGTTTGTTTTATCGCGTGGAAGGTCTATAAGAGTGATCGGTCCCAACTCAATGATCCTGATGGTCCCAAAAAGGAGTCGTAGCCTACATGTTTGAAAAAGCTATTCATATCGAAGGCGTGAGCTACGTGTATCATGATTCTAAGCTTAAGACTGAGGCACTCAAGGATTTGAACTTTAGTTTAGAATACGGAAAAATTTCCGGAATTCTTGGGCCCAACGGTAGTGGCAAGTCCACAAGCTTCAAACTTCTCTCGACTCAAATTAAAGCCCAAAGTGGAAAAGTATTTGTCGGCGGAGTTTCTGTTATTGAAGACCCCAAGGCGATTCGCCGCCTGATCGGTGTGACGTTTCAATCACCGAGCCTGGATCCTCAGTTGAGCGTTCTTGAAAATCTCGACATTCATGCGGCATTGATTGGTTTGTCGTCGTCCGGTGCTGATGCAAAAATTCGTGAAAATCTAGAAGCACTGGGGTTGAGTGATAAACGAGATGTTCGAGTAAAGAACTTGTCTGGCGGATTGGCTAGAAGGGCCGAGCTCGCGAAGACGATGCTCGCCGACCCCAAGGTTTTGCTTCTTGATGAACCAACAACGGGGCTTGACCCTAAGGCTCGCCATGAGATTTGGAATTTGCTGAAAAAGTTCATGAGGCCCGACCGTGCGATTGTCGTTACGACTCATTTGATGGAGGAGGCTGAGCTTTGCGATGAGCTGGTCTTTATGTCTGAAGGGCATGTTGTCGCTCAAGGAAGTCCCGAAGCTTTAAAAAGATCCTTTGGTAAATCCGTGGTGATGCTTTCATCGCAGGATCTAGATTCTTTGACTGAGAAAGTGTCTCACGAATTGGAGCATATCGGAGTGAGAGAAAGTTCGGATCTTAAGCAGATCAATGGCAGGCTTCGTTTGGAAGTCGCTCAAATGGAAGATTTGTGGCCCAGATTTCAGCCTTTGATGGGGCATGAAATTGATGCTCTTGAGTGGAGTCAAGGAACCTTAGCTGACGTTTACTGGCAAAAAACTGGTAAGGAGCTGAAGAATTAAAATGAGATCCACTTGGGTATTGTTTAAACGAGAAATCATTCGCTTTCTTCGTCAGAAAAGCCGGGTCATTGGGGCGGTGGTCACGCCCATCGTATTTTGGTTTTTGGTAGGTGGCGGGTTGGGGCGCAGCTTCCAGGCGAGCATTCAAACGGGAACAGAGGTTGTGAATTCTGGCGGCTACTTCGAGTTTTTCTTCCCGGGTATATTGGCGTTAAGCGTTCTGTTCACTGCCATCTTTTCTACCATTTCTGTTATTGAAGATCGTAATGAAGGTTTTCTTCAAGGTGTTTTAGTTTCCCCCGTTTCGAGGTGGAGTATCTTTCTTTCTAAGATTTTGAGTGGTGCTGTCTTGGGTCTGATGCAAGGATTGGTCTTGATTGCGATCGCGCTCGTAACAGGGTTTAGTTTTGAATTTTATTCCATTGTTCAGGCCTTCGCTCTACTTTTCATTATGGGCGCGGCTCTGACGGCGCTAGGTTTTGTTTTTGCGTGGAAGCTCGATTCCGTTCAGGGCTACCACAGCATTATGAATGTGGTGTTGATGCCGATGTGGATTTTGTCTGGCGCCGTTTTTCCGGCGCAGAACGAAAATTTCTTTTTCAAATGGGCGACGACATTGAACCCCTTAAGTTATGGGATGAGGGCGCTCAGAGAGTCTCTTTCTCCGTATCCGAGTCAGCACTTTTTCCAAGGTAGTTTTGTGATGTTTCTACTTTTTGTGGCTTGCGCCTTTGTTGCGGTGAACATGATGAATCAAAGCTCCAAATCCCGTTAGTTGTGGCGGGTAGTTAGAATTTTATGCGTAAGTTTCAAGCAGATAAGATATTCCAGCCTCGCGGCGTTGTCTTGGATCGACCTATTGATCTAGGGCAAACCAACGTCTTTGAAATTGGCCCCGGAGTAGGCAAGCATCCGATTCAATACGCGATCGCAAATCCTTCACACCGAATGCTGGCGGTAGAACATTCGTCTGAGCGCTTTGAGAAGTTTAGAAAACGTGTGGAGGCCCACCGAATAAAGGGCGAAGCTTTGATGAATCTCGATTTCTTTCAATGTGATGCAGAATCGTTTGCTGTTCACTTTTTGCCAGAGCGCTCTATAGATAAAATATTTCTTCTTTATCCCAATCCCTACCCGAAGGCGTCGCAGTCCAATAAGCGATGGCATAACATGCCCTTTATGGAGTTCTTGTTGACTCGGCTGAAAGATGGTGGGGAGCTAGAGCTTGCTACGAATGAGAAGTTTTATGCGGATGAGGCACGTAAGGTCCTCGCCGGAACTCCTACACTGAAATTAGTAAAGGATGAGAATCTAACAAAGCAGAAGCAAGATCACTATGTGGGGCGCACCCACTTTGAGAAGAAGTATCTAGAGCGCGGAGAGGCGATTTTTCAGTTAGTTTGGCGCTACATCTAGTAGTTCTTGCCCAAGTTGGGACGGGTTTTGGCACTCATCCCGCTGGCAAAAAGTCTGTCGCTTTAGCTACCAAGGAAGCACTTCGCCACTTGAGTGGTAAAAGCTTCCCGTCGCTTCAATACCATGGGAAGCCATGACTTTCGCGATGCCTTGAGCTGATTCTTGCGTTGTCAGGAGACCTTGGCCACCCGTCATGTCGGTTTTCACGAAACCTGGATGGATCAAGAACACGCTAATGCCTCGATCCTTGAGGTCGATAGATAAGCTTTTTCCGCCAGCGTTCACAGCTGCTTTGGACATCCGGTAGCCGTAGCGCCCCCCGGAATCGTTGTCTGCGATGGATCCCATACGTGAAGTCAGTAGGCCGACTTTACTTCCTTTTTTGAGGTTGTTCTCAAAGGCTTTTACTGAGAGCAGGGGGGCGATGGAGTTGGCCATGAATTGTTCTTGGATGGTCTCAGGATTGAGCGAGTCGTAGCTTTCATCTCTCATAATGCCGGAGACATGTAAGAAGAGGTCAAACTCAACGCCTTTAACTTTCTGGGCGGATTGATCCAGAGCTTCTTTGGAACAGACGTCGCAACCTTCTATGACCTGGGCCTTTAGCGCTACAAGCTCCGAGGAGCTTTTGCGGCAAAAGGCATACACTTGGTGTTCCTTGCTGTAATGCTCCGTAAGAGCGAGGCCAATACCGCGATTTGATCCAATGATAGCAATGTTCATGGATTCACCTTATTCGAGCAAGTTTGTCTGTCTAATAGTCTTTTGAGAGCTCATTACGCACCTTGGTGAGGATGAGGAGGGGGTGAGACACTCATGAGGAGACGCAGTGTTTAAATGCTATTGCCATTTCGGGGGCCAAGGCACTAGAAAGCCAGGCATGCACACTAAGCTAGAAGCTAGAATCAACGAACTCGGCAACCAACTTTTTACCCTCTCTTCAAAATCAACGATGAGCTTATTCGACAAGGGGTTCTGGTCAGGAAAAATGATGGACTGGTCCATGCATAATCATGACTTCAAGGTGCAAATGTTTCGCTTCGTGGATGTGCTTCCCACTCTGACTCAAGCTGAACAAGTCAGCAAACACGTAAAAGAATATTTTCTTGATGAAGAATCTAAAATTCCAGCATCGATGAAAGCTGCGATGGGCGTTGCTTCCACGGGTGGGATCATAGGAAAAATGGCATCATCGACGATTCGAAAAAATGTGGAGTCTATGGCTCAGACATTTATTGCGGGTAAGGACTCGAAAGAAGCACTTCCGTCCTTGGAAAAACACTGGAAGCAGGGCTTAGCTTTTACGGTAGATATTTTAGGAGAAGCTGTTGTTTCAAACGAAGAAGCTTTGGAGTATCAGGCTCGTTATTTGGAGCTTGTGACTGGGCTCGCGGACGAAGTTAAAGCTTGGCCACACAATGAGATCCTTGAAGATGCAGGAAAGTTGAAGCTTCCCAGAGCTAACGTATCTGTGAAGTGTTCTAGTTTGTATTCTGAAATTTCTAGTTACGGTTTTAGGGATTCTGTGGATGAGATCAAAAACCGCCTTCGTCCCATTCTCGAAGCGGCCATGCAAAGAAACGTCTGCGTGAACCTCGACATGGAGCAGGTCGATTACAAAGATATCATTCTTACAATCGCAGAAGAATTGTTTATGGAAGAGGCCTTTAAGGATTATCCTTATTTTGGTGTGGTTCTTCAGTGTTACTTGAAGTCAGCTCCGAGAGATTGTGATCGCGTCGTACGTTTTGCGAAGAAACGCAAGACTCCTATTACTGTGAGACTCGTTAAGGGGGCTTACTGGGATTACGAGGTGATCAAAGCAAAGGAGAACAACTGGGAAATTCCCGTGTTCACTCAGAAAGCAGAGAGTGATGCGTGTTTTGAAGAATGTACGGAGATCATGCTCCGCGCGTTCCCTCATATTTACACGGCTCTTGGAAGCCATAACGTAAGAAACTTAGCCTTCGGTATGAGTCTTGCGGAAGATCTGGGCATTCCAAAACAAGCCTTAGAAATTCAGATGCTTTTTGGAATGGCAGATCCTTTTAAGAAGGCTGTGAGTGAAATGGGTTATAGGCTGCGAGAGTATGTGCCTGTTGGGGAGATGCTTCCTGGAATGGCATACCTCGTTCGAAGACTGTTGGAGAACACTTCAAACGAAGGCTTTTTGCGTGCAAAATTTGTCAAACAAGAAGAGCAAGGCGCACTTCTTGTTGATCCTAAAACCAAGATCAAAGAAGCGATAGAATCTAAAGAAGAGGTGATCTTTAGGAATGAGTCTCCAGTCGATTTTGCTGTCGACAAGAACCGTGAGCAACTAGAAATTGCCCTTAAAAATATTCAGAAAAAATATCCTATCGAGGCTTACCCATTTGTCGCAGGAAAAAGAGTTGAAGGCTTTGAGATGGGGGAGCATTCTTCTCCAGCAGATCAATCGTTGATTGTTTCGAAGTATGCTAAGAGTGATATTGATCTTTGTGAAAAAGCGGTTGAGTCTGCATTGGGGGCTTTTCAGGGATGGAATACAAAGTATTCTGTCCACGATCGTATTTCGCTTGTTCGAAAGCTGTCGCAGAAAATGCGCGATAGAAAATTCGAACTTATGGCTATCATCATGGATGAAGTTGGAAAGTCTGGCCCCGAAGCAGATGGTGATGTTTGCGAAGCGATCGACTTCTGTGAATTCTACGCGGATTCCGTGCTTCGCTTTGCGGAGCCTCAAGAGCGAGGACAACTTCCTGGTGAATCAAATCACTATGTTTATAAGGGTAAGGGGCTAGCCTTGGTGATTGCGCCATGGAACTTCCCACTAGCTATTCTTTGCGGAATGACAGTTGCCCCTTTGCTGGCAGGTAATGCGGTATTGATGAAGCCTGCAGAGCAGTCTTCTGGTATCGCGGCCGTTCTACTCGATATGATGCTTGAAGTGGGCTTTCCGAAAGAGGTGATGCAGTTCTTGCCTGGAAAAGGTGAAGACATTGGGGCTCATCTTGTGAAGCATCCTAAAGTTAATATCATTAACTTCACAGGATCTCGCGACGTCGGTTTGCAGATTCTTAAAAGTGCTTATTCTCCGTCCCCTGAACAAAGGCACATCAAACGAGTTGTGGCCGAGCTTGGCGGCAAGAATGCTTTGATTGTTGATGACGATGCTGACCTCGATGAGGCGGTTCTTGGCGCCGTGAAGTCAGCATTTCATTTCCAGGGTCAAAAGTGTTCTGCTTTGTCGAGGGTGCTTGTCCATGAGTCTTGTTTCGACAAGTTTCTGGAACGACTTTGCCAAAGTTTGAAGTCCACACATATCGGACCTGTTCGGGATTTCTCAAATAAAATCATTGCCGTGATCGACAAAGAAGCGCAGCAGAGATTGCTTGGTGTTATAGAGCGCAACAAAGACAAAGTCGTCGCTCAGTTAGAGGTTTCAGAAGAAATGATGGAGAAGGGCTGCTTTGTGCCTCCTACCATTTTTGTCGATGATGATTTTAAGAGTGAGCTTTCTCAGGCCGAGCATTTTGGTCCGCTACTTGTGGTTCATAAGATTAAGTCTCTTGAAGAGGGGATTCACGATATGAACGATAGTGATTATGCTCTTACGGGGGGAATCTTCTCTCGTAGTCCAAAGAACATCGAAAAGTTTCGTAATGAAGCTCAAGTCGGTAACCTCTATATTAATAGAGGGATCACGGGTTCGATTGTTTCCAGACAGCCATTTGGTGGCTTCAAGTTGTCAGGCGTCGGCGCGAAAGCTGGTGGGCCGGATTACTTGCTCCAATTCATGTCAGGAAGAACTCAGACTGAGAACCTCATGAGACGTGGATTTACGCCTGAGTTGTAGGTCTAAATGTTTTGTTTCCTGAAGTTTTTTGCGGATTTTGACAATTTTGAGAAATCTTTATTTTTGAAGATTTAAGCTATCTCCTTGAATATATAGACCTCTGTAAAAAGCTTAGACACTAAGTATGTCAAAAGATAGGCAGAAATCCCTTCCAATTGGTGTGAAGATTCCGTTAAACTGAAAGTTGAGGGGAACTATCATGCGACTAACTGTCCGTGGAGCTATGGGGATGGCTCTATCTATATACATATTGAGTGCAGGGAATGCGTTTGCTTATGGCGATGAAGACGAAAGCGTCTACGAATTCTTATTGGATCGTAGTAGCTCCTCTGCAAGTGAATTGAAAGAACAAGAAGCCGAACTTATCAGAGCGATGCGCGAGACCAAAGAACGCGCCAGTCGTGAAGAAGTTACTGGTTTGAAAGACGAACTTAAGGCTCTTGAATTAGAGAAAGACTTTGGTTCTTGGGTCCAGCGCTATGTCAGAGGTCGACTCGCTTCTAAGAGCGACTGGGAGACTAGGGCGACGGCTGATAAAGATGTTTTCCAGACAGCGATAGCTGAGGCGAAGACGGCATTGGCTGTTGAAGCGCCAACCGAGGGCATTGCCAAAGATCTCAAAGACCTTAAAGACGGTAAGACGAAAGAACTTAAAACAACTGAGCACAAGATCAAAGACTATCCTTTTAAGGTAGTTCAAAAGCTCGTTGTGAAAAAAGTTAAAGATGGTGAGCATAAAGTCATCGTCACTCAAGAAGTACAATTGGACGACAGCATTAGTCGCTCTGACTGGAGCCGTGCTATGCAACGCAAGTTCGAAGATTTCACTGATACTCAAATGCAGGAGTTTCTTGAAAAACATGTGAATAAGAATTTAGACACTGAAGCCTACGAAGTAGGCGAATTGGAAAAAATGGATGAAGATGGATTGGCAAAAGCCATGAAAGATTTCCCAGAAGGTTTAGCAAATAAAGCATCACGAGATGTATTCGGCGCGAGTCGCTCCAGCGCTATGAATGATGCCTTGAACGATCGTTTAGACGCTCTTGGCGATAAGAATGACATCACCAGTGATATTGGCGAACTATCGGCTCAAGTTGAGAGAGAAACAGATACGAAAGGTCGGGCTCAAGAGAGGGCTGATCTCCAGGCAAAGTATGACATCGCCAAAGCATTGAGACAGAATCCTGAGCTAGCAAATAATGAAGATACCTGCGCGGTTATCCTCAAAGTCATTGGAGAGGATCGATTTAAAAAATTGTCTCCAGCCAGTCGAATGGAATGTGAATCTTTCTTTAAGAAGCGGGACGCCGAGATTGCAGAGAAGCGAAAAGAGCGCGAAGCCAAAGGCGAGGTCGCTAAGCAAGATGAGCAACGCAATGGTGCTGTTCACAATAACTTTATGCAACTGGTACAGCATTGCCAGGCTCGTCGTCAGATGATGGCCAACCAAAACACGTCACGTCCAATTGATAAGCTTATTATGCCTATGTACAACGCGCTTCAAGCTCGTGGGGCGGGATGCTCTTTCTTCGGAAGTTTCATGGGTGACTTGATGTCCACTGGAGAAGGCGACGATGTTGAAATGGCTGCTTTGTTTGGGGCAGACCCCATGGCGCTTGCTAGCGGCATGGACGATGGGGCTTACCAAGAAAAAGCAAAAGAGCATGTGGAGCGTATGGCGGTTCCGAGTGCTGAGGGTACGAAACAACTCGAGAGACAGGCTTCATGCTTGGCTAAAATGAGTTCACTTGCGGGCATGAGTTTGCAAGGTGTTGCAGCTACATCGCCTCAGGGCTTGATGCATCCGGAGTTGATCAGCGATCCTAAAATTAAGCAAATGATGAAATACAATGATGCTTCTCGTGCCTTGCTTGCGGCCGTCAATGAAGAATTGACCATGCGCAAAAGCGGTGGAGCTGGAAGTTTACAGGCATTGGATAATCGTGCCCCTGCAGGGCAAGGTGTGAGTAGAACGTCAGTTCCATTTAGGGCATTAAATACGTCAGATAGTATGGCGGAGCGCGGACAGCCAGGAAGGCAAAACAATATTCGAAGGGATTCGACACGAGGTGCTGGGGCACCTCGAAGATCGCCTCCTCCAAATTTTTTAGGTCAGTAAGACCAAAAATAGGGGAAGGATACGTCGATGAAAAACAGGGGAATTAATAGGGGAATGAGCCACATTCGTGGAATGGCAATTTGGAGCTTGGTCTTGGGGCTGGGTTTTAGTTCGTTCGAAAGTGCCAATGCGGCAGATGGGTCGCCTTCGTCCCAGATGAAAAGCTTTTATGCTTTCGTCAATACCGCTGCAGATCGTTACAGTGATCAGCAAAGAACTTTAGCATCAAGGCTCGATACTATTGTTGATGCAGATGATCGCAAAACCGTTAATGAATACTACACCCAACTGCAACGTTCTTATCTTTTGAACCCTTTTAATGAAGTTTTGTCGAAAACTGGAGCGAGAAGTGCTGCTGAAAAATTCGTCAAAGGGATTGAAGATGGTTTTGGTGGAGGGGGCGGAGTAGGTTTGACGGCCTCTGAAAAAAATAAGATCTCTCGTTTAAATACGGAAATTGGAAATCTTGAAGCAGAAAAAACTAAGGCACAGGTTGCCCAGGGCAGAGGAACTGATGAAGAGAAAGAAGCTGCAACAGATCAGGCAGCTAGCCTAGGTCGAATCATCGCTGCAAAAGAAAAAGAACTTGAAGAACTTCAGAGAAAAGGAGCTTTGGGTGGGATGCAGAAATGTGTTCAAGACAAGGTGAAACTCCCTCGTCTTGAAAATGCTCAAAAGGCTTTTGATAACGCTATCGTTGGTGTTGGAGAAATCCTATACAAGCCAGCTAGCATTCAGCAAGCTGGTGCATCTAGGGATTCAAGCTCTGATAAGATGAACGAACACACATCTATAATTGAAAAGGCCATAAAAGCTTTTGATGAAGCTGATCTTGATGGTGCGGTTGCGGCTTGTTGCAGGGAAAATGGTCTGAGTAAAGAAAGCTCTGAGTGCAAGCAGATGCTTGGTGAGGCTGATGCGCTGACGCGGGAACTCGCTAAAGATTTGGCTGTGACGACTCCAGACAGTTTCATGAGAAACCCAAACCCTCTTGAAGTTGAAAGGCTCACCGCTCAAGATTTTGTGACAATCATTCGTGAAAAGAAGACGACGCTTGATGCTTTAAGAAGGGGCCATTCTCAGAACGATGAATTTTATGACGAGCAAGAAGTGTTTGAGTCTATGGCGAGATGCCGTATCAAGGCCAAACGCTATCAAACACGACGTGAACCGATGTCGAAAAAAATGATCAATGCTCTTGGGAAAACGGTAAAGTGTGGATTGCTCCCTTTGTGGGGCGCAAGCATGGATACCCAGTACCAGCGTTTGACGACTGGCATTGGTGCTGCACCAATTCAAGGCGGCGGGTTAGACTTTAGTTGTGACCCGAATGAAATGCAGGCTTGGAATGCGATTGTGGATCAGTCGAGAGATCCAGCTGCTTGGGGATTGCCTCAAATGGCAAACCCTCCTTACATTGACAGTTTGCGCAGGCTTCCACCGGTTGTTACTGGATTGCCAGGCAATAACTTGAGCGCCGATGATTGGTTGTATTTGAATCCAGCTCCTGGCTTGGATAATTTTGATAGTGTTTCGAGAAATCGTACAGGTATTTCCACTGTAAACAGCCAAGCGGGGCCTCGCTCTGATGTGAGTCGAAACGTGATGAGGACTGGTGCCTCCGGTTATGCCGTCGTTTCTGCCGCTAGTCGCGGTGTTGAGCAAGGTCAGTCCTTGAGCCGAGCGGTGAGACAATCTAGCTCTGATATTAGAAAAGGGCAGAACGCCCAACTTGGTGCAACTCGCATGCAATCAGGAGCATCAAATACCCGAAGATTTATTGCAAAAGGTTTGGACCGATCGAGAATGACATCATCTAGTGCTCGTAGGGCTGGTCGTGCCGAAACAGCAAACAAGGTTAGTCGAGTGGTGATGCGCACGACGGGAACATCGGCTTCACGCTCAACAGGACAAGGTTTACTGGGGCAATTGGGTCAAATTGGTGGACAACAGCAGGGGCTTGGCGACATCGGAAACGTTGGGGCCAATGTTAGGAAAGTCCAAGATAGTGTTAAACAAACGATTCAATCTAGAATCAACAACATCAATCTGGCGCGCACGAAAAGTGAAGAAGCCCATAAAAACATTCTCAGTCTGATTGCCCAGTATGATGGGATCGTTGCTGATACAGCTATCGATATGAGGGATAAGTCTGCAAAAAAGATTTCAGGGATTATGAAAGAATCTCAAGCTCAGTTGTATGAAATTACAAGACAGCTGGGCGTGAAAAAAGCCGAGTATGATGCCTATCAGGCGGCCATTCTTTCTGAGAATTCGGCTTTGTCTCGCTTGGCGACTTTTGGGCCTCAAAACTATAACTTTATAGCGCCAGGGCAAAGTGGCTCGGGTCGCGGAACGGCTTCAGATTCTTCTTCATCACCTGCATTGGATGCTGTTAATGCGGGCGCCATGCCGAACGGTTTGCCTTCTGGTGGACGAGGAAATGTGACATTGAATACCTGGGACCAAGAGGGAACAGCTTGGGCAAAACTACTTCACTTCATGAATCCGGTTGGAAATGCTTGGGCCAAAACTAAAATGAGTGATGCTGAGTATGATGCTTTCTGGATGCAGGAGTGGAGAAGATTCAAGCATGAGTTTGAGGGATATGTGATTGGACAAGCCCAGCAAGAGAATCAAATGGCTGTAGAGGCTGCGGAGCTTATTGCTGCGCGCAATGCTTCCATTACCGAAGAAACTTACGATTATGTTGATTATGACACGATAGTCACAATGGATATTTACCTTAATGAGCTAGAGGAGGAGTCTCGATTCCTCGTTGATGGTCATAAGCAGGGTGATTTCAAGCTGACTGGAGCAGTACTTGACACTGTGATGAAGGCCAACGTTGAGGCAAAGGCCTCTCAGCAACTTCTCACTGAAATGCAGATTGAAAACTTTAAGTCTCTTCCAAAGAGCTTTGAAGATGATCCCAATCTTTGGTATGGCCTGCTTCCGGAAGTACTTTTGAACCACTAATTTTTTAGCAGAATTGGTGTCGTTGTAAGCCAGAAATTCTTAGGAATTTCTGGCTTTTCTCGTTTCTCTCTTTATCATTCCAATCGGTTGCTAGCTTTTCAGTCTAGTTCTAGTATGGCTTGGGTATGGCCCAAAAGTCTGTAACGATTGATGACATTAATGCTGCACGGCAAAGAATCCGAGATTACGCTGTAACGACTCCGCTGAGAGAGTGGAGTGCGCTGCAGGTAAAAATGCAATCCGATGCTCCGTTCTTTTTGAAGCTAGAGACTTTCCAAAATACGGGATCCTTCAAAGTTCGAGGAGCCGCAAACAAAATCCTAAAATTGTTTCAAGAGAAGCCTCAGGATGCGAAACACTTTGTGGCCGCTAGTGCAGGCAATCATGCTCAGGCTGTGGCCTATGTGGCCGGAAAGCTTGGTGTGCCATCGACGATTGTGATGCCCGAAGGAACTCCCCTGATTAAATCTGTGGCAACAGCTGGATATGGGGCTGAGGTGATTCTTCATGGAAAGATCTACGACGAAGCCTATGCTAAAGCGCTTGAAGTTCTTAAGGAGAAATCCGGGTCGGCCTATATTCATGCTTATGCTGATGAAGACGTGATTGCGGGGCAGGGAACTTGCGGTATTGAAATTCATGAGCAGTTGCTCGCCGCGGGTTTGAAAGAATCAGATCCTGTTCAGGTTGTCATTCCTATTGGGGGCGGTGGCCTGGTTAGTGGAACTGCGCTCGCGTTGAAAGCGCTTCGCCCGAATACAAAAGTTTTTGGAGTGGTGAGTGAAGCTGCGGATGCCATGAGCAAAAGTTTTAAGAAGGGGAGTATCGTTCAAGCAACACGCACACACCCTCGAACTCTTGCAGAAGGCTTGGCCGTAAAAAGCGTTTCGGAATTAACGTTTGGATACGTCAAAGAACTTTGCGAAGATGTCGTTGTTGTTAGTGATGATGATGTGGCAAACGCTTTATTTTATATGATGGAAACAGGCAAGATGGTTGCCGAAGGGTCGGGGGCTGCTGGTATTGCGGCACTTTTGAGCCGCCGAATTAAGTTGGACCCTAAGGTTCCAACTGTCGTTTTGATCTGCGGTGGAAACATCGATGTGAATATGATTTCTACGATTATTGAAAGAGCATTGGTTCAAACGGAGCGCTGGTTGTCTTTTGATTTGATTGTGGAAGATCGACCGGGGGAATTGGCCAGAATTACGAAATTAGTGGGTGATAGTCGGGCTAATGTTCTGGATCTTTATCATGATCGACTTTCAACAGAGACGGCCGTTGGTTTCACCAAGATTAATTTTAGACTGGAAACGCGTGGGCCAGACCATGTTAAGGCTCTCTTGGGTACCTTGAAGAAAGAGGGTTATTCTGTGAGGTTAAGGTCGTGAATAAACTTTTTTATTTTCTACTATTTTGTTCTGTGAGTGGGGCGGGAGTTTTGTGGTGGTTGATGCACTCGGGGCCAGTAGAGCCACAGGCGCAAAGTGAAAGTCATGTCGAGGCCGATGCTGAGCCTAAAGGACTTGTGATCGAGGACCGTCCCAATTTTCATTCAGCCAAATCTGAAATTGATAAAAAAGACGAAGAAACTGAAGAAGCCCATGGTGAAGAAGAAGCTGTAGCTGCGGAAGATGGTACTGAGGAAGAGCGTGCTTCGTCTGATCAGAAGGCCCTGGATGTTGCTGAGAAATCCTCCCTTTTTGAGTCGGATACTCAAGAAGAACCACTTTCTGAAGAGGCCCCTCTTTCCGACCCTCAAGGTAAAAATGAAGCGACGGTTTTGTCGATCAACAGCACTCCGGTAGGGGTTGTGGTTTTTGTTGATGGGGAGCGGGTGGGGACCACTCCAATTGAGACGAGGCTCAAGAAGCAAGCACAGAAGTTTCGCTTTGAAAAAGAAGGTTACGTGCCAGTTGAGAGAGAGGCTCCTGCGGAATTGAAGCCTGAAGGTGCCTTTATGAGCTGGCGCATTAGCATGGTGGAGCAGCAGCTTCCAGCAGCTCAAAAGGAAAAGATCGAAGATGTTCAGTCTTTCTTTTTGAAGGGGACTGTTGGCCCTGTTTTTGTACAGGTTCGTGCCTTGGATCAAAGAGTGCATGATCGTTCCGACGTGATGGAACTTTTGAAAACCTATAGAAAAAAATTGCTTGATGAGAAAGTCGTCTCTTGTGAGGTTAATTTAGGTGATAGTGGTAAATGGTTTAGAATCTTGGTGGGACCTTTTGTTTCCAAAGATGAGGCACGCCAGTCCAATAGTTTTATTTCAAAATCTTTAGAGGCGGATGATACATTCGTAACAGGAGCTCAAACATGTCTTTAGAAAAAATTGTAATCGTAGCAGCCAAAAGAACCCCATTCGCAAAGTTTGGAGGATCTTTCTCTGGACTGACAGCTACAGATCTCGCTGTTGAGTCTACAAAGGCAGCCCTAGCTCAGTGTGGATTGAATCCTACTGAGTTGGGACATTCAATTTTTGGAAACGTCATCCAAAGTTCGTCTGATGCGGCCTACCTCGCGAGGCACGTCGCTTTGAAGTCGGGAGCGAGTGAAAGCATCCCGGCTGTCACGATCAATCGCTTGTGTGGTTCTGGATTTGAGTCGATTGTTCAAGGGGCTTTTCAGATCATGACTGGTGATTGCGACGTGGCTTTGGTTGGGGGTAGTGAGAACATGACTCAGGTTCCGTATGTGGCTCGTGGAGCTCGTTTCGGCTACCGTATGGGGAATGCTGAGCTCGAAGACGCGTTATCTACGGGGTTGTCGGATGCTTATGTAAATTTGCCGATGGCCATCACAGCAGAAAACCTTGCCGTGAAATATTCTATCAGCCGTGAAGAAGTTGATTCCTATGCTGTCAGAAGCCAGAAAGAAGCGGCTCGAGCTTGGGGCGAGGGGATTTTTAAAGATGAAGTTCAAAGTGTGACTATCTCTGGTCGTAAAGGGGACGTTGTCGTTTCTCAGGATGAGCATATCCGAGCAGATGCTACGGTAGAGTCTCTTGGGAAGTTGCCGCCTGTTTTTAAAAAAGATGGCGTCGTTACTGCGGGAAATGCGAGTGGAATTGTTGATGGAGCTTGTAGTTTGATCATTGCGAAAGAAGGCTATGCCAAAGCGAACAATTTAGAAATTCTTGGCTACCTTAGGGCTTGGGGGGCCGCTGGTTGCGATCCTAAGATCATGGGGATCGGGCCGGTGCCTGCGACTAAGAAAGCTTTGTCTCATTACGAGAGAGAGCACGGGAAGAAACTTTCTATTGCGGACTTCAAGCGAGTTGAGGTTAATGAGGCTTTTGCAGCTCAATATCTTGCTGTCGAGAAAGAGTTAGGTCTCGATCGTGAAAAAACAAATGTTAATGGCGGGGCTATTTCAATCGGGCACCCCTTGGCGGCTTCTGGATCTCGACTGACGGCTCAGATTCTCTATGAGTTGAGACGTCAGGGGGGCGGACTTGGTCTCGCTACGGCTTGTATCGGTGGTGGACAAGGTATGAGTTTGGTCGTGGAGGTGGTGTGAACCGCACTCTTTACATTTTATTTTTTTTGATAGCTGGATTCCTAAGTGAGTCTCTGCGGGCTGTCGAAAGGCTTGAAATGAATGAGCCACTTTCTGTCACCTGGAAGTGGCAGGTGCTCAAGGAATTGGGTAGTGAGCAAGATATTGTCAAAGCCATCTGTGGTGAGATTGACGCTAAGTATGTGGCGCTGAAGTGGAAGCCTTCGCGTTGTGCTGAGATTCCATTTCGTGTTTTTGGCTGGAGTGAATTGAATCGTCCTTTGATTTATTTTCAAGCCACAGATCGCAATAGACCATTGAATGAGGTGAAAACAACTTTGATTCAATGTGCGATTCATGGTGACGAGCTCACAGCTTTGCCGATGTGTATGGGCATCATTCACGACATCATTGAAGATGAGAGGGGAGTTCCGCAGGATATGGGTGTAGTGGTTCAGCCGCTTCTGAATCCGGATGGCTACTTAACAAAAAAGTCGCAAAGGCCAAATGCTCGAGGCGTGGATCTCAATCGCAATTTTAAAACTCCTGAATGGCCCTATGAGGCTCAGACCTATTGGGCCAAAAGAGATAAGATGGATCCAAGGAAATTTCCTGGAACTTATCCTGAATCAGAAGCGGAAACAAAGGCGATCACTCAAGCTATTGCAGACATAGCTCCTCAAAAAATCATTTCAATTCATACTCCGCTCGGCTTTTTGGAGCTCGATGCGAGTGGAGATAAGGATCATACTCGGAGAGCTAAGTTTCTAGCGATCAACATGGTAAAAAACTCGAAGAATTTGAATTTTAAGTCCTATGGTATTTGGCCAGGGTCCCTGGGGAATTATGCAGGTATTTTGAAGAAGATTCCTGTTTATACAATGGAGCTACCGCCAGGGTCCTCCGATAAAGCTAGGCAGCGCAACTGGTCTTCTTATTCCTTTAGTTTATGGCGGGCTGTTCGCTTTGATTTGTCCTCTGGCGTCTTTCAGGAAGACTGATTATAGCTCAGCTAGGCCGATTTCCTGAGAATGAAGGCTTGCCATTAGAGGGCATCAATCATAAGTTTCTGAGCTATGTCAGCTAGACCCATTGTCACTAGATTTGCTCCTTCACCAACCGGATTTTTGCATGTGGGTGGGGCGCGAACAGCCATTTTTTCTTATCTCTTTGCTCGTCGACATGGTGGGAAGTTCATCCTCCGAATTGAAGACACGGACACTGAAAGATCCAAGAAAGAGTTTGAAGCTGAGATTTTGGATAGCATGGCCTGGCTTGGGCTAGATTGGGATGCGGATCCTATTTATCAAACCCAGCGATTTGATATCTACCGTGAGTATGCACAAAAACTTTTGAAAGAGGGCAAAGCCTATAAGTGCTGGGCCACGGCTGAAGAGATCGATCAAATGCGGGAGAAGGCCAAGGCAGCTGATGAGAAGCCTATGTACGACCGTCGCTATCGAGAATTTACCGGTACGGAGCCTGAGGGCGAGTATGTCATTCGATTTAAGACACCATTAGATGGAGAGACCATTCTCAAAGATTTAGTCAAAGGTGAGATCCGTTTTCAGAACAAGGAAATTGATGATTTTGTCATTTTGAGATCCAATAATGCTCCGACCTATAACTTCACAGTTGTGATTGATGATTGCGAAATGAAAGTGTCACATGTGATTCGCGGTGACGATCACGTCAACAACACTCCAAAGCAAATTCTTATGATGCAGGCACTAGGTTTTGAGTTGCCTGAGTTTGCTCATGTTCCCATGATTTTAGGTTCTGACAAAACCAAACTTTCTAAGAGGCATGGAGCCGTGGCGGTCTCTCAATACCGAGATCAGGGGTTTCTTCCTGTGGCGATGCTCAATGCCTTGCTTAGGCTGGGATGGTCTCACGGAGACCAAGAAGTTTTTAGCAAAGAAGAAATGATTTCTCTCTTCGACCTTAAAGGGTGTGGAAAATCACCTTCTGTTTTTGATGTGGCGAAATTGGATCACCTCAATAACGAACATATGAAACGCATGGACCGCAAGGAACTCGTAGCTTTGCTCAAGGATACCTACGATACTGACTTAGCTTCCATGCTTGAGACGGAAGGGGGCGGCAAACTCTTTGATGCCCTCGTCGAGCGTGCGGTAAGACTGACTGACTTTAAAGAAGCTTCCTCCTGGTTCTTCGATTCAACCTTTGTGCGCGATCAGGAAACTGTTGAGAAGACAGTGGGGGCTTGTCCTACTACAGCCTTGGAAAAACTGGGCGCGAAGTGGGCAGCGCTTAGTGACTACAGCGGAGCTTCGGCATTCGGTTGCATTAAAGAAGTCGCAACCGAAGAAGGTCTCAAAATCCCCGTCATAGCAAAAGCCGTGCGAGTCCTACTTACAGGAACCATGGCAAGTCCCGACATGGGCATCGTCCTCGAAGGCCTCGGCCAAGCCCGCTCTATAGCTAGGCTTAGTAGCTAGGCTTAGTAGCTAGGCTTAATTTCTAACTGTGCGCGCTTAAGTGTTGTAAGAGCGTGTTTAGTAGCTTTTCTAAGTCATTTTAAATATTTAGATTCATTACTCAGGACAAGGGGAGTGCTACTCCCCTCTTGCTGGCTGGCGCCAGCAATTCACCCCATAGTCCTTCGACTGAATCTAAATATTTAAAATGACTTAGAAAGGCCCTTAAGCTGGACCTGTCCTTACAACACTTAAGCGCGCACAGTTTAAGCTTAAGGGCACTGGCTCATGCTTAATTCTTTGAAAGAAAGCTTTTCAGATGATCCAGCATGATTTTGTGTGTGTGAGTCATGAGGCTTTCTGCATCTGCAAAATCATTTGGGTCAATAGGGTCTAGGTATTCAAGAAAAATGGGGGAAGGGCGTCCCTTGGGAGCGCTTAGGGATAAAACGGGAGCGATGTAGGCGCCGGTGTCCTTCGCGATTTTGAAGGCTCCAATTTTGAACGGTCTCAGTATCGTATCGAGATCTTTATTGCGGGTCCCCTCTGGGAAAACAAAGAGGGAATGATTTTTCTTGGCGATTCTTTTGTTCATCGCTTCGATGCATTTTTTTCCGGCTTCTTTGCTTGAGCGATCAATGAGAAAGTTTCCTGCGAGGAAGAAAAACTGACCAAAAATTGGAATCCAGAAAATTTCCTTTTTGCCGAGAACATAGGTGCGCGGGGGGACCATTTTTGCGTAGATCACGAGGTCCCAGTTGCTTTGATGGTTGCCAACATAGACTTTTGCTCTGGGCATTTCTGGGACGTCGCTCCGGCCTATAATCCTAACTTCAGGAAAACCAAGTAGTCTCATTGTGGAGTGCAACCATCTCGAGAAAACAACGCTCATGTTTTCTTTGTTTAGAATTTTGAAAAATCCGAGGATGGTATAGATGAAGGCATAAAGTCCACCAAAGAAAATCAGTGGGATTGAGAGTATTTTTAAAAAAATACTATTTTGAAAGTATCCATTCCTTTGGATCGTGTTGGCGGAATCGCTTTTGAGTGTGCTCATTTAAGGATCACTTTTTGCTCTTTTTTCTGGGGTCTTCAACGCCTTTGCGATCACAGGAACCGGATAGATCCTCAATGCGTTTTTTAGCTTCTTTATCGTCAGGATCATAGAAGAGGGCGCGGCAACTCGCTTCTACAGCTTCGCCTTTTCTCCCGATAGCTGCGGCCGTTCGTGCAATACGATTTTCGATCGATGCTTTTCTTCCGATGGTGGCTTCGTCTACTGATCTAGCGAAGTCACCCGTGTAGTGTTTTCTAGCCGTGATGTATTCCGGGTAGGCGAGGTCGGGGGCACTCATTCTTAGAAAGTAAAAATCACCGATTTCTACATCAAGAAGCCAGTGAGTAGGGTTGCTGATCCGAGCATTTTTCAACTCTTGGAGAGCTTTGCGAGTGTTAAGTTTTTCTTCTCTTCCGCCAATGTAGCGGCCTTCTTCCCAAAGCATCCAGGCCAAGACAAACACAGCTTCAATGTCTTGCGGATCTTTTCGTACGACTTGTCTAAGGCTGGCGACGGCTTGCCTGTAGTCTTTTTGATTCTTAAAGCACTCGGCAATGTTCCAAAGATCCTCGGAAGTCTTCTGTGGCATGGTTTCACATTGAGCCTTATTGAAGAGATTTGAGGCTTGTGAGCCTTTTTGTGCGGCTTCACTCTTGGCGTCCTCAGAGGGCTTGTCGTCGCTAGAGTGCACTGTGGGCGCGATGAGAACGAAGCAGGTGAGGACACCACAACTCAGGAGAGCTTTGGTTGTTCGTGACATAGCGTTTTTCATTCTTAAAAACGAGGACATGCCTGTTATTCTATATCGATTCGTCTCTAATTTTGCATGTCCTGGTGAAGAGATTCTGGGAATGGCGTCAATAACGTGACGCATTAAACAAGCCGCTAAAATCAAAGCAAATTTTCCCCTCTGCTTGATGAAGCTCTATCCAATGACCTATCGTGTAAACATATGAAATTTTGGAATTCTTTCAAGGGGATTTTGAGTAACGATATCGCTATCGATCTCGGGACCGCGAACACCTTGGTATATGTAAAAGGACTTGGAATTGTTGTTAATGAACCTAGTGTTGTTGCGATTTTAAGAGATGCACGGGGCCAGAAGAAGGTCATTGAAGTTGGACATGCTGCGAAGATGATGCTTGGAAAAACGCCTGGGAATATCCAGGCTATTCGTCCACTTAAGGATGGGGTCATCGCGGATTTTGAAGTTACGCAGGTCATGATCAGGCAGCTCATCGCAAAAGCACAGCAAAAACGAACCATGTTTAGGCCACGTATCATGATTTGTATTCCTTACGGAATTACAGAAGTAGAGAAACGTGCCGTTAAAGAAGCCGCCCTGTCAGCTAGTGCGCGCGAAGTTTATTTGATTGAAGAGCCTATGGCCGCAGCTATCGGAGCAGGTCTGCCGATCACAGAGTCTAGCGGAAACATGGTTGTTGATATCGGTGGGGGAACCACGGATGTTGCCGTGATTTCTCTAGGCGGAATTGTCTTCTCAAAATCTGTTCGAGTGGGCGGAGACAAGATGAACGAATCGATTCTCAACTACGTTCGTCGTAAGTATAACCTTGCTATTGGTGAACGAAGTGCCGAAATGATCAAGATTACGATTGGTAACGCTTACCCTTCCGGCAAAGAAACTTCTATGGAAGTCAAAGGCCGCGACTTACTTGCGGGTGTTCCGAAGACCATCGAAGTCTCCTCTGATGAAATTCGGGAAGCTCTCTCTGAGACTGTGAATGGAATTGTGGAAGCCGTGAAGGTGACTCTCGAAAGAACGCCTCCAGAGCTTGCTGCCGACATCGTCGACAAAGGTATCGTTCTTACGGGCGGTGGATCACTTCTTCGCAACCTCGATGTGCTTCTTCGTGAAGAAACTGGCTTGCCTGTTTTTCTTGCGGAAGATCCATTAGCGGCCGTAGCTCTTGGTGCGGGCTTGGCTCTTGAAAATATGGATTACCTCAAAGGCGTTACGATTGATTAGTGCTTGGCTCGAATGGCGACGCTTGAAGACATACGAGATCAGATTGTAAATTCTGGCATCATTTTAAATAAGCGTCGACATCACCGTTTGGTTGATGCGATGAAGCTTGTGTCTTCTGCTATTGATCGAGGATCGCATATTTTTGAAGTCGCGGTTTATTCGAAGGCGGATGTGGAAGACTTGAGAAAAATTAAAGCGTCTTTTCCTGAGGCTGTTGTTGGTGCGGGATCTTTGAGTCAGATCGAGCTGATGAAAGATTCTCTCTATGCGGGGGCGGACTTTTTTGTTTCACCTCATTCGGATGCTGCGATGATAAACTTTGCAAAGGAAAAGAGTGTTTTTTATGTTCCGGGAGGAGCCAGCCCTAATGAGTTGTGGCAACTTGCTCAGTCCAATCCTGATATGCAAAATTGGTATACAGGAAAAAATATTGCTGCTTATCAACTTGAGGATTTGAAG
>CAZXHL010000011.1:0-49388 GCA_964640545.1 uncultured Bacteriovorax sp. | reverse complement strand
TCCTCGAGGAACTTTGGGTTATCATATCGTTGCGGACGGTGGAAAAAAACCATGGCGAGTGAAGGCGAAGTCTCCATGTTTTATTGCAACAAGCACGATTGATGAAATGTGCCGAGGCATGATGCTCGCAGACGTCGTCGCTTTCCTTGGAAGTATCGACATTGTATTGGGAGAGGTTGATCGCTAATGAGTTCTTTAAGGCAATACTTTCAAAATATTAATGATGGAGTCGTCTCAACTTATAAGGGGATGATGGTGACTTTGCGTGCTTTCTTGAAGACTCAAGGGTTTCGAAAAGTTCGAGACGGATACGACTACGGTGCTGGTCCGATTACAATTAGCTACCCCGAGGTTAAAGATGATATTCCTTTAAACTCTAGAAACAGGCTTTTCATGCACCAGGAAGGCTGCATTTCTTGCAATCAATGTGCGGTGATTTGCCCGGTTGAATGTATCACTATCGAAAGCCGCAAGAAGACCGCTGAAGAAGATGACGGATCTAAAACTCCGGCCCACTTTGGGTCCAAGCCTCTCAAATTGAAATTGCTTCGCTTCGATATCGACGAAGCGTTATGTTGTTTTTGTGGGTTGTGCACGGAAGTTTGCCCGACAGAATGTTTGGTCCATACGCCAGAGTATGAGTACTCCAAGTTCGATCGCGATCATTTGATTTATGATTACCTGAACTTTAACGACGATAACCCTCTACCTGAAGGCTAGTTTGTATAGAAAGTCGGTAGCTAATGGCTGAAATTCCTCGAGTTCGTAGGAAAAAGCGCGCGGTCAAACCTGCGAGTGCCGTTAAAAGTATTTTTCTCCTGTCATGTTTGGTGCTGGGACTATTCCTTCTGATTTGGAAGGGGATGTCCTGGCTTGCCTATGATGATTTGAGTGGAGCAGAACTTTATCAACAGAGTATGGATGGCCGGCGCGACGTTCGTAGGATGGCCGCGGTTGAGTGGGCGCGGAAATTAGCTATTGAAGCTCAGTCGGCTGAACGTAAAGGCGGTGATGATTCTGGAATTGGTGAACTTCAGATGACAGAATTGACGCCAAGGCTCGAGCAGCAACAGAAGATTTGCCAAGTATTGGAGTTAAGCTCAACTGGCGCGAGCCCCATGTCTGGGGATGATTATTATCGATCCGCTTTAGTAAATGTATTGGGATTTTCTTATATTAAGCCGGCTGCAGCCTCATGCTTGTGGAACCTGTTGGAGACTCAATCATCTTTGCGAGTTCCGATTTTGGTGTCTTTGTCTCGCTTGCGGCAACCCATTCCTCTTCAGCGAAGAAAGCTCCTCGAGAATTTACTTAAGGATTCGGACCTATCCTCCCGAAAAATTGGGGCTTATATTGTTGGGGTCTTGGCAGATTCAAGCTCAGATCGCGAATATTTTGGACCGACTCTTCTCGCTTTTCTTCAGGATTCAAACGAAGGAGTGCGCTGGAATGCGGCTTTTGCTTTGGCTAGCTGGGGCAGGCAAGAGGGGGAGTCCGTGTTTGATCAGATCTTCTCTTACGCGAATTCTGTCGGCTCAGATGGGCATATTTTAAGAGCTGAAGTAGATGGCGCTTCGAGCTCGGCTGTTCTTACTGAAGATCGGCTGAATGCGATTCGTGAAGCCTTTCGTATCGTGGCCAAAATGAATTGGGAAAAATATCTGCAAAAGCTTGCCGTGATTTCGCAGGAGCATTCGCATTTGAAGATTCGATTGGCTGCCAAAGATGCCCTCTCTCAGCAACGCTAATGCGCTGCGGAAAATTTATATTTTCCCGTGACTTAAAGAGGGTTTGATGATTATTTTTGCCGGGCTAGTATGAGGCAACAAGGAGTCTTCTGAACAACATGGCAGACAAGCAAGAAGGTCTAACGCGGAAAGAATTTATCAATTGGTTTTGGATTGGATGGGCGACATTTAGTGTAGCTTTGGGAATCATGGGGACGCTATTGGTGCGTTTCTTATTTCCTAATGTCTTGTTCGAAAAGCCTTCTTCATTTCGTGCAGGTAAGCCGGATGAATACGGCCCTGGCGTAGACGAAAGATTTAAAGATACACAAAACGTTTGGATTGTTCGAAGTCCAGAAGGTTTTTATGCTTTGTCGACAGTTTGTACTCATCTGGGGTGCACTCCGAACTGGCTTCAATCCGAGAAGAAATTTAAATGTCCATGCCATGGTAGCGGATTCAGGCCTACAGGAATGAATTTCGAAGGTCCCGCACCTCGTCCTTTGGAGCGTTACTCTATTGCGCTTGATGAAACTGGAAATCTTAAAATTGATAAATCTAAGACGATTCGCAGTCCTGACAACTGGACTGACCCCGCATTTTTATTGAAGGTCTGATAGGAATAGCTAGCGCTAAACAAAAGGTAAAAGAGAATGAACCCGATTAAAGCACTTTGGAACTACATTCGTGAAACTCAAATCTGGAAATCTATTTTCCGACACGGAACGCCGGACAATCCTAAAGATCAGTCGATGGCAGTTTTAACAAACGTTGCCTTGCATTTGCACCCTGTAAAAACTCGTAAGTCTGGTGTTCGGATGTCCTTCACTTGGTGTATGGGGGGATTGACTTTCTTCATCTTTCTCGTGGAATCAGTGACGGGCATTTTATTGATGTTCTACTACCGTCCAACTTTGGAATTTGCCTATAACGATATTATCGCCCTTCGTGAGCACGTGCCTTTAGGAATCTTGCGTGAGATTCACCGTTGGGGCGCTCACTCCATGGTCATTACAGTTTGGCTTCACATGTTCCGAGTCTTTATGACGGGTTCTTACAAGCCGCCTCGCGAATTCAACTGGGGTGTTGGCGTGATTCTACTCGTTCTAACAATGCTTCTTTCTTTCACAGGTTATCTGCTTCCTTGGGACCAGCTCGCGATTTGGGCGATCACGGTCGGAGCTAACATGGCTGCCGCAACTCCATTCGGTGGTGTTGAGGGACCGGGAACCATGCTTCTTAAAATTGGTGATATTAGTTTGGTCCACTCTGGCAACGATGCCAAGTTCGGACTCCTTGCAGGTAGATTTATCGGTGAAGCCACATTGCTTCGCTTCTACGTACTTCATTGCATCGCAATTCCTTTTGTTGTGGCGATGCTTATTGCGCTTCACTTCTGGAGGGTACGTAAGGATGGGGGGATTTCAGGTCCCCTATAAGGCGGCATGAACAAGGATTTGCATCATGAACGAGTTGCTCAAAGACATTATTAATTACCTTAGTAACCCAAGTATTTTCTTCACGGCGTGTATCGTAGCTTGGGTTCTGATTATGAAGTACTACCGCGTTTGGACTGAACCAAAGTTCATGAAAGCTGTTTTGTGGGGTTCTATATTAGCGCTCGCGTGGGCACTTTTTGATAAGAACTTTGCGAAAGAGGCTCTGAAGCCCGACAACATTCCCATTTGGATCATGACTTATTCGGTGGGTTTTTTCCTTTGGCTTTCGATGCGTCGAGGAATGCTTAATGACGACCTTATGGCTGAGGGAAAGCCAAATCTAGAAAAGCAAGAATCTGACAAGAAGGTTTATACTTGGCCAGATCTCGTTTACTCCGAGTTGATTTGTATGATTCTTTTTGGTGCCTTCTTGATTGGGTGGGCTGTCTTGGTCAAATCTCCTTTAGAGGACCCGGCTAATGCTGGTGTGACTCCCGCTGTGGCAAAAGCACCATGGTATTTCTTGGGTCTGCAAGAGATTCTTGTCTATTACGATCCTTGGATGGCTGGAGTAGTGCTTCCTGGATTGATTGTCGTGGGACTGATCGCGATGCCTTATTTTGACACCAATCCTAAAGGCAACGGTTATTATACTTTGAAGGAAAGATTCGGAGCCATTTGGGTTTGGGGCTTTGGTTTCGTAGTTCTTTGGATCGCTCTGATTTTCCTTGGAACCTTCATGCGAGGACCGGGGTGGAACTTCTTTGGTCCTTTCGAATACTGGGATACGCACAAGGTTGTGGCTGCTGCGAACATCAACTTGTCTGAAATCATTTGGGTTAAGTTCCTAAATACGGGTTTACCTTCTAATATTTTATTGAGAGAATCTGTCGGACTCATTTTGACTGCTTTGTATATGGGGCTCTTGCCGCCAATATTGGGAGCTACAGTCCTTAAGAAACTATATAACGATATGGGCTTTTTGAGATACAACCTGGTCGTGGCTTTGCTGCTGGTGATGATGTCATTGCCGATTAAAATGTACCTAAGGTGGGTACTAAACTTGAAATACATTGTTTCCATTCCGGAATATATGTTCAATTTATGAGGTTGATGGAAGAACATGTCGAATAACGAAAATCAACAAGACACAGTTTACTCTACAAGGACTTTGTCCAAGTGGTTTGCGATTGGTTCTATTCTACTCTTGCTCGTGACTCTATGGGCGGGGATTCAGGATTATGCCAGACCTTGGAAGGTGTACCAGCGGCAAGCACAAAAGGTTTCTACCGCCATAAGTGAGAGAAAGCTTTTGGAAGCCAATCTTGCTATGCTTCAAGTTGAAGCCAAGAAAATTAAGGGCGAAATCGGAGACCTTGATAAAGAACTAGAGGATTTACGGGATCCAGGCATCAAGGCTCAGAAGCTGGCGGAAAAAAAAGCTCTTGAAGAACAAGCTGCTAAAGTTGAAAATGTGATCTCTGGTAGTGAGATTGGCGATAAAGAAGTTAACACCTATGCTTCAAGTATTGTTGAGTTAGATTCTGAGATTGAAGAGCTTGGGATGAAAGTATCTCAGGTTGTTGTGGAGATCGACGAGAAGCTGGCATCTTTAGAGGCCAAGCTTTACGCGGCTACGATGAAGTACCAAACAGCCAAGGGGATTCATGATGAGAACCATTACTGGTTAGAGTATGCGATCAAAAAGAAAAGTCCTGATGTTGATAAAAAATTAAAAGCCTACAAAGCAGAAGCGGCAGAAGTTGAGGCTTTGTTTAAAGATCTCGAGAATGCAACGGCGGCTAGGGACCAGGGGCTTGAAGACAAGAAGGATATTCTTTCAAAAATTAGTTCCCTAGAAGACAAGAAGGCTTCTTTGGAACGTCAGAGAAATACTCTCAAGAAAGCGATTCAAAATACAGAGCTTAATATAGTCAATGTGGTAAGGAATGCGCCAGTTGTCGATTTTATTGCTCCTACGATCAAAGTTCACCAAGTTATTTTGAACGGCCTTTATGACGAATACTTTTTTAATAAGGTGCCTCGTGTGGACCGATGCATGACCTGTCACGTGAATGCCAATAAGGCAGGTTATGAGGACTTCCCTCAGCCTTTTACGACTCACTCCAAACTTCATTTGGTTTCTGGCCCCGAGAGCCCGCATCCTGTTGAGACCTTTGGGTGTACCGTCTGTCATGCAGGTGTTCCTCAGTCCGTAGACTTCACGAATGCAGCACACACTCCCGGCTCATTTGAACAGGCCGCTGAATGGGACGCAAAATACGGCTTCCACAAAAATCACCACATCAAAACTCACATGATCCCGCTTAAGATGACAGAGGGAAAATGTATCCAGTGTCATGCTCAGGAAGTGGTTCTTGATGAAGCTCCTACTTTAAACGCTGGCATGCGGATTATTGAGCGAGCAGGTTGTTATGGTTGTCATAAATTCGAGGGGCATTTTGATGAGCTATATAGTGAGAAGAAAGCTGGCCCGTCTCTTGAGCGAGTAGCCTCAAAAGTGGATTCTAATTGGATGAAAAAATGGCTTTGGAACCCCAAAGCTTACCGTCCGTCGACCTTAATGCCGATGTTTTGGCAGACACATAATAACTCAGACCCAGCTTCGCTTGAGCGTGGAAAGGTCGAGGTTGATGCGATTGCTCATTATATTATGAAGCAGTCTAAGGAGTATGAGCCTTTGCAATTGGCATCTACGGTTGTAGGAGATGTTTCCAAAGGTAAAACACTCGTAAAAGAAGTGGGGTGTCTTGGATGTCACGCCATTGATGATATGCCTGTCGAAAGGCCGACTGACCCTAAAGAGCTTGGCTACAAAGATCCTAGAGTTCCCATGTTTGGCCCTGAGTTGAATCAGCTTGGTTCAAAAGTGACAGACGAGTGGCTTAGATCTTGGCTCAAGCAGCCTAAACATTACTGGGCTGGAACTTCCATGCCTAGCATGAAGCTCTCAGATCAGGAAGTCGCTGACATCTCAGCGTACCTTTTAACGAAGAAGAATCTTGATTTCGAAGTTGCTGAAGTGCCACAAGCCGATCCTGAAGTTCGTGATGGAGTGGTTTTGGAGTTTCTAGAAGGGCAAATGCATTCTGAGACTGCGAAAGTTCAGCTGGCCTCTATGTCTCTTGAAGACAAGAAGGATTTCCTTGGCGAGAAAATGATTAGTGCTTATGGATGTTATGCTTGTCATGCCATTCAGGGGTTTGAAGATGCTCCCAGAATCGGAGCCGAGCTAACGGTTGAAGGTAGCAAGGAAGTTACGAAGTTTGCTTTTGATAACGTAGAAATTGATCACACCTCTCGCGAAGAGTGGATCTATACTAAGATTCGTACTCCAAGAATTTGGGATGTTGGTAAGAAACGTGATTTTGCCGCCAAAGCACGAATGCCGCATTTTGGGTTAACCCATGAACAAGCGACGGCTGTGACGGCTGTTGTTATCGGTTACGAAGCTCCAAATGTGGCCAAGGCAAGAATGGCTCCAGTTGATGGACGTAAGGAAGACATCATCGCCGGCCAAAGAGTTGTAAACCGTTACAACTGTATTGGCTGTCATGCGCTTCAAAAAGAAGGCAGTGAATACGGCGGCGAAGTCCTCGCGTATTACGATGACAATGCTGAAGGCCCACCACTTTTGTATGACCAAGGTCATAAGACTCAGTCAGATTGGCTCTTTAGTTATCTGAAGAATACAGATGTTATGATTCGTCCTTGGGTTCAGATTCGCATGCCGAATTTCCAAATGACTGACGAGGAAGCCCGAGCAATCACGAAGTATTTTGCTGCTTATGATAGCGCGCCTTATCCCTTCAACTCTTCTCACGCGAAGCCATTGAGTGCAGCTCATTTGAAAGAAGCCGAAGGTCTAGTTAATGAGCTGGGTTGTATGACTTGTCATGGTATTCGTAAGCCGGATGAGCCTGTGGCCGATGCTGCGCCTCATTTTGAAAATATTAAAGCTCGTTTGAACGGGTATTGGATCACCAAGTGGCTCGAGAATCCAAATGCCATCATGCCTGGAACAAGAATGCCAGCTCTATGGCCTGCCAATGATCCTGATGATCCGAGCAAAGGTTACATGGGTATTCCTGGATATTTCGACGACGATGCCATGAAGCAGATGGAGGCGGTAAGAGATTATCTCTACCAATATGGAGGCAAGCCGACGCTTCCTCCGGCTCCGATGGCTACACCCGCTTCATCGCTTCAAGGTCGATAGTTGAAGTCGATAGTTAAAGGCGCTAAAACTTTTTGAATTACAAAAGCAGTTTGGGTTTTTCCCCAAGCTGCTTTTTTGTTTCTCGTTGTGGGATTACTTTTTGATACGAAATTTGCGAATCGCTGGAGCATCTTCGGTGTATTCAAGGATCTCGATTTCATTTCTAAACGAAATATTCGAGCTTCGTTTTGTGATTTTAAAAGATTGAAAGACTTCTCCTCCCATTAGTGAGGGGGCACTGGGCCTGCCAATTTCAACTTCGAGTCCTTTGATGCTTTTTAGCCATATCAAAAAAGGGAAAAGACCTTCACCATCAAAATCATTCATGATGACATGATGGTTGCGAGTTATCTTTCGTTGAATCATTAGGTTGAAGGTCATAACGCCGTCAACTTTCAGAAGCGTAAGATAAGACTCAAAAACCTTCATAAAATTATTTGAGTATGAGAGTGGTCCATAAAGGTCGGTAATAAAATCCACCTGACCTACAAGGTGATTCAAATCACCATCATCAAGCATTTCCTCAACAAACTTACCTGAAAGGTATTGAATGGGGGATTCTTCAATGGCTGCCTCTGCAGATTCTGGAGCTTTGTAGGCAATCCCGATAGCATTCAATTCTGGATTTTGCTGCTTCGCTTGCCTAAGCGCAAGGCCTTGACCTGCCCCCATATCAACATAGGTCATAGAACCACCCTCACGAAGGTGTCTCTCCAACATGGCGTTGTCGGAGCCAAACCTAAACTTAAAAGTGTGCTGATAGTCTCGTAAGTCTCTACTTGTAGCAAACTTGTTATTTTGGATGATCGATCCTTTATGAAGTTCGACCACACTTGAAGCGCAGGTATCGGCATAAACAATGCCGCTAAAATGACCCAAAATGAGCCCAAGGATGATGCGCCTCACGCTTCGATTATGTCTGCTTTTAAGTCCGAAAAATAGCAAAATATTGTTGCGACGCGTTAAATAATGAGCTAGAAGGGCCAAATGTCGAGATTTAAAAGGCTTTTAGAGAACAGTTCTGGCTCACCATTACTGATTCAAGCTTTGACTCATTCGTCTTATCTCCATGAAAATCCTGGATGTAATGGAAGCTATGAGCGTTTGGAGTTCCTCGGCGATAGTGTTTTGGGAATGCTTTGCGCAGAACTCCTTAGTGAGCGTTGTCCCGCATTGAATGAAGGGCAGCTCTCTAGGTTGAGATCTATCTTTGTATCAGAGCCTAGTCTCGCAGCTAGAGCGAATCGCTTGAACGTGGCTCAATACATTCGTCTTGGCCGAGGCGAACTAGCTAATGGAGGTCTTCTTCGGGAGGCCCTTCTGGCAGACGTTTTAGAGGCCATCATTGCAGCCGTCTATCGCAGCGAAGGCTTAGAGACGGCCCGATCATTGTTGAGAGAAGAGATTTTTCCTGAGTGGTCCGCATCTCCCACTGAATGGGCGAGATTGTTAGAAATCCATCTTCAAAAAGACGCCAAATCTCAGCTACAAGAATGGATTCAACAAAAGGGAATGGGCTTACCCCGCTACGTATGCATGAATTCAGAAGCCGCGGGTTCGGTTGGACCTTTTGAAATGGCCGTTTTTGTTGATGATATCGAACTCAAAAGGATCACGGCAGGATCCAAAAAAGAAGCAACCCTTGAGCTAGCAACTTCTTTGCTTGCAATGGGGCAAGAAAAGTTAGTAGTTTGGCTCCAGAATTTAGGTCTGAAAGTTACAGCAAATTCCGCTGTCGCTAAGACTCATGACCTCGGGGTCGATGCCAAACTTTAGATGGAATCATCTCAAGAATAGCGACGATCAAGAGAGGAAGAAGAATTATGAATTTAGTAGAAAAAAACTTTAAATGTTCCACCGTGGCTATTCTTGGCCGTCCTAACGCAGGCAAATCCACTTTGCTGAATGCTTTGTTAGAAGCAGAATTCTCGGGCACGTCCAACCGTCCACAAACCACTCGCCAAAATATCAAAGGTATTTTGCAGCGCTACAAGCAAGAAGATGGTGATTCCAACAAACGTTGGGTTGGTCAGCATGTACTGGTCGACACCCCCGGTGTGAATTTGCGTAAAGGTCTTTTGGACCGCAGCATGTATTCAGCCATCGAAGAAGCGATGCGCGAAGTTGATATTGGAATCTGGGTGGCTGATTGCCGCTCATTCGAATATGACCTCGATGATGTCGCTATGGGACGCCAGGGTCGTGATGATCGTTTAGCTCTTTGGCTCAAAGATCAAGTCACAAAAGACACCAACACAAAATGGATTTTGGTTCTTTCCAAAGTTGATACCAAATCAAAAGCTGATCTTTTGCCACTTATGGAAAAAGCTCGAGAGGTCATGCCGGAGTTTACAGACATCGTACCATTGTCTGCGATTCGCGGATTAGCTGATCTTAAGTCAAACGTTATGGCTCTTTTGAGTGTGCTCGATGATAGCGCTCCTGTGAATCCTCCCCTTTATCCAGAAGAAGCTTGGACTGATTTGAATAGCCGCGATCTTTTGAGAAATTTGATTCGTGAAAGCATCTTCCGTACTTCTTTCAAAGAAGTACCGTATGAGTGCGATTGCATGATTGATTTTTGGAAGGACCCAGAGGGAACTCGCAAAATGACCGAAGTCGACGCTACTATTGTTGTGGCTCGTGACGCTCTCAAACGAATTTTAGTTGGAAAGGGCGGTCAGAAGATCAAAGAAATCGGAATGACTGTTCGCAAACGCTACGAAGACGTTACCGGTGAGCCTATTGTTTTAAGACTGTTTGTAAAAGTCATCGAAAAATGGCATTTGCTTCCTACCAAGCTTAAGGAGCTAGGCTATCAGCCTGGAAAATAAAATGGCGACTTTTGACGATGATACTTTGGATCTGGATTCGACAGATCTAGATGCAACTGGCTTTGCAGATACGGATTATTCTGGTGATGATGATGCTCCCGACAGCCTCACTACCGCAGAGCAAAGCGCGTCTATTCCCAACATTGTTCTCGTGGGCCCCACGAACGTGGGTAAATCTACGCTCTTTAACCGGATGACCAAAACGCGAAACGCTATTGTGTGCGACCGTCCAGGAGTCACTGTGGATCGTCATGAATTCCTCATGGAAGACTCACCGGTTGGAGTGGTTCGCTTGGTTGATACCGGTGGAGTGGGGCCAGAAGCTCTACGCCATCCTCTAGGTGAAGAAATTGAGCTTAGTGCTCAAGAAGCTGTAAGAACCGCAGATGTCATCTTGTTTGTCGTAGACGGAACAAGAGAACTTGGTGTCGAAGAGTTAGAGATCGCTTCTTGGCTTCGTCAACATGCTAAGACGGATAATAGTAAAATTTGGATCGTTGCCAACAAGGCCGATACGAAGTCCTTCGATGCGATGTCATACTACGGTTTGGGTTTTGAGCACCTTCTTGAGGTGTCCGCCGAAAACGATATAGGAATATTGGATCTTTGGATCCACCTTAAAAACTTTTTGGGAGAAGGCGAAGCACCAGAACTTACTGAGTACTTAAGAAAGAAAAAAGAAAACCCAAGGATTTTGGTGCTTGGAAGACCTAACGTCGGCAAGTCGACTTTGGTCAATCAGATCATTGGCCAAGAAAGACATGTCGTTTCTGAAATACCTGGAACGACACGGGATCCTATTGAAAGTGTCTATTCCTACAAGGGCTTTGAATGGAGCTTCTTTGATACAGCGGGAATGAGACGTCCTGGACGAATCGAAAGAGATGTCGAATGGGTCGCCAAAGAAAAGCTTAAAGAGCAGGCTCGTGAAGCAGACCTTGCTGTATTGTTGATTGATTCTTCAGAAGGTGTGACGGATCTTGATGCTGCGATCTGCGGTATGGCTCATGACTTTGGTTTGAGTTTGGTTCTTTGTTTCAATAAGTGGGATCTTGTAAAGCAAGATGAGACCGGAAAAATTCTAGATAAGCTAGAACGAACACGTGATTTGAAGCTGGATTTCCTCCAATTCGTTCCACGAGTTCAGATCTCTGCTTTGACTGGTAAAGGCGTGAAGAACCTTTCTGCGACGATCGATCGTATTCTAAGAACAAGGTTGAATCGTGTGGCTACTGGACAGCTTAACCGATTGTTTGTGACGAAGTTCAAAGAACATCCACATCCGTCAGTCAGAGGTAAACACCCTAAGTTTTATTACCTATCTCAGGTTTCGATCTCTCCTCCAGAATTTGTTTTGTTCACAAGCGTTCAAGGCAAAGACGTGCATTTCTCTTTCAAGCGCTACATTACAAATAGTCTGAGAAGAGAGTTCGGCTTTGAGGGCACGCCTATTCGTTTACACTTCAAGAGTGCTCGAAACTAGAATTTAGGCCCATTCCAACATTTCGGACGTGAGGAAATTTTTCCGGATTTCCTCGTGTTGCTGTTTGGGCGGCGTAGTCTGCATTAGCTTCGATTCAGCTTTATTTGCGCGTAGAGCCTTGATCTCATCCTTTATCTTTTGGCACAGCACCTGCATCGGCAATGGCACATTGAAGGAGTCATTGTTTATGAAATCAAAATTTTTCTTAATAATCGCAATATCCATCGTTTCTAGTTTGGGTCTCACCCAATGCGCGGCCTATCCGGACCTCGCTGTTGAGAAGCCGAAGGCCGATATCCTTCACCAAAGTGTCTACATTTCTGCCGAGGTCAAAGCACAGGCACAGTTGCATAACTATATCGTTGAGCTCAACTGGAACAAGGAACTCAAGGGAACCGACGGTCTTTTGCTTAGAAAATTTGGTGAAGACGGCAAGCTTATGAAGAATACGGCGCTTGCGGGATTTGGCGGAAGCTTGATCGATGGGGATGTGGCCGAGAATCAGACTTATCGTTATGAACTTTGGAATTCCGTTCAGATCTTAGACGAGGTTGTGATTCATGTGCCTATTGACTTGGATCTGCGCCATGTAGACTACTCTCTGGAGGTGGATGACTTGCTTGTTGGCCGAATCTATCTCGGCAAAGATCGCAAGCTCGTCACTAACGGTCGAGATATCGACTGGAAGCTTCTTGAACTGAGTGCGGAGGCGGGTGCTAAGTTGCAAAATTTTAATGTTTGGACTGGAGCAGGGGTTGGCCAAAACTCAGGTGTGCTGAAGCTAGAGATTGCCCAATATCAAGGAGACCTCACAATTGAATGGCGAGGGCAAAATGGTGCTCAAGGTGCGCGAGGAGCGGATGCTCACGGACGAGGAGCAAAAGGAGTCGGAGGCTCAGATGGATCTTCAGCGCGAGCGGGAGGAGATTCTCCTTCTTGTTTTAGAGAGCCTACTGATGGAGGACGAGGCCATCAAGGTCCGCGTGGAGGAACTGGGCACAATGGTCTGAAGGGAGGGGATCTCGAGGCTATTGAAGTCTCTGTCTTAGATAGCGTTGATGGTAGACCCCCCAAGTTAATCGCTTCAAGCGGCTCAGGTGGCCTCGGGGGAGATGGTGGAAGTGGGGGCCGAGGTGGAGAGGGCGGCGATCCTGGTAGAAGCTCTTATGACTGCCGAAAGGCTTCTCGAGGACCGGAGGGATCCAGGGGCATCCAAGGAGCTCAAGGAAATCGAGGAGAGGCTGGGCAGGTTTTGGGGCAGGTGTGCCTGAGGGTAGAAGGTTTAACGCTGCAGGGAAAATGCGAAAAATTGTGATAAAAGATTTACCATGAGTGAATCTTTAGAAAGTTTGATTTATCAGAAGCTGAAGAAGGTGATGCCTCTTCAGCTTTTTGAGTTTGAGGATCAAAGCCACCAACATGCGGCTCATTATGATGAGGCAAAGGGCGGCGGAACACACATTAAGCTAAAGGTTGTGAGCCCCATTTTTTCTGAGATGACGAGGGTGGAACGTCATCGTTTTATTTATGAAAATTTAGACAACATTATTAAAGAGAAGGCTATTCATGCTATCGCGCTCGATTTGAGTGCAGATCATTCATGACGGGCTTTGGATGAACGTTTTGGGCTTGAAAAGGTAGAAAGTTTTTATGCAAATTTGGCATTATTTCGTTATCGCGGCTGTAGTAGGTATTGGCTTATTGATCTTACGTTCCAAGAGAAAGAAAAGTAAGAAGCATTTGGAAAGTTGTACGAACCATCCTTCCGGCTTGAGGCTGTATCATGAGGATAGCAAGATCAAATTGAGGGCACCTCATAAGCAGAAAGATACTGACGATTCTGCGAAAGCTGAAAATTCGGATAGTAAAAAGAAAAATAAAGAAAAAATTAGAGAGAAGAAAATAGCTGTCTTAGAGTTTAAAGGTGATATCAAAGCTTCTGGACGCTTCGCTTTTTCAAAATTAGTGGATGAAATCACTCTTAACGCTGAAGATTTTGAAGAAGTTGTTGTGAAGGTTGAGTCGCCTGGTGGTGGAGTTTCCGAATATGGTTTTTTGTATGCTGAAATGCTCCGGCTTCGAAAGTTAGAAGAGCAGTTTAAACTCACGGTTTGCGTGGATACCGTTGCCGCAAGTGGAGGGTATCTGATGAGTATACCTGCGCATAAAATTCTTGCGGGTCCATTCGCCATGGTAGGGAGTATTGGAGTCGTTAGCTTCATCCCTAACATCAGAGAATTTTTGGAAGACAAGAAAATTAAGCCTCGGACTTTTACAGCTGGAAATTTTAAGCGAACTGTGACCTTAACTGACGATGCGACTCCTGAAGAAGTTGCGCAATACGAAGGTCAGTTGAAACTCATTCATGATCAATTCAAATCGGCCTTAAAATCATATCGACCTGGTGTTGATTTGGATAAAGTCGCAACGGGCGAGGCTTGGCTTGCAAGTTCGGCTGGAGATCAAGACCTTGCTCTTGTGGATGAATTGATGCTTTCAAGTAGCTACTTGCTTGAGAAGAATCAAAAACGGTCACTCGTCTACTATAGTTCTGAGGAGCCCAAACAGCCTTGGTGGAAGCGAATTGCCAAGAAAAGTGGTCAGCTTGAGAGCCTATTTTTTGAGAGATTTTAATTAAATTCAGACACTTATAGCTTCACTCATTCTTAACTCTATACAATTATAACGCGCAGTGTTAAAATTGGGTTAGGGAATGGGGATTTCATGAGTCAATTGAGACTATGGCTATTATTGGGTTTTCTTCAGCTAACACTTTCAGCGTGTCCACTGACACAATGGCTTGGCTTGGAAAAAGATAAAAGCGTCGTTAAAGCTATTGAACCGTCTTCTCAATCCCACGATTCGGATTCGAGCCAAAGAGATATCGCTTCGTTGGATGAACCTGCGGATAGCGACATTGACCTCGCACCATTACCTTCATTGGATGATTTGCCTGAACTACAGCTCGGAGAGACGGCTGACGTTCTGCCTCCACGAGAACATTCTGATGTTGATACGACGGATGTGCCAGCTAGTTCAGATCTTGAAACCGCTAGGAGGCCATCGGGTTTATCTGGCGATAGGATTGTCCCAAGGCCAACGGCTAAATTCGGACAGTTTTCTAGTCTAGAGTCCACTCGGATCGCTGGTTACGTCTTTTCAAAATCTGAAAACTCAAAATTTACTGGAGTGGATTCAGCTATCTCAAGCATGCTGTCGATGCAGGGTGGGCCCATTAATTTGCATTCCGTTGATCTGAAAAAACAAACGGCTGTGAATAAGCCTTTTGATTTGGCTCAAACGCCATTTTGTGAAGACTTTAGCTTTGAGTCGCTTGGTTTCGCTGACAAAGTAAATTCTCGATCATCACTGAAGAATAGATGGAATCAGGAACGTAAAGCTGGTGCTCTTTCTGAAATGAGCCGAGTTAACAAACAATTCAATAAGATTCAAAGAGCCTTTCGAGCAGCGAAAGAGAGCGGTGATCAAGCTGCGATTGCTAAGGCGGAACAAGCCAATTTGAATGCCTGGAAGGTTGTTTCTTCTTGTGTCGCTTATGGCGAAAGTAACGTACATTGGAGAACGCAGGATCCCGCTAGATGGAAAACCGATGGAAACTACGGTGCGTTTCAATTCAATCCAAATCAACCTAACGGCGGAAATTTGAATGATTGTGTACACAACTGGAATGATTTCTCAGAGGGGAAAAAGATTGATGCCAAAAAGTTTATGCAGAGCTCAGGACTTCGATTCTCGCATGTAACTAGCAAGTCTCAGGACTTTAACAGTTTCTGTGGGGTTTCTAAAATCGCACAGAACTTGGCTCAACAGCAGTGGAAGGGGGAGGCTTGTTTGAACCCATTCAAGGCTACCTACAATCATTTTGCTACATTGACCTACGATGCTGATAATAATTTCTTGCGATGTACTTCAAAACATTTGCCAGATGTTAATGATCTGATGGAAGTCGCTCTCACTTTTGGTAGCCCTGAAAAGGCCGATGATTACCGCCGACCAGCGAGTATCGCTAGTGATGGAGAGCCAAGCTTCTTAGATGAAGGAGTCGAAGCCGTAGAGGTCGATCATACAGGCTTTGAGGTCAATACCCATGGTACGGAAAAGGTAAAGCCGATCATCATGCCTGATGAACTTTGGGATCTAAATTAGTTACTCTTCAAAACCTTTGTTTCGTAACTCAACAAAAATGCTTCAATGAGGTCTACGTAATACCCGAGAGAGGGTTCAATTTTATTCCTCATGGGATATTCCACCGTGTATGAGTAAGGGATCTTCAATTCATCAAATCCGTAAGCTTTAAAAGTCCCCACGAGTTTTGATTCTGCAACTCCCTTTGCAGGCATTAGGTATCTATCCGGATGGGAAGGTAGTCCCATTCTCCCAGGATATTGACCATTATTACTCTCAAGGACAAGATCTGATGGAAGTGCTTTAAGCGCATTTTCGGCAAGTCCATTGTCTTCCGCAGCGCGAACGCTGAAGAAGTGCTGCCTTGTAGGACCACCGTGTAGATCGAGCAGCATAGCAAAATTCTGATCTTCCAAAGTGGATTTGAGCGCCAACGCTTCTGGTGTCTTGTCTGATGGGACGAATAATCGATTAAGATCGACGCCTTCTGCGTATCTTCTAGATCCGAGGAAAAGAGCTTTTGGATTGGTCGCTGGAATGACAACTAAGTTGAATTTCTTTTTTAGTTCTGGCTTCGACATGAATCGCTTCACGAATTCAAAGCTTGCTAAGGCACCTAAGGTCTCGTTCCCGTGGATACCTCCCGTTATTAAAATTCTAGGGGCTCGGGCATTTGAAGCTGTATTGATATCTAGGCGAAGAAGTTCAAAATCCGCCACGTTTCCATATTTAATTAGTTTAACTTCCTTTGAATTTTCTAAGGAAAATTTTCTGATGGCTGTATGAAATTCATGAACCCTAACTTTGGCTTTTGCGGACTCCTTGGCGGAAGGTTCGCGAATGATGGTGATAAACTCACTTGCACATGAGGCTATGCTCGGAAATGAAGATAGAGAAAAAGCAGTTAGGAAAAAGATCGAAGCAAAGAGCTTCGACTTTTTGAAAAAAAATGAAGGACTTTTCTGGGGGATAAAACTAGGGGAAAGCTCTGCTTTTTCGCTCATGCTAGATATTATAACGAAAAATTTAGGACATGGTCCAAGCTTTGTAGATCAATCTAATGGCGGCTAGAGTTAAGGCTGATCTAAACAGAATCCAAAACCATCGATTGTTTAGCTTTTTTAATGACGCTACCCCAATTTGAGTGCCTAAAATGACCCCGATGGACATGAGAATGATATGTGAAGACCAGGCGCCATAGTCAAAAGATAGTGCAAGAAATGCGGGCACTTTTAGAAGATGCGTGAATAGCTGAGTGCTAGCTTTGGTCGCGATGATCTCCTCTTTTTCGAGATCATTCCTTAGAAAAAACATGGCTAGAAAGGGGCCCGTGGCACCGATTAAAAGCGACAAAAATCCACTCATAAATCCGACCCACACAAAGGCTTTGTGGGAGATCATGATGGGTTTGGTTTTCCCTCGATAGACGGCGAAAATAATGGCGACGGCCACCGACAGTAAAAATATTCGTGGGTCGGGCGAAGTTCTCAGTAGCAGGTAGGAGGCGCCAACGCCGAAGGGAAGGCCAACTAAAAAGGGAAACAAAATCTTGCTATCAACATACTTGCGAAGACTAAAGCATCGGCTTGAGTTGCTGACGAGTTGGACAATCCCGTGTATAGGGATAATGACGGGTAGGGGGAGAAGCAATGTCATAATCGACAATAAGACCACGCCACCTGCCATACCTAAAACAGCGGAGATGATTGAGGTGCCAACGGAGGCCAAAACCAAAAGAATAAATAGTGACATAATATTGGCTACTTTCTGGAACTATACCCCAGCCTAGGCGTCCTTTCGAAGTTTTTGTTTCAACTCTTGTGGAATGTTGCCCGCGATAATTTTCGTTGATAAGATTTGATCAATGTCAGTAAGGGTTTTGCCTCCAAATATTCCAAGAGTTAAAGTTGCTTGGCCAACTATTGGGATATTTTTGTTGAGTCAGATTGGTCTGTTGGCTTCTGTGTTTGTTGCTCTACGGTTTCCTTTTGTGACAAAGCAGGCCGTTACCGCTGTGCCTTTGATGGTGTGGAGTACTATCTGTATTGTTTTTACTTTTACTCCATCACACGAGGCCTCTCATAGAAATGTTTGCCGGAGTCGATTTTTGAATGATTGGATAGGGCGCTGTTCTATTTTTTGGATGCATGGAGCTTTTTCTCATTTTAAGGAGGCTCACTTATCGCACCATGCACATGCTAATGATGCTAGCAATGACCCCGATATTCATGCGAGCGCCAAGCCTGGTTTGAAGGCTTTTGTGTGGTGGGCTTTCAGTTTGACTCAATATACTGTTTACTTGCTTCGACGGGGTAAATTTTACAAATCTCCCATGAGTCTTGCGGTTTATGTTTTTATTATTTTACTTTACGTCGCTGCATTTTATTATGGTGTTTTATGGAGCTTGGTTATTGCATGGTCAATACCTACGCTAGTGGGGACGGCTATAGTGGTGTATATCTTTGATCGTTTGCCTCATGTTCCACATAAGGAAACAGAAAAGTACAGGCTTGCTCGTATCATCGAGGTTTCTCCCCTAGTTTGGTTTATCATGCAGGGGCATAATTATCATCTTATACACCATCTATGGCCTTCGATACCCTGGTATGAGTACGGAAGAGCCTTTGAGGAGAAAAGGGTAGAGTTAATTAATGCAGGTGCAACGATTGATCAAAAACTTTAACTTAATTTAAGTTTTTGAGTTTATTTTTTTTGCCAACTACCATCAGCTTTTTTGAAGAATCGACCAGCTTTTTCTTTTTCAATTCGAGCTTCGCCAATGACCTTCATAAAAATGGGGAGTTCTTGCCCGGCTTTGTCGGCACGCGATTTGTAAATTTCTAAACGGTCTTTGTTTTCGTCTTTGACCAATTCTTTAGTCTTGTCGTCTGCTTTAGAGGCATCCACAAGTCCAACTAAACCGTCCGGCAATTCGCCAACTAACCCAGCTTCTTTGGCTTCGACTAAGGCGGGTAAGCGCTCTTTCATACTTTCTAGGTCTGCTTTAACTGTTTGAGAAAACATGGAAGGTAACAAAAGTAGTGTTGTAAGTATTATCTTTTTCATGGAACTGTATTTCCTTTCAAAACTAGGCGTCAGAATCTTCTAAGACGTCTTCTTCAAGATTCAGCAGATCTTCGTTTTGCTCTTTGATTTGTAGTTTCACTTCGTGGTCGATTTTAACATTAAGATTCACAACGAATGGCTTATCAGAAGGCTCGATTTTCACATGATGGGTACATGCAAACACCATTGATATCATGCCGGCGATAATTAAAAATTGAATTTTCATAGTTCCTCACTTGGCCAAGGCTTTTCTCAGCTTTTTAATATACTCTTCTGAAGTTTCGCTTTCTGCAAGCTTTTGAAAGGAACTTTCTGCGAGCAAACCTTCAAGATTGCCCTCAATTGGGATCGAGATGTCAAAGACTTGTCCCCGAGCTAAGTCGGGATTTGATCCGTCAAGATGAAGTTTGATCGATAGCTTTTTGGGTTCTGGTCTTTGGGCTTCGATCACAAGGCTTTTGTAGTGAAAGTTATCGAGGGCTTTGTATACAAGTGCTTGTTGACCTTTATTCATTAGATCATTGAATTGTTTGAGAGTTTCAATATTTTTAGGAATGTCAACAGAGGCAGGGTCTTTATAGCGAAGCGTCCCGCTTTCCATTGAGCTCAACTTACTCGGAGGTATGATGAGGCCATCCGTAGTCGAATAATGAAGTCCTAGTATGCCATTCATTTTTCCATTGGCCTTTAGGTTGTTCATGTCAATAACCTTACTCAATTGGCTTAGCTCTAAACCATCAATATTCAGATTTGATTTTAGTTCGAGGCGATTCTTCAGAGAGCTACCCGTAATGGATCTGTCAGAAATTTTTGCACCAAGCCAATCAGCAGAAAAGCTACCTTTGATGGCTGAAGATATTGTTTCTGCGTCGAATCTAATCTTCCTGATGGGAAATTCATCACCAGCACTGTTGATGGAAAGGAAATGCTTCGAGTCCTTAGGTGTGCATGTCCAAGTAGATCCTTGAAGACAATTCAGGTCCAGCTTGAAATCAATATCTTTTAACGGGACGGCAGTTAAAAGAGCTCGTTTGAATTTTCCGCCAATAGAAGTGTCTATGTTTATGAACTTGTTTTGCAGCTTAATCGTGGAGACAGCGGATAAAATCCCAGTGATCTTTTCGAGGTAGTGTAGGTCGTATTTTTTAAAAGTTTTCTCAAGAGACTTTGGGGTCCAATGACTTTCGACCTTCGCTTTGATGTTTCCTTCCGTGAGATTTGACTTTAGTGACTTGGCGGACATCGTTGAATTGAATTTTAACTCGTCAAAGGTTCCCGAGAGAGTAAGTGCTGAATCTGAGATCGAAAGTCCGCTTTCTACACTCCATTCGAACTTACTATTCAATTTTGATATTTTAATTTTTGAGGGTTGAGCAAAGCTAACAAAAGCAAGAGATATGGGGTGGGTGGACTGAAGATCTCCTCTCCAAATCTCATTTTCTTGTTTAATAGCACCTTTGATCTTTAGGGGAGCTTCAAGGCGGAGCTTTTGAGCGAAATCAAACTGAAGTAAATTGATGCCTTGTGCAGCTCCTTCAAACTCAAATTGAAAGTTAGAAAGTTTGGATTCTTCTAGATTGTTCAAACTAAAAGTTGATTGAAAAGGTGAAGAAGTTGAGAGGGTCGATCTGATGTTTTGAAAATGAAGAACTTCAGACCTGTAGAGCATATCAGCCTCAATCGTTCCCACTGATCCGCTAAGATTATAATCTGAGTGTTGGAAGCTTCCAGAATCTGTGAAGAGCTCAATAGGAACGATGCCATTAAGAGCCTCAGAAAGGTTCCATTTCACTTCGATACTTTGACTCTCAAAAGTGATTGGGCCCCTAGCTGAAGCTTTTAGTTTCATATGGGAGAGAGGGCTCAGCTCTAAAATGCTAATCTCTGCCTGTATTCCGTATTGTGAAAGTCTGTTTTCTAGGGTTTGGGCAATGATACTTGGAAGCTTGATATAGAGAATTCCGATGGAGGCTATGATGAAAGCCAAAAATCCTAATAAAACGTATTTTGCTCTCATGGCTTCCTGTTTTTATCCTATGTGATAAAATTTAAAATTCAAATCATGAAATCATTCAATTATCAGCTCATCATCCTGTTGGCATTTTTTGGGGCTATAGCGGGAGGCATCTTTGCTTCTCTAACCGTTGAGATGAGTTGGAGGTATTTTATCTATGGCGCGAGCGATGGAGCGTGGATAGGCGGCTTGATGGCCGCTTATACATTGCTGGCGTCGAGAGGAAGAATCGGCCGCAAAATCAGGGCGCAAAGTTTTGGCTTTAAGGTCATCTTCAATTCTTCCATTTATGTCCTTCTCTTTTTTGTGGGAAGGTATCTTGGGCACATTCTTCAGGGGCGTGCGGCAAACTTAGTTTGGGATACTCAGTTTTACTCGTCCCTAGCTTATGCGGTCATTATTGCGTTGCTGGTAAACTTTATAATGGAAATGTCTCTATTGGTGGGTGCTAAAGCTGTATGGAATTTTGTGCGAGGTACATATCATCGGCCTTTGGAGGAAGATCGGGTTTTCATGTTCATCGACCTGGCGAGTTCAACGACGATTGCCGAGAAGTTGGGCAACAGGAAATTCATGGAATTGCTGAATTTGTTTTTTGCCGCCTTGTCAGATGCGGCAGTTGAGACGAATGCTGAAATCTACAAATATGTGGGAGATGAGGCCATTCTTACATGGACGACGAAAAATTCGTGCCAGAAAAATAATGCGCTAGAGTGTTTCTTTCGTTTTCAGGCAAATCTCAAGAATGTAGAGGCAGAGTTTGTAGAAAAGTTCGAAGTGTTGCCTGCATTTCGAGGAGCTTTGCATCGCGGACATGTTATTTCGGGTGAGCTTGGGGTGTCGAGAAAAGAGATTGCTTATCTCGGTGATGTTGTAAACACGACGGCTAGATTGATGGAAACAGCGAGAGAGCATTCTGAATTGCTTGTTGTGAGCCAAGATTTCTTAGATGAATATGAAGGTAAGCTTCCCGAAGACTTTCAGTTTAATTCTTTGGCGTTCCAGAGTCTTCGAGGTCGAAACGAACAAGTGGCTGTCTTCGGGGTAAGAAAATAAAGTAAGGAATTTTATTCGTTAATAGATAAAGCTTCGAAGTTTAAATCTTGTTCAGCATCTATAGAAAACCGAACTTTGATGGGTCTACAACAGACTTCACAGTCTTCAATGTATTCTTGAGTCGTCTCAAGGGCTTCGATGACGAAGGAAATTTCTTGCCAGCAATAAGGACATTGAAAATGGTGTTCGGTCGGAAAAATAGAGTTCATAAGTTATTAAGCTCAAATTGTAGTTCATGGATTTGGCCTCGTATAGTTGCCGTTAGCTCTGCCTCATGTGTGCCATGACCCCGTTAAAAGATGCCGATAATATATATTATGTAAACTAGGTGATGTGCTTCCTAGTCTGGCTACTACTTCTTTTGGGTAAATGGAAAACCTCTGTGGCTAGAGAAATTTTATGAGCTGGCCCTTCTTCAGGGCGCGCTTAATGAGACGTTTGTTGTCTCTAGAGTCGATGCCTTCATGGATTAAAATGGTTTCTTTAGATGCCTTAGTGAGTTCTTCTACGGGCTTTTCTGCGGGCCAATAGCTAAAGCCTTTGTACTCATTGTTTTGAAAATGAATGACGAGTTTGTGTTCTGAAAAATTTTTTTCATCGCAAGTCCAGGGAAAGGCCTTCTTCGAAATAAGTAAAAAGTTCTTGTCTTTTTTGAGCTCGACTTCGGAATGGTCTTCGATGAAACCTATGAGACGTTTGTTATATTTTTTTGTACTTTCAATACCACAACATGCGCCTGCACATTTGTCTATTTGGCGGTAAAAACAGGCTCGTCCTTTGCCAGCATCTCTGCACAACACGCCGTCTCTGTAGAGCCCATCTAAAAAACTAATCTGGGTTGATTTACTTGAAAACGATAACTCAAGATCGGTGTCCGTTTCTTGTTTTTGATTCATGGCCACGGGCTCGAGAAAACCTTTATTATTGGCTAAAAAGACAAGTTTGAATGGGGTGCGTTTTCGCTTAAGCGCCCTATTGTATCGAGGGTTGAGGTTTTTGATCTCACTAGATTCCATGAGCAACGCCGCAAGTTCATTGAGGCAGAGCTCGTAACTAATTCGCTGACATTGTGCTCGAATTTTTTTATCAACGGATACTCTTAAGTCTGCGCTAAAATGGGAGTTCAAGCGTTGCTTGAGGTTGACGGCTTTTCCAATGTAGAGAAGCTTATCGTTTTCACCCCAGATGTAATAAACACCACATTTCTCAGGGATTCCGTCAGTTGATAAGCGGTTTTTGTCTTTGTAGAATTCTTCAGGACTTCCAAGCCATAGGCGTCTATCGAACTTGATCCCTAGCCTGCGAAATTTGTTTCTAAGTTCAATGTAGAGTTTGTGAATGTCTTCATCGCCTACAAGCACTTCGCTGCGTGTGCACTGGAAAATCTCTTTAGCACTCAGGTAAAAATTGGAGTTTGGATCCCAGGTATGGCTGGATAAAACTTTTTGCTTAATGGATACTTTTGAGAATTTGATGCTGCCGTTCTCAAGGCGCTCGACATGAGTGTGCATTAGCGCAACCTCTCCTCTTCTTCTCTGGCAGCTAAGTAGGCTCGTCGACACATCAGTCCCTATCCTTTCTCTGCATTTCAAATTTGTCAAAAAGGCGTCTTCAGAGCTAAGATCTTTTTTTATGAGCTATGAGTTTTATAAAATTTTACATTATTTGAGTATTATGGTTTTGGTTCTTTGTATGGGGCTGGCGTTTTGGAGTGACCGTAAGTCTAAGCTTGCTAGTATATCTTCAGGGGTTTCTAGCTTGCTGCTCTTGACGGCTGGTATGGGGCTTCTAGCGCGCTTGTATCCGGGCGTCGCTTGGCCTCTCTGGGCAAAGGCGAAGATTGGTATTTGGCTAGCTATTGCGATCCTCTTGCCCGTGCTGAGCAAAAGGCTTGTGAATCACAGAGGCAAAGCCTTCGGCTTTTTGCTCTGCTTGTTTTTTGTGGCAGTCTATCTAGCGGTTATGAAGCCGTTCTGATCTAAAAAGCGTCAGTTACTAGAAATCATGTCTAAGAATTATGTCTCAGGGTCATGTCTCGGAGTCATGTCTCGGAGTCATAGACCGGCGGTGCTAAAATGACATTTCTTCCTTGAATTTCGCTAATGATCAGTGGATAGGTGTCAGCCAGCCTAATACCTAGTTCAAGGTACTCAGTGGGTACTCTAATGAATTGTACATCGATTTTCATTTGATCCCATGCTGGATTCGCGAGTCTAGACACGCAAATCATATGCCTTGGTCCCGCATCGGGAATGGTTGCTGTGGCTTCAGTGATTAGGATTTGACCTGGGTTTTGAAGAGCTACTTCAAAGGCCAAAATAACAGTGTCTGGAGTTTCGAATACATCAGCGCACTTGATTTCACGTTTTGTAATATCTAATTCTTTCGCTCCCGCAGCAGAATAGATTGTCTTGTCGAGGTATTGCTCGATCATGGGGCTGGCAATGGGCCCATTTTCAAATTGTTGAACGAGGCCGAGAATTTTCTGGGCTAAGAAACGCTTCTCACTCGAATTTTGCTCGATTTTTGATTGGGCAAGACGGAAACTTTTTAGATAATCATCGGATGGTAGATTTGGATTTAAGAAAAAAGTGGCATTGACCTCAAAAAGTTCCGCAATCTTAAAAATAAGAGCAACGTCCAAATCACGTTCTCCATACTCAATTCTTTGATAACTTCTCAAGGATACACCGATACTTTGAGCTACATGCTGCTGAGAAAAACTCCGGAATCGTCTAAGTAAGGCGAGCCTTTTGCGAGCAGTGGTTGAGTCGGCTGAGATGCGAATGAAGTTTTTGTCTAAGTCCAAGTGTGGTTTCTCCTATTTGTTAATATGTTAATAAGGTTCAAAGGTTCTAGTTGAACTTCAAAATAAATTCAACTCAGCTAGGACAAATTACGAGGACGGAATCGATGCTGCTGCCTGATGGTAGCTTAACCTTTAAATCAAGACATTCCCCGATTTGTTCAAAGAATTCTTGGGGGAGTGACTTCCACGGTAGCGGGGGTACGGAGGGGTCTATGAGTCTGCCATCATAGAAAATGCTGTCCTGCGGCACTTTGGAGGTTTGAGTGGAGTATTGCCACAACTGGTAAGTCAGCCCAGGGCTATCTAATTCTTTAACTTGAAGAAGTAGAAAAAGGTCTTTTGGGTGATCGTCACAAAGCTGAGTTAGGGCCACTCGGCCATGAATCGAATTCAGAAAGTACTCACAGCTTTCAATGAAGTCTGGATGGTCCGAGCTGAAGAATGCGTAATTTTCAAAGCTGAGTGCTTGTGTTCTGTCGAAGGAGAGAACCTTTTCACCTTCAGCGCCAAGACCTGGAAAATAGTCTACAAAACTTTGAGCTGTGATCTGAGCTTTTTGGTTTCCTTCGGAATCAAAATCTTCAAGTTCAACCCCAAACAAGTCATAGATTTCTTCGAGTTCGTCAAGTACAACGGCATCATCAAGTTCTCTTGCCTGAGCTAGATATTGATTAGCCTCGTCTTCGTTGAAGTCCATGGGATAAAATTGCTCCCCACCCTCAGTTAAAGACGTGGAGTTTCTGGAGAGGTCTCCTGGCAAATCGTTTTGAAAATCTGCTCTTCCGGCTCCAGTCCACGGCTTAGAGAAGACTTCGTACTCATCACGTAGTTTTTCAAAACTCGTCTCTTCTTCGTCGTCTTCCGTTATGGGAACCCAGACTGAGACTGTGGATTTTTGCCCTATTCGATCAAGCCTACCAATTCTCTGTTCAATCACCAGAGGGTCGTTGGGGAGGTCGAGCATGACGAGGTTCTTGCAAAATTGAAAATTGCGACCTTCCCCTCCAATCTCGGAAGATAGCAAAAAGGGTGCTCCTTCAGGGGCCGCAAAGTAGGCGGCCTGGCGGTCTCTCTCGACAAGATCCATGCCTTCGTGAAAAACTGAGAAGTGCTCTCCTAATCTTGCTCTCAATCTTTCATGTAGCTTAACAACTTGTTCTTGACCTGAGGTGATGAGAAAGACTTTTTCTGATTTGCCTTCGTCGATTTTGGATTTTAGAAAGTCTTCTACCCACTGAAGCTTGTCTTCTACGTAGCGTGCTTCTAGTTGTCGATGACATTCAAAATGCAATTCTGATCTCTTGCATTGAAAGATCTTCACGGGTTGATCGCCTTGAAGTGTTCTCAACATTTTCAGATACTCGTCCTGGCCGTACAGCTGTGGAGTTGCCGAAAGGAAGATCGCATGTTTTGACTTCGTGATCAGCTGTTCTAGCAAAATACTTTTTTCATTGTTGCGGCAAAGCCTGTGAGCTTCGTCTACTATGATGAGATCAAATTCCGCGATATTGTGCTCTAGGTTTTCTGGAGACGTGATGACGAAATCTCTATGATCTTCCTCGTCCAATACTTCTTCATGATCGAGACGGAACCTGACGTTAAAGCGGCGATAAAACTCAGTGAGCCATTGTATTTTTAGAGGCTCTGGAACAAGGATCAAGACGCGATTTAGTTCGCCTGATGCGTGTAATGATGAAAATATTAACCCTGCTTCAATGGTTTTTCCTAGGCCGACTTCATCTGCCAAAAGGGCACGCACGGGTGAGTTTTCGCAAGCCTTCTTGGCAACCCATAGTTGATGTGGCAAAAGTTCCACACGGCATCCGGCAATGCCTTTCATCGGATGTAGATTACGGTATTCAAGTATACCAGATACGCGTTTTCTTAAATCGAAGGAGTTTGGTTTTGAGATTTGCATCTGTCGAACGAGGTCGCTGATTTGGAAATCAACATTGATCGAAGAGATCTGGGATTCATCAAAATCAATTTCACCCGCTTGAAAGTAAAATAGATCGTTTCTGTCGGATATGGTTTCAATGGAGAGTTCACCGTGTTCTGAATGAACCACGGATTGGCCGACGTGAAATTGGACTCTTTTGAATGGGGAATTTTTTTTCGTGTAGTTTCGTTGCTCTTTGCTACGAAGAAACTCCACACTGAAAAATTGGGCTTCTTGGTCGTCCACGATACGCGCCGGCCCAAGGGAGCTATCTGTTTGGATCATGACAAGCTGATTTTTTTTCCAATGATTCATTTGTTGTGTGGGCTTTCTAGCCCTTATCAGTAAGCTATGCAATTGAGCTCAAATTGTGAGCTGATATAGCCCTTTTTGAGGACTTTGACCAATGCTGAGATGCACTTAACACTGGGCTCCCCCAAGTATTCTTCCTGCCAAAATGTGTCAATCTTGCAAACCAAAGCACAATACTTAAAGTGAGTCCTTCACAGGCTGCCATCTGTGTAAAAGAAGGAGAAATGAATGACGAATTTTGAAGGAAAATTTTGCTGGGTTGATCTCACGACGACCAATTTAGAGGCATCGAAAAAGTTCTATGGTGAATTGTTCGGGTGGAGATTTGAGGAAGAAAAGACTCCTGAGGGAGGCACCTATTCTACCGCGCACGTTGGAGATAAAGGTATTGCCGGCATTGTGGAGCAACCGAAGGCATCTCAGGGCGGAAAGTCGACTTGGAACTCTTATTTCTCTGTGAAAAATTTGGAAGCGTTCGCTGAAAAAGCCACACGGTACGGCGCTACAACAATCGTCCCTAGAAAAAACATTGGTACATATGGAGCACTGTCCGTATTGCAAGATCCAGCTGGCGCATACTTTTGCACTTGGGAATCTGCGGGTGATCCCAATGTTGAGGGAGAATACATGTCTGAAAAACCAGGCTACATGGCTTGGGTTGAGTTGGCTACGAGAGATCTTGATCGAGCTGGAAAGTTTTACTCAGAGGTATTCGATTTTTCACCTGAGTCTATGAACATGGGGGGGGATTCACAGCCCTACTTTTTGTTCAAGCATGATCAAAAACCTCAGGCCGGTCTCATGGGAATGCCGAAGGAGATGCCAGACAATCTTCCTTCTCATTGGATGAACCATGTTTCAGTTGAAAACTGTGATCGTAGCTTGGAAAAAGCGACACAGATGGGCGCTAAGACATTGTATGGTCCACAAGACATTCCAAATATGGGACGTTTTGCTACCATTCAAGACCCACAGGGTGCCGTCATTTCGATTTTTGCTAAGCAATAAATCTAGCTAAATTTGTCCAAATCAAGCTGCCTTTGCTTTCGAGCAATGGCAGCTTTTTTGTATCTACATTTGTGTCAAATTCAGAACTACAGTTGGCTCTTTTGGGGGATGACGATCCATGCGTAGAGATATGGGATGAGGCTTATTCCGCCCAGCAATACCAAAATGAGATAGATGGCCCTAACTAAATTGGAGTCCAGGTTTAGAAATTGGGCGAGGCCGCCGCAGACACCGGAGAACACCTGGTCTTCTGGCGTTCTGCAAAGCGGGTCGTGTGGTAGCTCCATAGGTTCAGACTGCGATGCGCGGGAGGAGCTAGGTAGCAGCACCCAGAGAGCTAAGTAAATGATGAGACCCAGACCTAGGCTTAGGAGAAAGAGAGCGATGATTCTCGTGATGACGACTGAATAGCCCCTTGAAAGCGCAATTCCGGAGCATACGCCTCCAATGGTTGCAAATCGCTCGGATCTAAAGAGTGGACGGCTTAGCGCGTTTTGATTCATGATTCTTTCGTATCAGATGTTGAAAGGACTTATCCAGAATATTTTTCTAAGCTATTGAGCTTTAGGTGCTGGAAGTGCCACGGAGCTGCTTCTCTTTTTTCAAACAGGAAGGCATCGGCTTTGGATATGGCTTCGCCCTGCCCCATGACTAGTTCTTGGAACAAGGGGATCCAGTCGCCATGGGAGCAAAGAGCAAAAAAATACGGTTTCTCATCATCTGTCTTAGAAAGAATTTTAGTTAAAAATCGGTCAATTCGATCCGTCATATCCCGATTGCTTTCGTTGTAGCTTTGTTCGTCTAAATCCGGGTCAATAATAACGTCCGTCTTTAAACTTTCCGCGAGGCACTCTAAGGTCTCCTGGCACCTGAGCTTTGGGCTACTAATTAATGTCCAAGGGCAGCTAGGCCCCCATCTTTCGAGTATGGCTTTGGAGAGAGCCTTTGATTGTTTGTGGCCTCGAGGGGAAAGACTGTTGTCGTCTCTAGGGTTTTGTACATCACGATGAGCATGACGAATTACGAGCAGAGTGATCTTTGGGGCGTCAGAAGTCATTTTCAAAATAAAGTTAGCTGAATTTTGTAAAAAAGTCGATTGGTGATTGGTTCGCTTTGGAGAATTCGGTTATGCTCAAAGCCTCTCATGAAAGATAAATATTTGCTATATGAGGCCTCAGTCCAAAACCCCGAATCTGATATAGATTTTATTCTAAAAGAATACTCTCAAGAGTATGGTCGCTCACCAACACGGCTCAGAGAAGATTTTTGTGGAACTGGTATGTTGCTTGCCGAATGGGTTCGGCGTGGCGAGAAAAATATGGGTACAGGTATCGATCTATCTTCCGAGCCTATTGAATCCGGTCGAGCTAGGCACTGGGCAGCGCTAAGCTCAGATCAGCAGAAAAGAATGAAATACGTTGAGGCCGATGTTCTGTCGTCAAGCAAATACAAGGCTGAGGTCATTTGTGCTTTCAATTACTCTTTTTATATTTTTAAGCAGAGAAGCATGCTGCTGAAGTACTTTAAAGCCGTTCGCTCATCTCTCGCAAAGGATGGATTGTTCTTTCTGGATTGTTTTGGTGGCACCGAAGCGATGATGGAGGGAGAAGAGAGCCGTGATCTAGATACTCATAAATATTATTGGGATTGTGAAAAGTTCAACCCCATTACGCATGATTGTTTTTACTCGATTCACTTTAAGCCAAAAGGCCAAAAGAAACAAAAGCGTGTCTTCACCTATGAGTGGAGATTTTGGACCCTGCCAGAGTTAAAAGATCTGCTAGAGGAAGCCGGATTCTCTAAGGTTTTTAGATATTGGGAAGGTGATGACAATGAAGGTGGCGGTGACGGCGAGTTTGCTCGTACAAACGTGGCGGAAAACTGCCTTTCCTGGATCTCTTATATTGTGGCCAAGCCATAGACCCTGCAAGCTTAGTTTCTTGATCTGTTTCTCTGACGATATTCTCTGATGTAAACGCTTTGGCCGCTTATCAGCCTTTTGTGCCGGACACGTTTTGCGCGCATTTGTATAAAATTTAATCACTTTTTTCTCAAAATCATTGGTTTTTTTCAAGCTCTGATCCCCAGCTATTGATTTTCCTTGAGTTGGAATTTGGCCCAGAAATTGAACTACCAGGGTCAGTCAAGGAAAGGACTGTGGATTATGAGAAAGAATCTCTTTTTGAAAGACGTCAAAGCAATGCTGAAACTTTGGGTTATGTTCGCATTGTTTTTATCATTTGTTTGGACCAACTCGGCTTACAGCTGGGGCGCCCCAAGTCCAAGGCGTCATACTTCAGTTTCTCTAGCTCCAATGAATCCCCCACCGTCTATAGTGAATAATACGGAGTTTATTCCGCCGATTGTTACTGAACAAAGTGACGCCATTTCCAAAGCCCTGATTTCCAGCTTCAGCCTCGAGAATGCAGGTGTAAAAAGTCTAACCTTTAGGATCTTAGAGGGAGCGATTCCTCCAGTGCGGTTTGAGGAAAATCAAATGAATCAAACCGCAGAAACCTTGATTTTTCGTCAAGGGCAGCCAATCCTTGAGATGGATGCTGGAGACCACATTAACTCGGACAACGTAACAATGCCTTACTGCCTGCTTAGGCTAAGAAAGCAAGACCGTTCCATTCCAGATTCGAAGCTCAAGCTTGGTCAAGCTCCCCTATCTTCAGATATATGGCTACCTAGTCCGATTCGCTTTCAGGTCAATGAGGACAGTGTGCGCTTGAGTCTTAAGTTTGTTGAAGTTCAGGATAGCCGTCCAAGCCTGTCTGTGATCAAGGTAGAGGAACTGGAATGTCACTTTTTGAACAAAAATCTCTTAAAAGCGAACATTTATGACGTTCTGCGAGGTGTTTTGGGCGAGCACGTTGAGATCGCATTTAGCATGGAATAAGATCTCAATGTGGGGATACAAGACCGTCTATGCAATGTCAGTTTCGTTGGAAGCTGCAGAGCCTTTGTTTGTTTGATTGCGGTTGCTTCTGCCGTACCCGCGATATCTCTGCCTCCTGGCCCCCAAATTCCAGCTCCAAATTTTGATGTGATCGAAAAGTGTTTGTCTGCCCCGCAAGACCAGGACTCACATGCCATTAATCATGAATGGAAACTTGTTTGTGACCTTGAAGAGTTCCTGAACTTCATTCGTGAAGATTCTAGAAATTGGCCTACTCATGTAGCCTTGTTGTCAGCTCATGTGCTTTACAAAGAGTTTCTAAGGTTTCGGGCAAAGATCCAGGTCAACATTAAGAAAGACGAAAATCTGAAGAGGCCTGAAGGATTTTTTTGGACTCCTTCGACTGAGACCAAAGCTGAGGAAGAGCTGGGCCCTAATGCTTCTTCCGTTAATGCCTTCGTGAACGCTACGTCAGTATGGGTTGATGATATGGATTTGCTGCTTCGTCCGTTATTTGATGAAGACGCCTCCACCAAAAAATATGGATCAGGGAAGACTCTGCTTTTGAAAAAAGAGGCAGCCTTGCTTTGGTTTCGATTCTTAAATACGGCGAAAAGGTTTGCGCTGGCAAAGGTGGGGCTGGATACCAAGATCGATTTCTTATTGTTCAATCGTTATGATCGCGCAAAGGTTTTGAGCATTATTATTGATGTCGTAAAAAAGGATCCAGTGGCCTTGGAGCAATACCGAGATTTGTTGATTACAAATTTAGAAAAGATTCCCGCCAAAGAGGATCATCGCATTACAGCTGGAGACTTTGACCAATGGTTGTTCCTCTGGAGATTAAAGGGCCAAAACATGGATTCGGAGCTCCGGTCTCAATTGCAAAAGTCTTTAAGAAGAATGTGGATATTGTTCCCGCTTAAGCAAGATAAAGTGAAGATTCGCAAGCTAGCGATTGAGCTAGGAGTCTCGAGGTCCTTTATTGGACCTTCCATAAGACAAATGTCGCTCGATGAGTTGCTGACCTATGCCAAGAAACAAGTCAATTTTCTCGAGGGTGATTCGGCTTTGGTGACGATGGCGCAGGTCCTAAGGCTGCCAACTAAATTGGTAGAGGCGGATGAGCTGTGGGACGCACTAGAATTTCATTTGCGACTTTTGCGCATCATGGATCAGAGGCATAAGATTCCTGCGATTTTGAAACGGTATCTTCAGAAGGGTCATTTTATTGATATTCCCCAAAAGGTTGAAGCCCGTGAAAAATTCTTTGATCACATGTATCAGGTTGGAAAGTGGCGGTGGTCCTACGACACTCAGAATGAAGCCGTAAAAGTTTTTGACCAAATTATTGCTTTGAATCGGGCATGGGGTACGGATTTTAAGTTGGCCGCTAGTTTTTATGTGCGGGCGCGCATTGCAGAGCAATCCGGGGATAAGAATATTGCGAGATCTTTCTTTGATCAGGCGATACAGGAGCTTGAACCTCAGAAGCGTGCCTTTATGGATCTCTACCTAGACTTGAGATGGCGAAGGTTTTTTAATTCGTTAGATCTAGCCGTTGGAACGAATGATTATAAAGACATTTCTAAAGAGTTAGATGGCTTTAAGTCTGATCTGAATTGGAAAGAAGAAGGAAGTCGATGGCTTTTCTGGAAGGCGAACGCCCTACTTCTGGAAGGACAAAAATCCGAGGCAAAAGAATTTTTTGAGAAGGCCTATGAGAATGAGCCTCTAGGGTATTTCAGTGCATTGTCGGGACTTGAATTGGTTAAACTGGGTGATGAGCCTTCGGGGTGGAAAATGGGTGGTGCCAATAAGTTTTGGAGTGGAGAACAAGAGGTCTGGCAGATGCCGAGCTTCTCAGAAATTTTTTCCACTAAGACTCTAAAAACGGAGAAAAGTCAAGATGAGGCTTGGGCGAGAATTTATGGATTGGCTTCGATCCGGAGGTTCAAAGATTTAAAGCGTTATCTTCCTAGTTTAGAAAGACGTGCCTATGTCTACGCCATGGGTTCAAAGCGCAAATATAAAACGCGAGACAAAAGGCGACTTCTTCAGAAAATTGCTTGGTTGAGGCTTGCTGTTGGAGACCATATTGGAGCTTTGCGAACGGGAGAGTTAGCAAGAATTGTTTTTGAAGGCGATATTGGAGCTGAGGAACTGGCTTATCTCTACCCGCTTCCCTACAAGGACCTCATTCACGCTGAGTCGATTAAAAACAAGATTGACCCTTGGCATGTGACCTCTTTGATTAGGCAAGAAAGTGCTTTCAACTCTCAAGCCCGTTCTTCTGCAAATGCTTTGGGCTTGATGCAGATTATCCCTCCTGTTGCTGAGGCCGAGGCGCGTGAGCTAAAAATTGAGGGTTTTGAACCTGAGATGCTCTTGAAACCAGAAATAGCCGTTAAGATGGGGACTTTCCACTTGAGTAAATTGTTCTACCTCTTTGAGAGCTCGATCATCGTGTCTACCGCAGGCTATAATGCTGGAAGGCCTCCTGCCTATGATTGGCTTGAGCACTATTTCAATCCCCTCTCTTACGCGTTTATCGATAGGATTTCCTTCACAGAGACGAGAGGCTATGTCCGCTCTATTCTCAGAAATTATGTCAATTATTCTAGGATTTATAATGATGCCGAAATTGACCCCATAAAACTCCTGAAAATGCCAATTTTGATGCCTAAAACACGTGACTAGAGCTAGAGATCGCTTTTGAGCGATGATATAAGTTTCCGGGTGCAGAAGATCACAATCGGCTCTAGAAAAAGTGTATTAGCCCGTATACAAGCGTATACTGTCGCTGCACACCTCAAAGCTTTTGCGGATCGAATGGGTGAGAATCTTGAGGTGGATTTCCTGTTTAAGTCTTCCTTCGGAGATCAGAACCTAGAAGTCTCTCTGAAGGAGCTTCCGGAAAAAGGTCTTTTTACTAAGGATCTTCAGGAAGACTTGGCAAATGGCTCATGTGACCTTGTTGTGCATTCCTGGAAGGATCTTCCCTTGGAGCTGCCTCCTACTCATTCTTTAGTGGGAACGATGAAGCGAGAGGACGCGAGAGATCTTCTTTTGGTGAAGAAAAGTTTTTTGACTTCGCTGTCGTCTTCTTCTGCTACCAAGACTTTTGTGGTGCTAAGTTCGTCTCCGAGAAGAGAATACAATCTTTCTAAATTGCTGCCTGAAATTTTGCCTTTTGATTTAGATAAGCTCTCGTTTAAAGTCATTCGTGGAAACATCCCAACAAGGCTTTCAAAACTTCTGGCAGATCCTGAGGCTCAAGCATTGGTGTTGGCCAAGGCGGCACTTGACCGGCTGATGACTAGTGACGATTTTGGTGACGAAGAAATTCGTAGTTTCAAGGCATCCTTTATCGAAGATTTAGAACAATGCGAATGGATGATACTTCCACTTCGTGAAAATCCGACGGCGCCAGCTCAAGGCGCCTTGGCTATTGAGGCGATTGATGACGGTGGGGCAAAGGTTGAGTTTTTAAAATCAGCCTTTCAGGAGTTCCAATCCGTATTCGCTTTGGTTCAAAAAGAAAGAGAAGTTCTTGCAGAATATGGCGGGGGTTGCCATCAGAAAATTGGTGCGCATGTTCGAACGATTGGGCCAGAAGAGAAAGCTTATTTACTTCTTAAGGGTGAAAGAGATTCTGGACAGATTCTTGATTGTGAGCTTCCTACTGATCTTTGGCGAAAAGGTCGAGCGCTACTAATCGATGGAAAAAACTTTGTTGAAACGAGTTCTTCTTTGTCTCGCAAAGATATTTGGCCTCCAGAAGATCTTAGGCCGAGGTTTTTTGATCGCCAAAGTGGCCAAAGTGGACCATTAGACTTAACCCGTTTTGAAAATGTTTTAGTGACTAGAAAAGACGCCTATCGAGACGACCTCGTCCTGAAGGAAAACGTTAGAATCTGGGTGTCTGGGATGCAGACATGGAGGGCGCTTGCGCAAAAAAATGTTTGGGTGTCTGGTAGCTTGGAATCGTTTGGTTCAGACATTTTGAAGTCAGGCGTTGAAGCTTCGAATGTAGCCCTTTCCACTGTAGCATTTTCCACTGTAGCATTTTCTAATATGGCCCGCCTCACTCATGATAAAGCACCGACTCAAGATGGTGCAACGAACGTTATGACCTATTCTCTGAAAGCGCGTTTTGCGACGGCAGCTGAAGCTGCTGATAGTTTGCCAGCAGCAGATAAGAAGTTGTGCTTCTGGATGAGTGCCTCTGCATTTCTTGAAGTATGGAGGCTTGATCAGGAACTTATCGCCTCCATTCCTCGTCACGCTTGTGGAATGGGATTGAGTTTTGACGAGCTTGCTCCTATTTTTGAGAAAATGAATCGTAAGCTAGAGCCGTATATAGATTTGAAAGACTGTGTTCGTCAGAACACAAAATGGGAGTTGAAAACCATATGATTATGAACGAAAAATTTGCCAACGCTATTGATTTGACCCCTCAGGCTGTGCCGCCTATTTGGTTTATGAGACAGGCTGGACGCTACCATTCGCACTACCAAGGATTGCGTTCTAAGCATTCTTTCATGGAGCTTTGCACTCAACCCGAGCTTGCGGCTGAAACCGCTCTAGGTCCCATCAGAGACTTCGATTTTGATGTGTCGATTTTGTTTAGTGATTTGCTCTTTCCTTTGCAGGCTCTTGGGATGGGTCTTGAGTATACGGATAAGGGGCCACAATTAGGATTCCGATTAGATGAACAAAGCATGAAGAAGCTCGTCCATTGGGAAGATGCTGTAGAGGGCGTGCGCTTTCAAGGCGAAGCCGTAAAAGCCACACGAGAATTGCTTCCAAAAGACAAAAGCCTTATTGGTTTTGTGGGCTCTCCTTGGACCCTTTTTGTTTATGCTGTTGAAGGAACACACAAAGGTTTTTTGGAAAACTCCAAAGGTTCCCTCCCCTTGTTTAAAAGTTTTTGTGAATACATGATGCCACTGCTCAAGGCGAATATTCAGATCCAATTAGATGCCGGTGCTGAGCTTGTGATGCTTTTTGATACGGCGGCTGGTGCACTTGCTCCGACCATGTTTGATGAGCATGTCGCACCTCTGGTGGACGAGCTAGCGAGAGAGTTCAAAGGTAAAATGGCTTATTATATTAAAGAGTCTAGTGAGGGACATGTGGCGTCTTTACGGAAACACAATTCACTCAGCAAGTTTGCTGGTCTTGGTTACGATCATAGATGGGCTCTAGCGGATATCTTGAAGTCCGAACGAGATCATTTCGTTCAAGGCAACTTTGATCAGAGCATGCTTTTGACGGATACAGATTCCTTTAAAAAAGCTTTTCATTCCTATCTAGAGCCATTGAAGGAACTGACCCTCGAGCAGCGCCGCGGCTGGGTGTCCGGGCTTGGGCACGGCGTATTGCCAAAAACTCCTGAAGATCACGTGCGATATATCGTCGACACGATTAGAAAAGAATTTTCATAACTATGAAAATAAATATGAAAAAAGCTTTGCTTGTTTGTAATCTTGGTTCGCCTCAATCTACGAAAGTTTCGGACGTGCGCTCTTATCTGCAAGAGTTCCTGATGGACCCTTACGTCATAGACATTCCCAAGATTCCCAGGGCGTTGCTAGTCTATACTGTCATTTCATTTGTGAGAGCTAAGAAGTCGGCACATGCTTACGGAGAAATTTGGGATAAGGAACGTGGCTCGCCACTCATATTTCACAGCATCGATTTTGTGAAGGGGCTCCGTGCGACACTTGGTGAGGGATATCACGTGGAGCTTGGGATGCGTTACGCTCAGCCTTCGATTGAGTCCGGAATTAAGAAATTAATCTCTCAGAAACCTGAATCACTAACGATTGCTCTTATGTATCCGCACTATGCGTTGTCTTCTACTGAAACCGCCTTTCAAGAATGTGAAAGAGTGATCAAGCAATTGGGTTTCACCGGTAAGGTCAAATACATTCGAGATTTCTACGCCGCACCTGAATTTATCGATGCCTTTGCGTCTCGTGCTGAGGCTGTGCTGCCTAAGGAATTGCCTTCAGATTCTCGTGTGCTTATGAGTTTTCACGGCATTCCTGAGAGGCATTTGTCCAAGCTTCCCGATTACGAGCCCAGTGCATGTCTGACGGAAGGCGGTAAGTGCTGTGATCAGCTTACTGAGAAAAATAAGAACTGCTACAGGGCGCAGTGCTTTGTGACGGCTAGATTGCTAGCTGAGAAACTACAGTTGAGTGAGGAGCAGTATTACGTTGCCTTTCAATCGAGGTTGGGACGTACGCCTTGGATCTCTCCTTACACAGATCATGTTTTGGAAGAATGGGCGAAGGAAGGCGTCAAGCACGTCTATGTCCTTTGTCCCGCTTTCGTGACGGATTGTTTGGAGACTCTTGAAGAGATTGAAATGCGCGAAGCTGAGAGTTTTGTGGAGGCTGGGGGCGAATCGCTTAAGCTTATCCCCTGCCCCAATGCTAGTGAAAAATGGATTCAGGGGTTTTCAGAAATGGTCAGAAGTTCGACTTAGTTTTTGTGACGAGTTTTCTTCTTAGTTGTATTCAATTTCGTGGGATCCGCAACCTTTTGTTCTGGGTTTAAGCTTAAGGTTTATTGTTACGACTTTGCCATTCGGCAAAGTTGCCTTTATTTCGCCTTCTCCGCTATCTGGATTTCTTTCGCCACTACTATTTTTTCCACCAAAGCTATCGCCTCTTTGGATGTATAGAATGACTAAGCCACTTGGCGCAGCTGGGACTTCTGGATTTGCGTTGGCTTTTGGCACAAACTTGACGTCTAGTTTTGTTTCCCATTTTGTTCCTGGAAATGTTGAAAAACCTACTCCCTCGGCCTCTACATTGACAGACTCTTTTACCTGCCCAAGCAGCACGATGGGGACTTCAGTGTTGCAGGCCATGCCCTCTGTGGAGATTCCAATCAGGTAAACAATGCTGGCTAGGGTTAAGAACTTTCTCATCCCCTAATAGTACCTCAAGAGGGCCGAAATTTGCAGTAAGGGTTGAGTTAAGTTTAAATACAGCTATGAGATTTAAGGCCTTATTATCCCTATGTTTATTGAGTTCGTTTTTGCTTAGTTCCCCGCTCATGGCCAATCCCTATTTTGATCAATCCAAAGTACCAACGGATGCACAGTTTGCCGCCGATAGTGGCTTTAAGCTATCTACAAATACCGATGTCTCCAAGCTTCGCCAAATGGCGACCAATGAATTCCAGGGTGAAAAGGCTTTTAGAGTTCAGATCGATTGGCAAGAAAGCACTGATGACGGCGATGCTTTTCACTTGAGTCATATGGTGATCGAACCGTCTGGCACTCAGGCCCTTCGACTTCGCAATCAAAAGTCCCCTAGTCCTTTCGGGAGCTACAAGGCCACTTTGCATGATGCTGGCACCGGCGAGCTCATTGCTTGGGATAGCATTGGCACCGGCAAAGAATTTCGCAAATTATCTCGCGCGATTCATTTTCGGTTTCCGTTGCCAGAGAAGTCAGTCGTCTTAAAATTCTACGCAGAGGATGCGACTTCTGGTGAGATTAATTTTGTCTTTGAAAAGTTCATTATCCCTAGCGACATTCAGGAGCTTGAGCTTGATCCGAAGAGGCGCACAAGTGATGTGACCTTGATCAAGGAAGCGAGCCACAGCCCTAGGTTGATTTTTACGATTTATGCTGAAGGCTACAAGGAGCAAAGGTTTCGTCCGAGTTTCATTCGGGACGCGGTAAAGGTGGCTGAGACTTTGGAAGCCGTGGGAATTCCTTATGTCGATCATTTTGAATTTCGGGCGGTGTATAACTTGAGTGAGGAATCTCTCGGTACGGCTCAGCGAGGCGCAATGCCTGTTCCGGATCGAGATTCTTTCCTTGGACTCTACTTTCCCTATTGGAATGATTTTGGCAGATGGTATCACGTTCTCTACCCCACCCGTGTGAAGCATTATCGCGATAGCCTAGGCCAAGTCGCCTATGACTACCCATTGGCTTTGGTGGACAACGCTTACTACTGGGGAGTGGGAAACTTCAAAGAGTTAACTGCGATTCCCTCTGAATCGAATTACTTTGCTTATTTACTCACGCATGAGTTCGGGCATTTCCTTGGGCTGAATGAGGAGTATCAGGGCGGCGGTCGAACTGAGCTTGAATTCGCTCCGCATGTCCATGAGCCTTGGTCTCAGAACATCACTTTTTTAAAAGAAGCATCAGAGCTTAAGTGGAAACAATTTGTTAGCACTGAAACTCCTCTACCTACGCCGAGAAATTTTTGGAGTCGACCTATCGACCCCGCAAAGCCTTTCGGAGCCTTCGAAGGTGGGTACGCCGATTCTCCAGCCAACACTCAATCCTACAAGCCTGGCCTTAGCTGCGTGATGGAAAGCGGAAGAAGCTTTTGCCCCATCTGCAAGGACGGCATGGCCCAAGTGATTGGACGCGATCTGGGGCTTCTTTAGGGCCGGTTGCGTTTATTTGAATGATTTTTTGATACGGGCCCTATTGTCTAGATAATTTTGTATAGTTGAAGTTATGATTGCCAGAAAAAATCTCGTTTTTATATTTGTTTTTGCCCCATGGGTGTTTTCGCCCGTTTTTTCCTATGCTCAGCCGATTCCGGATAAAGAAGCGGAGGCGACGGTGGTGTCACTACTGAAAACGCTGAAGTCTAATTTGGTGCAAGAAATGCAAAAAAATGGTCCCTTGGGGGCTTTGGAGTTCTGCTCTCTACAGGCCACTCCTTTGACTGAAAAGGTGAATCAGTCACTCAAACCAGGTTGGTCTGTGAAGAGGATCAGCGATCGCAATAGAAACCCTCTGAATGCGCCCGATGAGGTAGATCAGGAAGCTTTAAAGTTTTTTGAAGCCAAGGGAAATCCTGATTTTATTTGGCTCGATAAGATGGATGACTCAAAAAAGCTTGCTAGTCGCTACTACAAGGCAATTAAGATAGAGGGCACGTGCCTCCAGTGTCATGGAACAAATGTTTCTAAGCAGATGCAGAAAATATTGAAGCAAAAGTATCCCAAGGACAAAGCTACGGGATATCGAGTCGGCGAACTAAGGGGTGTCGTCCGTCTTGAGATCAAACAAAACTAACTTATAAAATCATAAAGCGGCGGGCGCCTTTGCCTAGAACGCCGGCGAAGGCTTTGTCGGCTAGCGACTCTGGCTTGCAGCGGCTTGTGCCGATTTCTCGGTGCTTCAGGAGCTCCCCAGATTTTGGGTCACCAACGGCGATGTCGAGGATCCAAGGATCCTGTGTGCCTTTGCGGTGAGCAAGGGCTCCGATTGGGGCTCCTGTTTTGCCCCCCATCTTTTGCAAGAAGGCTCGTTCACAGCGGCTAGACCAAGAAGCTTCAGAGTCTTCAACATATGCGAGTTTTGAAAAGGCCGAGATATCGTCTTCGCGGCAAACAACCCCTACTGTTCCTTGGCATGGGGCTGGAACCATAAGGTCTGCTTGGAGAGAGACATAATATCTTGGAGAGATGTTGAGTCTTCTGAGGCTCGACCAAGAAACAACGAGAGCGTCGGATTCGTGAGTATCAATCATTTGTAGACGTTCGTGAATATCACCGTGGCAAGGAGTGACCTCTAAATCCGGACGCAAAGCGCGGATTTGCATCACACGGCGCATGGAATTGGCAGCGATTTTGGCTTCGCGAGGTAATTCTTGTATGGCACCATAGGTGGATCTGGAAACGAGAACATCCCTTGGATCTTCGCGCTTGAATGAAGTAGCGATGGTAAGGCCCGCGGGAAGGTCTAGTGGAAAGTCCTTCATGTTAAGCACAAGCATATCAAATTCGCCGCTCGCCACACGCTCGAGCATATCGCGTGTGTAGGCTGCAGGATCTTCTCCCTCGCCTGCGAATTTTTCATATTTGAAGTCGAAAGTATCTTTTGTGTGCTTGAGCGAATAGTTAGCTTTGAACTCTTCAATGTAAGCTTGGCTTAAGGGCGTGTTGTAGCTGGCAACTTTGTAATGACCCATTTCAAAAATGGGTCCAGTGCTTGCTTTTTTGTTGTCGAGCTTCTTGTCCCCGCCAGATTTTCTCATTGGGAACTTTCCAATGAAGTCGAGGCCAAGGTCAGATTTTTTTGCAGAAGCCTTTTTGGTAGTCGTCGCAACAGACTGGGTAGCTTCTTCCGTGGTTTTTTTCTTCGGGGTTCTGAAGGCAGATTTGATATCGAAAGCTTCGACCATCGGGGCCGGCTTTTTCACGACTGTTCTTTCTGGGAAAGAAGATGTTGTTTGTCTCTTCGGAGCCGCCTTTTTTGTGGCTTTCTTTTTGGTGGAGCTGGCTTTTTTAGTCGCCTTTAGTCTTTTTGCAATATCAGCGAGTGACTTATTGGCCGTCTTTTTCGTCGTAGATTTGGCAGGAGTTTTGGCCGCAGATTTTTTTGTGGTAGTCGTATTTGTCAAAGTTTTTGAAGCCGTTTCTTTTTTTGAAGTCGTTTTTTTAGCTGGAGCTTTTTTGGACGCAGATTTAGCAGTAGCTTTGGAGGTTGTTTTTTTTGCCGGAGCTTTGGTTGCCGCAGTCTTTTTAACAGACTTTACAGAATTTTTTGCCGTGGATTTTTTAGCGGGTTTTTTGGTTCCTGCGGACTTGTTTGATGCTTTTGCCATGAAATATCTGTCTGCCTCCAAGCCAAATTGAGTGCTTCCAGGGCCCTGCGGGCCTCAGATTCCTCGAGACTGCGAACACTCTCGAGAAGTTGGTGCATCATTTTGGCATAAACGTTCCTCACGACATACTCTATTTTTGGCTTTTCATCCACTCTTAAGTTGCTCTGGAGGTTGTTTAGTTCTCTGTCTAAGTGTCTTTGGGAGGACTTGAAGAGTTCAGCGACGAGAGCCCCTTGGCTCCAGTGATTCCAATTACTTACAAAGGTTAACAACTCTTCTTCTACGATTTTTTGAGCAATAGGGAGACCAGTCGCTCGTTGTGATGAGACGTTTTCAGCGCGATCTCGAAACTCGTCGACATTCCTCACGAGGAAGTTGTGAATACCGTGTATGCGCTCATCAATGTTTCTAGGTAGACCGAGGTCGAGAAGGACTTTGGGGCCAGCGATGATTTTGTCGGCTTTGATCTTCTGCTGAATCACTCTGTCTTTAATGACTAATGTCGATTCTGATGATGTTGCGAGGACACTGATGGGGTGCTCCCAAAGTAGGGCTTCGAGTTCTTCAAAATCTCGAATCTCACAGTATCCACTGAGAGGATGCTTTTGAATCTTCTCCTTACTTCGATTGACCCATGTGATTGAGGCGACTTCCAGTTTCATCAATCTCTCAAGAGCCTGTTGGGCCATGCTCCCTGCCCCTACGACCAATGCTCGTTTATTGCCTAGGTCTGCGAAGACATCGTTGAGTCCGTCAACCGCTACGTGTGCGACACTGATGGTGCCAGTGCCGATCTTGGATTCATGACGAATACGTTTGGTGACTCGAAGGACTTCTTCAAAAACACGAAGTAAGGGGCTGGATATCCATTTCGCCTCTTTGCTGTTTTCAAAAGCTTGTTTCACCTGGCCTGTGATTTGGGTCTCGCCAAGCACTTCACTTGCAAGGCTGGATGAAACTTCGACCAAATGTTGGAAGGCGTCTACGGATTCTAGGTGTTTGGCGTTGAGGACTTTTTGTCCACAGAGTTCGGCCCAGAGATTTTTGAGCTCAGAGCCAGGGAATCCATAAAAATAGAATTCAATTCGGTGGCATGTGGCTAGATAAATCAGTCCGCATTGTTCGCCGTATTCTTCTCGGAGTTCTTTGAGCCAGGCGCTGATGATCGAGCGTTTTAAGGCGGCATCAGAAGGTAGCGAAGCTTGCTCACGTTCTGATGCCGAGCAGTCTTCTCTGCTGCTCAGACTAAGGCATTGGAGTAACTCCATTTCCCAATTTGCACTCATCGTGTCCACCACCTGATGGGTTCATGAAATGACATGTAATGAGTCGACAAGGCGTGTAGGAGTAATAAACACCAAAAGCAGCTATTCGTAAAAATGACGATCCATTGTTTTCTATTTTCGTCGAGGGCATCACGACTTTGAAGGAAGAGGCTGAAGAGCAAGAGAGTCCAAAGAAATACGGAAAATACAATTTGCGAGTCTTTAAAAACACTCCATTGAAAGGCCTGAGTGAGAATCATGGAAGCGATGGCTAAAGACAGTCCTAGTCCCCAGCCCCAAAAAGCCCAGCGAGTGCTACTCCTTGAAACTTGTGCGAGACTTTCGAGTGAAGGTAGCGAGAAGGATCCGCGCCTTCTTCGTTCCCATGATTTGGCCCGCACGCGTTTCATTTGGATAATCCATGCCATAGAAGCTACGGCGCCGAGAAACACCAGGCCGGCGGCGCCGGCAAAAAGTGTGGCATGAATTCTAATGAGCCACGGGTTGATCGTAGGTGTGAACCAAGCAGCGGTTTCCAGATGTTCGAGCTCGGACAGTGCTTCCGGGTTGGAGAGAATGATATTCCCAATGAAGCTCAAAATCCAAAGGCCCCAGAGGATCACGACAGATTTTTTTGCAAAGTTTTGAAGGTTCTGATCTTTTGCAGAGTGCTTTAGGATCGTGCCTGCGATCAATAAGTACCAAAGCGCCGCTCCAATAACAGTAGTGAGAAATAGGTGGGGGCTGAGAAAATCTAGAGCCCATGGCACGAGAACGGCGATCCAGAGCTTTGAACTCTTAAAAATAGAGGTCGTCTCAGCTGAGTAAGCTGATTTCTGGCTTTTGGGCGTGGGGCGCGTGGCGTCATTGCGCCTTTCCTTCGGAGCTATTTGGCCCCTTCCCCATAGAGTCTTCTTGTCGTTCTTCATAATTAGTTTTATAAAATGGCCCTATGGCAATGACTGAAATAACAGATAGCACTTTCGAAGCCGAAGTTCTACAGGCTTCTACCCCCGTTCTTGTGGATTTTTGGGCCACTTGGTGTGGGCCTTGTAAAGCCCTAACTCCAAAATTGGAAGAGGTAGCCGCCTCATTTGACGGCAAGGTGAAGTTTGCAAAAATGGACGTGGATCAAAACCGGGAAACGCCAGTTCGCTTTGGTATTCGCGGTGTTCCGACTTTGATTCTTTTTAAAGGTGGCAAAATGGTTGATCAAATCGTTGGCAACCAGACGAAAGACGTCATCGAAGAACTGATTCAAAAAGCACTTTAGTTTTTGAAGTAGTTGTGTGAATTAACGGTATGAAAAACTCTTTGGGTTTATACCAAAAGTCCCTCTCTGAGGACCAGTCAGCTGTGCTTGTTACAGTTGAGGCTAAAGAACTTTTGAGTGAGATTTCGAATCGGGTATCGGCCTTTCCCCCAGCTATGAAACATTTGGGTGACGCTGTCTTGGGTGCGGCTCTTATGCATGCACTTGGTGATTCTGATGATGAAGAAAAGTTAGAACTTCAGTGGAAATGTGCAGGTGAATTCGGACAACTGTATGCGGATGTTCTCGGTCCAGGGCGAATGCGCGCCACCATTCAAAACCCTCAACCAGATGTATTTGATTTTGATCACGGTCTTGGTGAAGGCTTGATGCAGGCCAGGAGAGTTAAGGGAGATTACCCTGCAAGCACTGGAATCATTGAGTCGTCGGGTGATGTTGGCAAAGACGTGATTAGTTACCTGCAAACTTCCGAGCAAAAAGATTGTTATCTTAGCACTCATGTTGAAATCATCTGGGACAAAGAAGCTGAAGCGCGCGGTGACGCGAGGCCCTTCAAGGTCATACGTGCAGATGGCTTTCTGATTCATATTCTACCTCAAAACGATGCCAAGAAAAAAGAAGACAACCTTTCCCTTTGGCTGCAGAGGATGAATGTTGGTGGTCCATTGTCTCAGTGGGCGATGCCTGAGAATTCTAAAGAAGCCTTGGACTTTATGCTTCATATCCTTACCGTCGGATCAAAACCGCAATCATTTGGTTACCAGGCTATCAATTTTGATTGCACATGTTCTAAGGAACGAGCTAAGCGCGCACTCACATTACTGAGTCAGAGTGAGCTTGATGAGATGAGTGTTGATGAGGATGGACAAGACCAATCCCTTCTTGAGATCACTTGTGAGTATTGTTCCAGCACCTATAGTATTGATTTAACCCAACTTAAAAGCGAGTAAGTCCTTACCTTGTAGAGGCTGGTTGTGGCCCCTGAAGTCTTTCTAGGTCCTTTTTCTTATCCCACCAACGTTTCACAACTTCTTTAACAACAGGCGCAGAGTTTCGACTTCCTCCGCAGCCATGCAAGATGAAAGTTGCGACAACAATTTCAGGATTGTCCCAAGGGGCGAAACCCACAAACCATGAGTGGTGTCGTTTGTCGAAAGGCCGCAATTCACATTTTTTAAAAAGGTCAGAAGGATCGTTTGAGCTTACTTGTACAGTCCCCGATTTTCCTGCCATTTCAACTTCTTCAAGACGTCCCGTCCAATAGGCTGTTCCGCCTTTCTCGTTAACCACTCTCCATAGGCCTTTGCGAATGGCTTCTAAATGTTTATTTGCGGAATCACGCTTGCTGAGTAGCTTTGGTTTGTATTCTTTGACGACTTTGTCTTCGATGTCGGTTATCTTGGAAACAAGGTAAGGTTGATAGACCAAGCCCCCGTTGGCAATGGCGGAATATGAAAGCGCCAACTGAAGTGGGGTTGTAAGTGTGGAGCCCTGTCCAATTGAGACGCTCAACGTTTCACCGGGGTACCATTCTTTGTTCTGAGTTTTCTGTTTCCACTCCCTAGTTGGCATCAGGCCAGGAATTTCACCCGGCAAATCGATTCCGGTCTTTTGGCCGAAGCCAAAGCTAGTTGCAACGTCGGCGATCTGATTGACGTCTAGCTTCATGGCGAGCTGCCATAGGAATACGTTCGAGCTTCTCATAATCGCTTCAGTGACATTGATCTTTCCAAAACCAGCGGGGTTATGTTCGTGGTAAGGGCGTCTTCCGAAGCGAATGATTGGCGGACAGGTCAATACTGAATTCTGAGTGATGATTTCATTTTCCATCGCAGAAAGCGCTGTGAAGACTTTGAACGTCGAGCCCGGGGAAAAGTGGTCATGAATGGCTTTGTTTCTTAGGGGGCCATAGGGGTTTTTAAAAAGTCCTTGCCAGATGTCATCATCTGATAGGTTAAGTGCCGTCGCATCGTAACTTGGTTTTGAAACCATGGCTAGGACTTCACCAGTTCTTGGGTCAAGGGCTACAGTGGCCCCCATTTTTCCTTCCATGGCCTCCCATGCCGCAGTTTGAAGGTCGGAGTCTAGAGTGAGTTGGAGGTTGTTCCCAGCTCTTGGAGGAACGTCATCCTTAGTAAAGCTAAGAAGGCTGGCATCCGCACTGTCCATTGCTGTTGATGCCATGTGGCCATGGGCATTCACGATGACGAAGCGTACGCCATCTCTTCCGCGTAAATATCTTTCCCATTGTTTCTCAAGGCCGGCTCGCCCGATCAAATCGCCGCCTTCATACTCAAATCCACGTTTTTCTTGTTGGGAGATATCGCGCTTGTTGACCTCGCCCATGTAGCCAAATACTTGTGCGCCTACTTCATGTTGTAAATAACTTCTTTGAAGAATGGGTTTGATGTTTACTCCCGAAAGCAAATCTCTAGAGCTTTCCACTTGCGCTACAATGCTACGACTAGCATTGGGAATCAGTGTGAGAGCTTGAAACCTCGGAGATTTTTTCGACAACTTTAAATATTGGGTGTGGAGTCTTTCTTCGTCGATGCCGGCAATTTTAGCTAGGTTATGGATCGTTGACTTTGCATCTAGAACGAATTGAGGAGTGATGACGACATCCAGCTGAAGTCTGTTGTCGACTAGGATTTTCGACTCCCGATCGAAAATCTGTCCTCGAGGCCCGGGAAGTTTGTCTTTGCGAAGAGAGTTTCTTTGAGAGAAGGCGCGATAACGTGGACCATCTATGACTTGAAGTTTGACAAGCCGAAGACTTAGGAGGCAAAACCCTGTGAAAATCAAATAGAAAAGCATCGAGAATCTCGGCTGTAGATGCTTGAGTGCTTCTCCTTGTCCTAGCATTTGATTCGGCTTTCCTTTCTCTCCTACCTAATCCCGACAGAATGTGAAAGCGTTGAGTCTTCATCCATGCTGTGATCAAAGAATTCGTCCCATCGAATGAACACAGGAAACAAGAAGTAAGCAAACAAAACGACAAAGATCAGTTGTGCAAAAATTTGTGAAAAGAAGAGAGGTAGCGTAGGTCCCGCGTTGATCAGCTGTAAGAGGCTAAGTGTGATCGCTTTTAGTATGAAGTGAAAGGCGATCGTGAGCAAGACAAAAGAGTTTCTGCCTTCTAGAGCTAGTGCTGTCACTGCCATTTTGGTAAATAAAGCTGCCCACATATGAGCTGATATGTATATACCTGTAGGGTAAGCAACGTTTGATGCTCCAAGAATAGCAAATACTAGTGAAAGAGCTGTTGTGGTTTTCCACCCTCTAGAAAAAGCAATGTAGGCAATGATCATAGATGTGACTTGCGGAACACCTAGAAAAAATGGGAGTTTAATCAGGCTTAACTCAAGTGCCTGAAAAATCCAAATGGCCATAAGTAGCAATGGAATCTCGACAAGCTTTTTCTGGGTTTGTGTCATAGTGTTTCCTCAATTGTAGTGATTTCCTGGTGTGATTTGATGACAACAACTTCTTCTAGATAGCTCAGGTCCACTGAGGGGCGGAGAGTTGCATTTTGTGTAACGCCAGCTCGAGGGCGTCTGACAGAAACTATGAAGCCTACAGGAATACCTTTTGGAAATATCTGGTCTAACCCACTGGTGATGACTAGATCTCCAACTTTTACATCAGCTGCACGGTCCAAATATTTGAGATTGCCTGTTAAAGAACGGCCTTTACCTTGCACGACAAACTGGGAGCGCGACCTGACTATGATTCCATCAACGATATGAGAAGGGTCCTGAAGGGCGACAAAGAGGGAATAATTCGGAAAGGTTCTTCGTATCGTTCCTACCACGCCCCTGCTGGAAATGACGGGCATTCTTTCTTTAACTCCCATGTTGCTACCAACGTTGATAAAAAAGCCAAGTGATTCTCCACTTGGATCTTCGGCGATGATTTTACCAGCGACGGATTCAAATTTCTTTTCGTCGGGAAGGTTAAGGAGGCTTCTGAGTCTTCCATTTTCTTCTTTCATTTCTTGTAAGTTAAGTAGCTGGGACTCGAGTGAATCAATTTCTCTCTTCAGTTCGTCCCGCTCCTTCGCGGCGCCGGCTAGCAGGACATAGTGATCAAGAATCGAAGTTCCACCTCTTGATGCGAAAGTGACAAGTTCTGAAATCGGATGGACAATCCAAGATTGTGCGTGGTCGTAAAGGCGGAGTCTAGGCATGTCAGGAGCCATCACAAAAAGTATGGGAATCAGTGGGGAGGCAAACATGAGGACCCGAGTAACCAGGGTTCTGTGTCGCCGAAAAAACCTAGAAAACAGCATCTTAGTTTAGATTCTAACACGCTCAATCATTAATTCTAGACCCACGAGATTTCCTTTTGGACCTGAGACAACTGAAAAATTTTGGGATATTATTTTCGCCTTATGCTTGAATTTATTCGTAGATACAAAGGCTTCTTTTCCATTATTTTTGTTCTCTCTGTGGCGGGACTTGTCGTTTCGACATTTGGGACGACTGGGTCCGGTGCTCCGATCGGGGGAGGAGGATTTATGGGGTCTGAGGTGATCGCCCAGGTAGAAGGACAAGAGGTCCAAACAAGGCAGCTTGTGCAGGTTTTGAATCAAGAGATGGAGCGTATGGAAGGATTCATGCAAACTCAGCTTAAAAATGCCGAAAGCCCAGAGCAAGAGAAGATGCTCCGCCGGATCATGATGCAGCAAGTTTCAGCTCGAAATGTTCTCCAAAGACTCATTTATCAGAATTTTGCCTATAGCACCGCGTTAGAATTGGGGATTCGCTCCTCACCCGAGAGCGTTCGCAATCTCATCAAGGAGTATCCTCAATTTCAAAAAGATGGACGGTTTGACCCCCTACTCTATAAACAGACTGTGGCCAGACCAGCTCAGTTTGAAGATGGCCTTCGCAAGCAGGTTGCTATCGAAAATCTCAGAAAAGCCTTTGAATTTGGCACACGCAGTTTGTCGCAAGCAGAAATTGATGACCAAAAGTGGCTCAACCGAAGCTTTATATTTGAGACCGTAGAGCTTTCTGCTGAGAATATTGAAACGCCGAAGAAGCCGACGGATAAGGAGCTTGAAGATTTTAAATCCAATGCAGATTCTCAAGCTAGACTTCAGGCTTATTATAATCGGAATATTTCAGATTATAAACAAGAGGAAGAAGTCAGGGCTCGTCATATCTTGGTCAAAGAAGGTGGCAAACACTCTATCTCAGACATTGCTAAGGAAATTGCAGAAGGGAAGATCACGTTTGAAGAAGCGGCCAAAAAATACTCCGAAGA